>CAIMZW010000030.1 GCA_903846075.1 uncultured Actinomycetes bacterium
GCCAACTCAACCCGGCGACGCTGTCCACCACTGAGAACACTTAAAGCTTCATCAAAAAGCCTTTCCGGAATGCCTAAATTTGTTGCGAAAGATTCAGCTTCCGATGAAGCGGCGTAGCCACCAGCAGCGTTGAATTCACTGTCGACGCGGGAATAGCGTTCCATCGCCACTTCGAGCTCATTTGCAGTCGCAGTAGCCATCGCCTCTTCGGCTTTTCGCATGCGGGTAACAATTTGATCCAGACCACGGGCGGAAAGGATTCGATTGATGACGGATTCCTCTTGATCCCCGGTTCTAGGATCTTGGGGGAGATAGCCAATGGTTCCAGTTCGAGTTATTTGACCACCCGCAGGCAGGGTTTCCCCGGCCAAGACTTTAGCCAAAGTGCTCTTTCCAGCGCCATTTCGACCAACGAAGCCAATTCGATCGCCATTATTGATGCGAACTGTGACTCCGCTCACCAATAACCGGGCTCCGGCGCGAAGTTCAACACTTTGAGTAGCAATCACTGGGAGATGCTCTCACGAAAATGAGTTCGGGAATATTTGATAAAAGGTGTAAGTTAAAGATAGTTGAAAGTTCAACTAAATTATTGATCAACAAAAGGAGCAATCATGAAGGTATTTATCATCGGAACCGGCAACGTCGGCGCCCAACAAGCACGTGCGGCAGCCAAAGCCGGTCACAGCGTTTCAATTTTTAGCTCGACCTCAGAAGAAGCTGCAAAAGTTGCCGCTGAAACTGGTGCCAGTGTCGCTTCGTCCGTAGCCGAAGGCGCAAAGGGCGTTGACCTTGTCTATTTGGCAGTACCAGGTTCAGTCCTTGGCAGCGTCGCAGTCGAATTGCAAAACATCGACTCCAAAACCGTAATCCTCGACGGAACAAATCCACTCAACGCCACTTTCTCTGATCTCGATATCACTGGAGTCTCTGGTGCCGGAGATCTTCAAGGACTGTTCGCAAATAATTCTGTAGTCAAAGCATTCAACACGGTTTTTGCTGGACGTATCACATCGCCTTCACAAAAGAGTCCCCAGCTTCAGGCCTTCATTGCTGGCGATAGTGCGGATGCCAAGAAAGTTGTTGCCGAATACGCAACATCGTTGGGCTTTGATGCCTTAGACGTTGGCGGTCTTCGATTTGCCCGTTCACTTGAGGAGATGGCCTTCCTCAACATCGCACTCAATGCTTCGAATTCACTCTCATGGCAATCAGCATGGTCACTTTCCGGTCCCGAGAAACTCGCTTAACCTAAAGACATGACCTCCTTTGCTCCCGCAACTGTGGCAACGTTCGGTTCGAATGAGCCGAACGTTCCACTTGTGATTCTTTTACATGGTCGTGGCTCCAATGAATCCGAAATCATTGCTCTTGCCAAACATCTTCCTCAAGAAGCCGCGTACGTGGCGGTTAGAGCTCCCATTGGCGAGGGTGGCGGATTTGCTTGGTTTGCCAATCGAGGGATTGGTCGTCCAGTCGCAGAGTCGCTAAGAGAAACTATGGATTGGTTTACCACTTGGTTCGATGGCTTTGTAACTCACAATCGCAAAGTGCTCCTAGTTGGTTTTAGTGGTGGCGCAGCCTTTGCTGGCGGATTGATTCTGGATCGCCCCGAGAATTATTCTGGCGTCGCGATTCTCTATGGAACGCTGCCCTTTGAAGCGGGGGTTGCCGTTGTTCCAAATGGATTGCTAAACACTCCCATTTTGATTGCGCAGGGAAGTAACGACCATGTAATACCTAGAGAACTTCTGGACCGGACAGCCCAATACATTGAGGAAGAATCAGGTGCCGTGGTTACAAGGAGCTTTGGCGCTGGTGGACATGGCATAACAGAGGAAGCCCTGGCAGATCTTCAAAAATGGATTTTTGACTTTTGCTAACCCCAATCGAGGCGGCAACTTTACTTAGGAACGCGCGAGAAAATAGGCAGACGATTGCGCGCTTGACCTTGCTTGACCCACTTCTTGGTGAGGGTTTTGGTTACGAAGTTCAAGCGGCAGATAAGAAATTTCGTCTCTCTCGTGGCGAACGAAGTGTGGGAATGAAATTGGGATTGACTAGCCCAGCTAAACAAAAGACGATGAAAATTGATCGACCCGTTTTTGGATTTCTCACCAATGCAATGCTCAAAAATAATCGAGTGGATACTCGAGATTTTGTTCAACCAAGAATTGAACCTGAACTTGTCTTTCAAACAAGTCAAGAAATAGATCGTGCAATAGCGCGTAAGGATGTTACGAACTTCTTGGCTGCGGTGGCAGTAGGTGCCGAAATAATCGATTCACGATTTACAAATTTTGATTTCACCTTGCCAGATGTCGTAGCGGATAACACAAGTGCGGCCGGTTTTATCCTTGGCGATTGGCAAGATATTGACGATGATAAATTGCATCTTGGATACGGTGGAATAAGTTGCGATGGCCAAAAACTTGAGTCGGCGCCATTAACGCAAATACTAGGCGATCCACTCCTGACCATAGTGAAACTTTCGGAGCATTTAGAAAGTCGAGGCGAATCATTACCTAAAGATTCGATCGTCCTTGCAGGGGCAATGACTAATGCATTCGTCATGAGTTCACGATCTCGCTACACAATTCACATCGATAACTTTCCGATGTTGGAGATCGAAAGTATCTAAAAAGTTAAAACCACCAAATTCACGAGAATAAAAAAACTTTGAGTCTTAACCAAAGAGTGAAGAACCGTATTTGAAGATGACCAGAAGAATAAGAACTGAGTAGATAAAAGTAACGACAACGGAATCCCAGCCCCCGAGAAGTTTTCGGTTCACGAATTCACTTGCTCGTTCGCTAATTGGCAAATTCCCCTCGAGCGCGTTAATTCGAAACATGCTGGCAAAGACGGTGACGGTGGATATGGTCACCAGCAAGCACCATGGGCAGAACGCCTTGATGACGAAATAGGATTGAGAGAAAAGCCAGAAGGCAAAGAGAAGGCCGGCAAAATAGACAGTAAGCGCGGCACGAGTGAACCACTTGGGAAATTTCACCCGGCTCAGACCTGCCATTGCTACTGTGATAACCACTGGTTCGCAGATCAGGCCTAGAAAAGCATTGGGGAAACCAAGCAAGTTGGATTGCCAGGAAACGCCGACTTTGCCGCATGAGATCACAGCGTTCACGTTGCAGCTAAGGCTGGCATTCGGATCTTTGGCTAGTTTGATCGCGTCTATCGATAACACCAGCGAGGCGGTGAGGCTCAGTAGCGAGGAAACCAGCATCGTGACGAAAGCTTTGAAATGCGGAGCCCGCTCTTTGACCGTGTTTTCCGACATTGATATTTCGGACATTGATATTTCGGACATTGATATTTCGGACATCGAGCAACCTCTCCTAGACAATACGTTTCTTAACCAAGACCAATAGTAAAAAGTTTCGGCAGGCTTTGCCCGCCTTTTTGAGTGATATTGGCTGTGATTATTCCCAAAAGGAGGTGAAACTTGGAGTTACAGGGTTTTTTGCATCTGGATCGCGACGGTTTCGTATCCGCTATTGGTGTAGAGATTACGAGCGACGGTATTTGCTCCGAATCCATTAAGTCCCATTTTTGGGGATCCGGCACTCTTGGCAAACCGTTCTGCTTCTACCAAAAGCGCCTTTCCATAACCTTTACCCCGCGCCGACTCCTCGATTTCGATGTCATATATGTAAGAACCGGAGTTAGTCCCAGGTCGATAGTCAAGGTTCAACCAAAGGTGGCCAACCCGATTGCCTTCATCGTCAACGGCGATAAGAAATTCGTTGTTTACCGTCTCTAATCCGTTAGGAATCAGGACTTTGAATTGGGAACGAGAATTTTCCAACGATTCTGATTCAGACCACCTACCTGAGGTGACGTTAGCTTTCGCATATTCGACGACTGAATATTCGTGGAAAGTTTCGAATTCTTCTTGGTTCATTTTTCGCAATTTAACATTGGGCATTGGAGAAGTATCCGCTCTTTCGTCTTACTTTGACAGGAGTCACTAAGGCATTATTGGAGAATGGGTCTAGGTCTTTTGAAAGTGCAAATCGTTAAACTGAGTTTTCTATGAACCGCACCAGTCCCCACGCTATCCCGCGCCCCGAACACCCAACGCGCCTGTATCTAATTCAAACGGTCGAAGAGTTATTAACTACCAGGCCGATTTACGAAGTAGGAAGCGAACTTGTTCTTGCCGCTTCAGGAGTTTCAAAAGGATCGTTGTATCACCACTTCGAGGCGAGCGCGCTAGAAGTCGCATCGCTCACCATCAGGATCACAGCACCCAGCAATGGATGGAAATATTCGTCACATGTCAGAAGAAAGGGTGGACGAACTCGACTTTAGATCCCAGAACTGTCGGCGTCTTGATTCAGGCGGCAATGTTGGGGCGTGTCGTGGACGATGTCGCGGCAATCCAGATGGACGTCAATGAATGGGTCCGTACGATTAAGTACCTCCTTGATTCAATCTTCTTTTTCCCTGCTTAAATTCCATACTTGAGGTCTGTTTAACCGTTTAGTTTAATTTACTTGTCCGTTTGCAATGTTGCATTGAGATATTTGCGATATGGAAGTGACGTTAGAATGCGACGAAACAGTAGATACCTTGATGAATTCCATCCCACTAAACAGCAATTGATTGATACGGTCGAGCGATTGCTTCAGGATTATCGAGTTAGCCAAAACTTCAATCCCAATTGGAGCACGCCCAAGATAAATTAACCCAGCGGTGGATGGACATTTTTCAACTCTGTCTCGATCGTGGCTGGGCGGCGCAATCTCTCGACCCAAGGGCGGTGGCAGTTCTTTTACAGACGACCATCGTGGGCAGAGTCGTGGATGACGTAGCCTCAGAACACATGGACTAAGGCGAGTGGGTCAAAGTCCTGCAGCATCTGCTTGATTCTCTCTTCTTCGCAAAGTTGACCGTTTAGCGTGTAATTTGGTTACGTGTTCACCAACTCGAGTTCCGATTCAACGAGATTGGGAAACCGAGGACCGCTAGCCGTTATTCTGGCCGGAATTTGCTTTGGAACTACTGGCACGGCCCAGCAACTTGGCGCCAAGACAATTTCACCTCTGGCTGTCGGGAGCGCCCGCTTGCTCTGTGGTGCGCTATTCATGTTTATTTTTTGGAAGTTCACTTCACAACAAAAAGAGAAGCCCAAGATTCCAGGCGTTGGTCTCTTCGTTTCAGCACTGGGTGTAGGTGGCTACCAGCTGGCTTTTTTTAGTTCTGTTCGAATGACCGGAGTTGCAACGGCGACGCTGATTGCTTTGGGAACGTCGCCGATATTCACTGGTGTGATTTCGTTCATTCATGCGAGAACAAAACTAGGTTTTCGATGGATCCGAGCAACCGTAATTACGACAATTGGCATCACTCTCTTGAGCGGAGCGCATGGTTTCGCAGCCATGAGACCAGGCGGAGTGGTCATGGCGCTGCTCGCTGGTTTTTCCTTTGCACTATTCAACGTCTCGAGTAAATCTCTGCTGATTCAAGGAATTGCCAGTTCTTATTTGATGGCGAGAATCTTCCTTCTTGCAAGCCTCTTAATATTTCCCATTCTTTTCACGGCGAATCCACGTTGGCTGATAACGTCCCATGGGGCAATTACGGTTATTTGGCTAGGTCTCGTTCCTACAGCAATGGCCTATTTTCTCTATTCCTTTGGCCTCCATCGAGTAACCGCTCACACGGCATCCACGCTGGTGTTGGCGGAACCTGCCACAGCAACGATTTTGGCTGCTTTTGTTTTGCACGAAAGTCTTAGTATCGAAAGTTTGATCGGCATTGCATTCGTTGCCCTGGGATTAATCCATCTCTCTCGCTCATCCCAAATTGTCGAACCAATATTTTGAGGGGAGGCACTCATTCCCCCTCTTTTAGTCAAGTATGACCGCTAAAGAAGCACATTCTCCCTTTCTGTCGCACAAAAAAGACATACAATTGAGGTTGTAGCGAGGTTTCTCGATGTGGAAGGGCAGAAAATATGTATGGAAAGAAATTTGGACATATCAAACTCTTCGCATCCGATCCCAAATGCCTAGAGTTAGAAAAAGAAGGCTATCGAGTCGAGAACCAGATCTGGGCCGCATCACTTGATCTCTATAACCCGGACCAGTTAAATCTCTTTAAAGACAGGTACATATCGACGCTTAGTCGAATGTTCGAAGTGAAGGAAATCGGCCCACAGTATTTGGAGGCCGTGTATGCGTTGAAAGCTGTTAACTCTCATTCGTCGCTTCATAATACTGGGCGAGGCAATAGAGCCCCAACATTGCCAGAACTTGCAAAAGAGTGGAATAAGGACACGGTTATTTTTGGTGCCTTTGATGGTGAATTATTGATCGGTGCGCTAGAGACAAAACTTGAAGGTGGTCGCGTTCTTCTGCCCTTCTGCCATGTCGATCCGGAGTGGAAGCATCTTGGCGTTGCCACCGGACTAACCTCATTTGCAGTTCTTTATTGGGCCAACGAAGGTATTCGTCACTTTGCTGCTTGTGGAAGTCAGGAAATTCCCGAGAGAGAAGAAGTGCTTGATCATCTTGGCTTCAACGTCAAAGATCAATTACGAAGTTATGTTGGGATTTGAAAATGACGATCGTTGACAGCTTGTTTGCCCCACCAACTGAGCGAATTCACCCAACCAAGCAAAAACTTCTTGACGTTGTTGTTGCTCTGCTCCAAGAAAAGCATCCGGAGAATATTAAAAGTGAAGAGGTTCTCGAAAAATCCGGGGCCGTAAAAGGCTCCCTTTATTACCACTTTGAAGATTTCAGCGATCTTCTTGAGAGTGCTCAAATTCTCACTTTCTCTCGCCATGTTGAGGGAGTGCTGGACGGACTGCGGGACGCTTTGCTTGATAACGAGGATCCATTTAGTGCGCGTTCGGCTTTCGAAAGCGAGGCGTTACATCGCAAACTCAATATTTCTCGAGAGCTTCGTATCGAAAGATTCAACGTCGTTCACGGCGCCATTACCAGCGAAAGAATGCGTTTAAAACTAAGACCAACCCAAGAGCAGTTAATTCTTCGTTGGATGGAAATCATAGACATTTGCAAATCTCGCGGCTGGGCTGATGATTTATTGGATAGTCGCTCCGTGGCCATACTTATTCAAGGAGCGAACCTTTCTCGAGTGATCGATGATATTTCCTACAATCACGTCGATTCGGTAGCGTGGTTTAGAACTTTAACTTTTCTCCTTGACTCATTCTTTTTTGGTGGCGTCAAAGATATCCAAGCGTAAATAACTGCCCCGAAATCTAAAGGTTCATTGACTCTCGCTCGTGGCGAGCAAAGGCCCAAACATCTACGTCGTCTAACGAGATCGGTGTGAAACCGCGCGCTTCAAGTGCATCCATTAATTGTGCTCGGTGTTCAGTCGCATGATGAATAGTCTGTGTTAGAACGGTGGAGCGAAGAGCAAGCCAAATTTCGCCATCTTCACTGATTGTTAGATCATCTTCCGGCAAATCTGCCTGTTCAAGGATCTTCGCATCAATCTCAAGTAGTTTTTCCTTGAGCAATTTAACTTCAGCCATCGTTGTTGGAACCGGTGAAAGGTGCCAGGGGTATTGAGTCAAACAAAACAGATACCAATCTGCACTTTCAGCAATGTGTTGCAAGATGTGGGCGGCACTCCATTCAGGATTTACCAAAAAAGAACTTAGTGCTTCGTCTGGCAATTGAATTACCGCTTCAAAAACTTGCTGATTTGCCCACGACATGTGGCGTAGTAATTTCTTGATGGCATAGTTCACACAACGACAGTATCAAATCGATGTTAGTGGGGCTACGCAAGAAAACGATCAATAAAAAAGCCCCCACCATTTCTGATGAGGGCTTTGATGATGACTTCTAGATGTCGTAATAAAGTTCGAACTCTGCTGGATGTGGTCGCAAGCGAACATAGTCAACTTCTTGTTCACGCTTGAACGCGATCCATGTTTCGATGAGGTCTGAAGTAAAGACGCCACCCTTAAGAAGGAAGTCGTGATCCTTCTCTAGGTTATCGAGAACGGCATCGAGTGAACCAGGAACCTGTGAAATTGTGGATGCTTCTTCGGCATCGAGTTCGTAGAGATCCTTATCAACTGGCTTTGGTGGCTCGATCTTGTTCTGAATTCCATCGAGGCCGGCCATCAACATCGCTGCGAATGCGAGGTATGGGTTGGATGATGGATCTGGGCAACGGAATTCGATGCGCTTTGCCTTTGGATTGGATCCGGTAATTGGAATACGGATACAAGCAGAACGGTTACGAGCTGAGTAAACGAGGTTTACTGGAGCTTCGTATCCTGGAACCAAACGACGGTAGGAGTTAACGGTTGGGTTGGGGAAGGCAAGACGTGAAGGAGCATGCTTTAACCATCCACCGATGTACCAACGAGCCATGTCGGAGAGATCGCCATATCCCTCGCCGAAGAACAACGGAACGCCGTCCTTCCAAAGTGATTGGTGAACGTGCATACCCGAACCATTGTCACCGAAGAGTGGCTTTGGCATGAATGTTGCGGTCTTGCCATTTTCCCAAGCGGTGTTGCGGATGATGTATTTGAACTTCATAACATCGTCGCCAGCTTGAAGGATGTCGGCGAAGCGATAGTTGATTTCCATCTGACCGGCGGTGCCGACTTCGTGGTGAGCGCGCTCTACGAGCAAGCCAACTTTGCCGAGGTTCATAACCATTTCGTCGCGAAGGTCAGCGAATTGATCGGTTGGAGAGACGGGGAAGTAGCCACCCTTGATGCGAGTGCGATAGCCACGGTTAGGAGTTCCGTCGGCGTCGAATTCGGCTCCGGTGTTCCAAGCGCCTTCATAGGAATCAATGTGGTGGTAAGACTCGTTCATGCCAGTGTTGAATCGAATGGCATCGAAGACATAGAACTCAGCCTCTGGTGCGAAGAATGCGGTATCTGCAATTCCAGTACTGCGAAGGTAGTCAACGGCCTTGGATACGACGCCACGAGGGTCACGGCTGTAAGGAGTTCCATCGATTGGGTTGTGAACGGAGAAGTTGATGATCAAAGTCTTTACCGTGCGGAATGGGTCGATATAGGCAGAACCTGGGACAGGCAGCAATTTCATATCTGACTCGTGAATTGCCTGGAAGCCACGGATGGAGGACCCATCAAACATCAGGCCGTCAGTGAAAACTGCTTCGTCGAAAGACTCAACAGGAACGTTGAAGTGGTGCTGGATGCCTGGTAGATCAATGAAGCGGACGTCAATTAACTTGACGTCATTCTTCTTAATGAAGTCAAAGATTTCAGCGGAATTTTTAAACATGCTGCTCCCCATTTGTTCACTGTGGACGGCTAGACGCGTCGGTGGGCCTGTACCGGTAAAGGTTTGAGGGGTAAAAGGTAAAGCGCAAGCGTGAAGGGGTTGTGACCCTAAAGTTACGGAAATATTTCCAAACCTAAAGTTGGAGTTGAGGGTTTCGAAAAGGCGCTTAGTTAGGCGCTCAGACTAATCTTTGGGTTATGACTGAACCAGCGAAGGCCTCTTTTGGCCGCCGATTCCTGGCTTTAGCGATCGATTGGTACATGTCGCTCTTCATCTCAGCTTGGATCACACCCAAAGTTCCCGGCGGGGCTCAGTTCTTTCCGCTCTTGCTTTTCTTCATCGAGGTTTCGCTGCTGACTATTCTCACCCAAGCTTCGGCAGGGCAGAAGTTGCTGCGTCTCAAGGTAGTCGACTTTTCGACGGGTGGGTTTGTCTCTCCGGGACGGATTTTGGCGCGAACGCTGATGATTTGCTTGGTCATTCCGGCAGTCTTCATGAAGGATGGCCGTGGATATCACGAGCACTTTACGAATACGACGGTGGTTCGGATCTGATGCGCCACTTCGGATATGTGGCCATGCTTGTTTTTACAGTCGTTGGATCGTTTTGGCTGGAAGTTGCACTTCGGGTTCGGGTTTTGAAACGTTGGCGCCGGGCGCTCGCTGCCATTTTGCCCATCGGAATTCTTTTCGTCATTTGGGATGCCTACGCGATTTCTCGAGGACACTGGTTCTTTGATCCAAATCAGATTTTAGGAATTTTCGGCCCATTCAAGATTCCGCTAGAAGAGTTTCTCTTCTTTCTCATCGTTCCGGTCGCGGCAATCATGACCCTCGAAGCGGTACGTCGAGTTAAAGGGCATTGGATAATCGGAGATGAAAAGTGACATATTCCGAGATTGCTTTGGTTGCCGTGCTTCTCGCCTTCTATCTGGATACGTTGATAACCAAAGTCCGACTACTCCGTCGCAAGGCGTTCTGGACTTCGTACGCGATTATTTTGCCTTTTCAATTGATAACCAATTGGTGGCTGACCTCGCGAGATATTGTGATGTATCGGCCAAATGAAATTTGGGGGCTACGAATAGCCGCAGCTCCGGCAGAAGATTTGCTCTTTGGTTTTGCTTTGATCCTCTCCGTTCTCACCCTTTGGGTTTATTGGGGGAGAGAGAAGAAAGTCAATTAGATTTCGTTAGCGACGGGGCATTTTCACATTCTTTGGCATTGGTCCTTTTGGAATTGCCATGTTGATTCCGCCAACTGCCTTTAGCCGAATTCGGACTTCGCGCATCTGAGTCGCTGATAATTTCTTAGGAAGCTTCTTCATTTTCTTTTGCAATTTCCGAAGTGAAACCTGACCTTCGCCATTTCCAACAATAATTTCTGTGACTGGAACTCCTGGTACGAAGCGTTCCATCTTTTTCTTTTCATCGATCATGAGACCGCGAACTCCGTTGCCACCTTCGCCAACGATAACGATGCCAGCACGTCCGACACTGCGATGGACCATATCTTGATTCTTGGTGACGTTGACCGCGGGAGTAGTTTCCCAGCCGCGACGGATCGACATTAATACTGATGCACCTGCACCAATTTCATTTTCGATGGATGAGTAAGCAGCTGCATTGGCTTGCCGAGTAAAGAAGAAGAACGCTGCAAGGAGTGCGAGGGGAGTCAGAATGATTCCGAAATAGACAGGATGATGAAGAGAGGTGCCGAGAATGATGGCGATTGCGAGTACTCCAAAGAAAATTGCCAAACACCAAACTAGGGTTAGTGGCTTCTCTTGCTTAGTTACTCGATAAGCATCCTTGAGGACTTTTAGTTGTGACTCTTTAGGAGCATCAGCCTTTCCCTTGCCATCTTTGGCAGGAGCGGAGCTTGCCTTCTTTTTGCGACCGAATAGAGCCATCTTCTACTTATCCTCTTTCTTCTTTTTCAAATTTTCCATGAAGGCATCATGTTCTGCTTGCGCTTCTTCCAAAGTTGGTGCAGTTCCACCTAATCTGGCCGGAGCCCAGCGCTGACCTTCGTGTGAATCAGGGTAACGTTCCTGAACGAAGTGTAATAACGCGACCATGCGATTTTTAAGGTCGATCTCTGCCGCCTCGACATCGGTTCCGCGTTCGACCATAAATGGCTCGCCGAATGCAATCGTGATCGGGTAATGGTGTCGACCAAAACTACGTTTCATTCGCTTTGAATATATCCGTTGGCTGCCCCAGACGATGGTGGGAATGATCGGAACTCCAGAACCCATGGCCAGGCGGACTGCACCGGTTTTCAATTGCTTGATTTCAAAACTTCTTGAGATCGTCCCTTCAGGAAATATGCCAACAATTTCGCCGGCGCGAAGAGCTCGAAGTGCGGCTACGAAAGAGGCTGAACCGTTGCTTCGATCGACACTGATGTGGTGCATTCCGCGCATCAGGGGACCCGCAACTTTATGGTCAAAAATCTCTTTCTTTGCCATAAATCGAACATAACGCTTGGCTGGTAATACTGCGGTTCCCGTTAGTGCAAAATCTAAATAGCCAACATGATTGATGGCCAGAATTGCCCCACCTTTTCGCGGTACATATGCCTCACCGAAAACAGTGAACTTCAGACCGAGTGCGCGCCACAATGTTTTGATGGCAACAACGACTGGGGGATAGACGAGGTCAGCCACGGTGCGCTTCCAAAGTTGAAGCCTTCTTCTCTTGCGCCTGCTTGTAGAGGCGACCAGCCCGGTAGCTGGATCGAACAAGTGGTCCGCTCATTACGCCAGAGAAACCAATCTCCGTTGCTTCGGCCGCAAGTTCTACAAACTCTTGTGGCTTCACCCAACGCTCAACCGGGTGATGAACTGACGAGGGACGTAGATATTGGGTAATGGTGATGAGGTCGCAACCCGCATCGTGGAGATCGATGAGAGCTTGTGAAATTTCTTCTCTTGTCTCGCCCAAACCAAGAATGAGATTTGATTTAGTGATAAGTCCAAAAGCCCGGGCTTGAGAAATTACATCCAACGAACGCTCGTATCTAAAAGCGGGACGGATCCGCTTGAAGATACGAGGTACGGTCTCTAAATTATGAGCGAAAACCTCTGGTCTGGTTTCAAAGACTTGGTTAAGAAGGTGTGAATGCCCGCTGAAATCTGGGGCCAGCATCTCAACTCCAGTATTTGGATTGAGTTCGTGAACTTTACGAATCGTCTCGGCATAGAGCCAAGCGCCTTCATCTTCTAAATCGTCGCGAGTAACGCCAGTGATAGTTGCATAACGCAATTGCATCGCTTGAACTGATTCGGCAACGCGTCGTGGCTCGTCACGATCGAGTGGCCCGGGTTTGCCGGTATCAATATTGCAGAAATCGCAACGTCTGGTGCATTGCTCGCCACCAATGAGGAATGTTGCTTCACGGTCTTCCCAACATTCAAAGATATTTGGACAAGCTGCTTCCTGGCAGACGGTGTGCAGACCTTCGCGAACAACGAGGGAACGAAGTTCGGTGTACTCAGGGCCCATTTTTGCTCGAGTCTTAATCCACTCTGGCTTGCGTTCAATCGGAGTCTCTTTATTGCGAGCTTCGATACGCAGTAATTTTCTACCTTCAGGGGCTAATGTCATTTGTGAATTCCCATTATTGAGCGACCCGAACGAGCGCTTCGTACATGTGTTTTTCCACCAGTGGTGCGACCTCATCGATAGTTATTTTTCGACCCAACTCAAGTTCCAATGAAGTTACCGCTGAATCGGCAAGCCCACATGGAACGATGGAATTAAAAGCCGAAAGATCTGGATTTACGTTAAGTGCAAAGCCATGCATCGTCACACCTTTTGCAACGCGAATTCCGATGGCGGCGACTTTACGGTCACCCTTTTCATCGCGAAGCCAGACTCCAGAACGTTCGCAGTATCGAACCGCATCAATTCCGAAGGTTTGGCAGACTTCGATCAGCGCAGTCTCGATTTCGCGGACAAAGCCAACGACTTCATTTCGATTGCGAAGTTTGATGATGGGGTATCCCACCAACTGCCCTGGGCCATGCCAGGTGATTTTTCCGCCACGGTCGACGTTTATTACCGGCGTGCCATCAATAGGTCGTTCATGATCTTCCGTACGTCGCCCGGCGGTGTAAACGGATGGATGTTCCAACAAAATCAAGGTATTTGGACGTTCTCCGGCAGCAACTTCTTCGTGAATCTTGCGCTGGCTCGCCCAGGCGGTTTCATAATCGACAAGCCCTTGCCGCTTGAGCGCGACCTGCGTTGTAGCTGTTAAAACCATGCCATGAGCCTAATTGCCCAGATGAATTTTCGCTAAACAGCACCATTTTTTCGGGGTTTTTCCAAAATTTGAGCGAGAAACCGCGTAGCTGGCTAGATAGGATTTGCCACTTACCGACGCTAGGGGAGTACATGTCGACTAAATCATCACGGAAATTGCTCTGGTTATCGATTCTTACTGTTGTTGCCTGGTTGGCCATCAGCGGGGTGGCAGGGCCGCTATTCGGCAGCCTCTCCACGGTTCAGAAGAACGATAATTCGAAGTTTTTGCCCGATTCAGTGGAATCTACTCAAATAACCTCCCTCGCCTCCAAATTCCAATTGGGCGCTTCCGACGAACTTCCCGCTCTCGTTCTCTTTGTAGGTAAAGCCGATTCCGCCCAGGTAGCTGCCGCAAATGGATTTCTTCAAGGGCTAGCCAATAAACCGCTGGTAGATAGCAAAGGCAAGTTAATTAAAGATGCCAAAGGTAAAGAAATATCGCTTCCGATTTCGCAATTCCTCGTTCCGAAAGTTTCCATGGTGGCCTTTCCCTCTGCAAAGGGCGATGCGATTTTGGCCAGCATTCCGATTAGTTACAAATCAGCGACCGCTCTGCTTCCTAGCAAGACGCCATCTCTCACTGGAGTAGTCACTGCAATTCGTTATTACGCCACCCAATTTTCCCAAGGTAATGGATTCACTTCCCACGTGACCGGATTCGGTGCAATCTTGGCCGATCTTTTTGGCGCATTTGGTGGACTTGATTCCAGTTTGCTTCTCACAACTGGTGGCATCGTTGCTCTGATTTTGATTTTTGTTTATCGATCTCCGTTGCTCTGGATTCTCCCGTTGCTTTCAGCGGTGACAGCCCTCTCTTTAGCAGGTGCGATCATTTACGAATTGGCAAAGCACAACATCCTCACCCTCGATGGTCAATCGCAAGGCATTCTCTCCGTCTTGGTTTTAGGTGCGGCGACGGATTATGCGCTCTTACTTATTGCGCGATATCGAGAAGAACTCCACTTGCACGAGTCCAGATTTGATGCGATGAAAACTGCGTGGCGCGGGGTTGTTGAACCGATTGTTGCCTCCGGTAGCACGGTGACTCTTGGACTTCTTGTTCTTTTACTCAGTCAATTAACAAACAATCGCGGATTAGGTCCGATCGGCGCAATTGGAATTGTCTGCTCTATGTTCACGATTTTGACGTTCTTACCTGCTCTTCTAGTTCTCTTTGGTCGTTGGATATTCTGGCCAAAGGTTCCACATTTTGATTCCAAGGACGAGAAGTTGACCGGAATCTGGGCGAAGGTCGCCAATGCAACCAGCCGCAGCCCCCGTAAATATTGGACCGCTGCCACTTTAATTTTGGTGATCATGGCAGCTTTCTCTACGACGCTTCATGCAAGTGGAATTTCCGAAGTGCAATCTTTTACTACGCGACCTGATTCATTGGTGGGGCAAGAGCAACTTGTGAAATATTTCCCCGGAGGTTCTGGTGATCCAACTTTGGTTCTGGTTCCCGAATCTGAAGTGGCAAAGGCAACGCAAGTTTTGAAAGCCTTTCCTGATGTGACCAATGTGATTCCTGCGCTATCCGCTCCAGCGATTCCGGGCCAGGCTCTACCGCCTGCGAAAGTTGTCGACGGGAAAATTCTTCTCAATGTCACTTTAGTTGAGAGCCCGGATTCTTTAGCGGCTCGCGCGGTAGTTCCAAAGATTCGCGATGCGATGCACCAAATCGATCCGAAGATTCTCACTGGCGGCACATCTGCAGTCAGCTATGACATCAGTGAGGCAGCATCTCATGATCGCAACTTGATCATCCCAGTGATTTTGTTACTGATCGCAATCATCCTCGCTTTGTTGCTTCGCTCAATTCTTGCCGCGGCACTCTTGCTTGCCACAGTTGTGCTTTCATTCTTGGCAACCCTCGGCGTATGTGCGGTCGTCTTTCACCACATATTCCATTTTGTTGGGGAAGATACTTCCTTCCCCCTCTTCGCCTTTGTATTCCTTGTCGCACTAGGCATCGATTACAACATTTTCTTGATGACTCGAGTTCGAGAAGAGAGCCTGCGAATTGGAACGAGAGCAGGAGTTACAAAGGGTGTAACTGTTACTGGTGGCGTTATTACTTCGGCCGGCATCGTCTTAGCCGCAACCTTCACCGTGCTGGGAATTTTGCCCTTGGTCTTTCTGGCGGAAATTGGATTTGCAGTTGGGTTTGGAGTTCTTCTCGATACCCTCCTAGTTCGATCCATTTTGGTACCCGCCTTGATTCATACAATCGGACCAAAGATTTGGTGGCCTTCGAAGTTGAAAGATGAAGAGGTCTCTGCCAGCCTGTAGGTTGGACTCTATGAGTAACGGATTGCGTGTCGGAATTGCTGGCTATGGATTGGCTGGCCGATTCTTTCATGGGCGATTACTGAAGGGTTCTGGTTTTGAGGTCGTTGGCATTGTCACGAAAGATGACGGCCGGGCGAATTCGGCTCGGGAGGATTTTCCTGGCGTAGCAGTTGTCAGTGAGTTCTCCGATTTGCTCCACATGGATCTCGATCTCATCGTGATAGCTACGGCAAACTCAGTTCACGCTTCGCAGTCAATTGCAGCACTTGAGGCAGGCGTTCCTGTGGTGGTTGATAAGCCGATGGCCTTGAATTTTTCTCAAACCGAAGAAGTGGTTCTGGCCTCGCGTCGGACCGGCGTTCCCATCACCGTCTTTTTCAATCGACGTTGGGATAGTGACGCATTAACGATTAAGAAACTGATCTCGGAAGGCACCTTGGGAGAAGTTTTTCGATTGGATTCTCGCTTTGAAAGATTCCGTCCGAATCCAACGGCCCAAACTTGGCGAACTACCTTGCCAGCCAGTGAAGGTGGCGGAACTCTTCTCGACCTACAATCCCATTTGGTCAGCCTTGCACTTGATTGGTTTGGTCCTGCAGCAGTTGGTTATTCCTCCATACGTTCGGTGCGCGGTATGAGTGACGACGATGTTGTCATTGTGCTCAACCATGCTTCTGGTGTGGATTCCTACCTTTCCGCTTCAGCCATCGTGGGATCACCAGGACCGCGAATCAGATTAATGGGGGATAAGGGTGCCCTAGTGATCTCCGAATTAGATCCGCAAGAAGCGTTGCTGCGGAAAGGTAAATTTCCCGTTGATGGAGTTTGGCAAGAGAATGCGCGATCCAAGGCCAAGTTGGTCTTCGGAAGCGATGAGGAAGAGTACGAAGCGGTTCCTGGTAGTTATGGATCCTTTTACGAAGCCATAAAGTTGGCGCTGGTAGGCAAAGGGGAGTGGCCGGTTTCAACGGCTGATGCATTGGCAGTTGCGAAAATTATCGATGTCGCACGAGAGGTTTCGGTAAGAGAATGAATCACCAAGTAGTCGTCGTTGGGGCCGGACTATCGGGAATTGCAGCGACTCGATATCTGCAGAATTCGGGTGTTGATGTCGTGCTTTTAGAAGCATCAGATCGAGTTGGTGGGCGAGTTGCATCCGATCGTATCGATGGTTACATCTTGGATCACGGCTTCCAAGTTATTAATCCCGCGTATTCGGAGATAGTTAGACTCAATGGTTTAGCCAATCTTGATTTCTGTCCCATTAATCCAGCAATTCGCTTCAGCCGAGAATCTGGCGATATCACCATGGGGGATCCGAGAAAATCGGCCAAGTATTTGGCGAGCGCTCTAAGCCGAACGACTGGATTGACCAAAGAAAAACTTTCCTTTCTTAAATTCCTCACGACCAAACAGAGCCTAACCGAGAGTTTTGGATCGGCCTCAGAAAGTTTTGAAACATTTCTCTCCGAAGTTCTGGCACCATTTTTACGCGGCGTTTTTTTGACTGACCCCAAGAATGTGAACGCAGAAGTAGTTCGAAAAGTTATTCTTCCCTTTGCTAAAGCGACTCCGGGAGTTCCTCGATTTGGTGTTGGTGAATTTTCTACCGCCCTCGCCGCTCCCATAATTGATCTTCGCTTGCAACATGCTGTGGAAGAAATTTCCGATCACGTGATTCGAACTAATCGCGGCGAACTCTCAGCTGATTACATCGTGATTGCAACCGACCCAACAACGAGCGCTCAATTGCTGAATTTGGGTCGAGCGCCTGTCATGCTCGCGAGCACCACTTGGTATCACTCGACTCCAGATCAGATCGACTCAGCAAAAACCCTTGTCGTGGATGGGAAATCTCCACTTGTTAATTCGGTGGTGATGTCGGAAGTTTCCGAGGCTTATGCTCCTAACGGAAAGCATTTAGTTGCTTCAACATCTTTAGAACCGATCTCAGAGAGTGAAGTTCGAAAGTCCTTATCTAAACTTTGGAGTTCTGATACCCGGAATTGGGATTTGGTTGCCAAATATGACATCAAGCAATCGCTACCGTTGCACGTTATTTATCCTCAACCAGCGACTCGAAACGATATTTATATCGTTGGGGACAGCACGGCATTGCCCTCACAACAAGGTGCCTTGCAAAGTGGGCGATTAGCCGCAGAATCGATTATCGATCAGATTCGACAAGCGCGGAGATAGCACCAAGTACGTGGGGATAGTCGTAAGTGAACCCATCCTCGAGAAGTACATGAGGCATGACTTTTTTGGAACCAAGGATCTCGGTCGAGAATCCACCTAGCGCCAATTTGAGTGCAAATGCCGGAGCCGGAAATACCGCTGGGCGATGAAGTGATCTCGCCAAGGCGGCTGTGAACTCTTGATTGGTAACTGGATTGGGTGAAGTTAGGTTAACTGGCCCAGAAACTTTCGATTCCAGCAGATGGCAGATTGCCCGAATTTCATCGTGCAAAGTAATCCACGACCACCACTGTTGGCCCGAACCTAGGCGACCACCAAGGCCAAGTCGAAAGAGTGGCAACATTTTGCCTAAAGCTCCTCCGGTTGGATCGAGAACTAGTCCAGTTCGAATCTTCACCGTGCGAATATCTGGCCCTGCCAAGTCCGCGGCAGCTTCCCATTCTCGGCAGACAGTAGCCAAGAAATCATCGCCAGCCCGATCTGTCTCGACTACGGCTCGATTGCCCGATTCGCCATACCAACCGACGGCACTGGCGGAGATAAAGACAGAAGGTTTCACTTGCGCTACCGCATTAGCAATTGCTGTTGTTCCAAGCAATCGTGAATTAAGAATCTCGGCTTTATATTTTGATGTCCAACGACGATCACCAACGCCAACGCCAGCCAGATGAATGACCGCGTCTACGCCTTCTAAAGCATGAAGATCGACAGTGCCTGCTTGTGGATTCCAAGAAATCTCTTCGGCGGAAATTGCGTCGCGTCGTACTAGGCGTTGAACAGTATGGCCTTCACTTTTGAGATGACCCACTAGTGCAGTGCCAATCAAACCTGAAGCACCCGATATTGCGATGCGCTGTGGAGGTGTCATCAGGCCCTATAAACCAAGATCGGATTCAAAGCGACCCTCTTCCAGGCGCTCTTTGAGAGTGACCAAGAATCGAGCAGCATCCGCGCCATCAACAATTCGGTGATCGTAGGAGAGTGCAAGGTAAACCATCGAGCGAATTGCAATCGTCTCGCCGCCATCTTCGCCCTTCATCACTATCGGACGCTTGACTACTGCGCCTAGACCCAAGATCGCAACCTGTGGTTGATTAATAATGGGAGTATCAAATAGTGCGCCCCGGCTACCAGTATTGGTGAGGGTGAAGGTGCCACCACCGAGTTCATCCGGAGTGATCTTGTTTTCGCGGGTGCGGGCTGCGACATCGGAAATCTTGCGAGCAATTCCGCCAATATTTAAATCTCCAGCATCGCGAATGACTGGAACGAGTAAACCTTTTTCAGTCTCAACAGCCACACCTAAGTGTTCTGCGCCATGATAGGTAATTTGATCGCCACTAATCGATGAGTTAAGAACTGGATGTTGCTTGAGCGCCTCGCATACGGCAACCGCGAAGAAAGGTAGGAAGGTTAACTTCACGCCTTCTCGTGCTTCGAATGCACCCTTAGCACGATCGCGAAGTCGAGCAATTTTTGTCACGTCCACTTCAACGACTGTGGTGAGTTGTGCACTGACCTGAAGGGATTCAACCATGCGCGCAGCGATAACTTTGCGAAGTCGCGTCATTGGAACCGTGGTTCCACGCAGCGGTGAGGCACTTACTGGGGCTGCTTTTGCGGCCGGTGGAGCGGCAATAGTTGGAGCTGGAGTAGCAGGTTTGGCAGCAGCTAAAACATCTTCTTTTCGAATCCGACCACCAATACCTGTGCCGGTAACTTTGGAAAGGTCTACTCCGTTATCCGATGCGAGCTTTCGTACGATCGGTGTTACGTAGAGATCATCATTAGTTGCAGAAGTTGGTTGTGCAGCAATTGGTGCAGGAGCAGAAACCGGAGCAACAGGTGCCACTGGTACTGGAGGAGTAACAATCGGCGCGGCAGCAACTGGTGTGACAGGGGCTGGAGCAACGGGAGCAGGCGCCACAGGGGCCGCAACTGGTGCGGCTCCGGCTACGCCAATGAGAGCAAGGCGGGCTCCGACCGGAACGGTGGAATCGACGGGGACATCAATAGAGAGGATTACTCCGGCAACCGGGGATGGAATTTCAGTATCAACTTTATCCGTGGAGACTTCTAGCAGAGCTTCATCGACTGCTACTGAGTCGCCAACGCCTTTAAGCCAACGAGTAACGGTTCCTTCGGTGACTGATTCGCCAAGAGCAGGCATCGAAACAACGGTGCCAGATGTTGAAGGCGCGACTGGTGCCGGTGCTTCGGCCAAAACAGGTGCTTCGGCCACAACTGGAGCAGGAGTCGGAACAACTGTCGGGGCAACCGGGGCTGCAGGAGTTTCTACCGCCGCAGAACCATCAGCAATGATTGCAAGTTCGGCTCCGACTGGCACGGTCTGATCAATAGCAACAACAATTCGAGTGAGCGTTCCTGCGACAGGAGATGGAATCTCGGTATCTACTTTGTCCGTGGAGACTTCAAGGAGTGGCTCGTCAACAGCAACCTGATCGCCTTCAGCTTTGAGCCAACGGGTCACAGTTCCTTCGGTGACGCTCTCTCCGAGCGCAGGCATTGTTACTGAAAAGGTCATTACATGATCTCCTATTAACCGTGAGCGTGAAGTGGTTTACCTGCAAGAGCTAGATGTGCTTCGCCAAGAGCCTCAGAGAGGGTTGGGTGAGCATGAATCAGGGCCGCGACATCAGATGCCTCTGCCTCCCAGTTGAAAATTAATTGTGCTTCAGAGATGAGTTCGCCTACGCGATCGCCCACCATGTGAACTCCCAAAACCGGACCATCTTTTTGACCAACTAATTTTACCGAGCCAGCAGTCTTGAGAATATTGGCCTTTCCATTTCCAGCCAAGTCATAACTCAATTCAACAACGTCGTAACCACGTTCTTTTGCTTGGGCGGTGGTCAAGCCAACGGAGGCAACTTCTGGTTCGGAATAGGTGACTCGAGGTACTCCATCGTAATTAATTGGACGAGGATTTAATCCAGCGATCTCTTCTGCAACCAAAATGCCCTCAGCAAAACCAACGTGAGCCAATTGCAAAGTCGGAATCAAATCGCCTACTGCCCAGATACCTGGAACATTGGTTCGGCACTTATCGTCGACCAAGATATAGCCACGATCGAGAGTGATACCGGCTTCTTCGTAACCAAGGTTTGCCGAAACTGGTCCGCGACCTACTGCAACGAGGAGAACTTCGGCGGTAAATGTCGCGCCATTTTCTAATGTGACGGTGACGCCAGATTCATTACGAACAGCGGATGCAAAACGGGTTCCGAGTTCAAAGTTAATTCCGCGCTTGCGATAGGCACGTTCCAGTTGCTTGCTGGTTGATTCATCTTCTAAGGCAACCAAATGAGGCAAGGCTTCAATGATGGTTACTTCGGCGCCGAAGGATTTCCAGACTGAAGCGAATTCACATCCGATAACTCCGCCACCGAGAACAATCACACTTGCTGGAACTTTTTCGAATTTCATTGCCTGTTCGCTGGTGACAATTTGAACACCGTCGATGTCCAACCCAGGCAGAGTCTTTGGGTAGGAGCCAGTAGCCAAAACAATATTCTTACCGGTGTATTGAGCACCATTTACTTCAATGACATTTTTGCCGACCAAGCGGCCGTGGCCCTCGATGTAGGTGATGTTTCGAGACTTCACCAAACCTTGTAAACCTTTATGGAGTTTGGAGATGACTCCATCTTTGTAGGCATTTACCGCCAACATATCAATCGAAATGAATTGGGCATTAACACCAAAATCTGAGGCGTGACGAGCGCTGTCGGCAACTTCGCCAGCGTGCAGGAGAGCTTTGGTTGGAATGCAGCCACGGTGAAGGCAAGTGCCACCTAATTTGTCCTCTTCGACCAAAGCAACGCTCAGGCCTAGTTGTGCCGCTCGAAGTGCGCAGGCATATCCGCCGCTGCCGCCACCTAGAATCACAAGATCAAATTCAGACACTATCGACCCTTCCAAAAAGATAATGAAGCCTATTCACCAAGAGTGGTTAAATCTTCTTTTAGTTCAGGCACTAATCCTGCCACGATTTTTAAGCACAATTCCCGCGGAAAGCCTCACACTCACGGTTGTGACGCAACCAACTCGGCGAAGGTAACCAGCGAGCGTAGAGCTACACCAGTTCCACCAACCGGGGTATAGCCAAAAGGTTGGTCCTCGTTGTAGGCGGGGCTGGCAATATCTAAATGCAGCCAAGCCAAGCCAGGCTCGATGAATTCCCGCAGGAAGAGCCCAGCGACGAGCATTCCGCCCATGCGCTCGCCAATATTGGCAAGGTCGGCGACTGGAGAGTCGATGGAAGCGCGAAGTTCCTCAGGTAGCGGCATCGGCCAGAAACTCTCTCCGCTTAGGTCTGCAGCTTTGAGGAAGGTGCTTTGGATTTGCGAATCGTTGGTCATGGTGGCACTCACTCGTTTGCCGAGGGCGATCCCTTGGGCGCCGGTTAAAGTTGCCACGTCGATGATGCCATCGAGACCACCTTCTTTTTTAGCAAACTCAGCGGCTCGTACAAGTCCATCTGCCAGAACCAATCGACCTTCGGCATCCGGATTGAGCACCTCGACTGTTTTCCCGCCATAAATATAAATAATGTCGCCGGGATGGGTGGCCGTATCGCTCACCATGTTTTCTGCCAGCGGCGCCCAGGCATCGATGGCGATGGGCAATTTCAATTCCGCGATTGTCAGGACAGAAGCGATGACCGCGGCCGCCCCACCCATATCTGATTTCATGGCCTCCATGCCAAGTCCAGGCTTGAGGTTTAACCCTCCGGTATCGAAGGTGATTCCCTTGCCTACAAAGGCATAGCGACGTTTTGCTCGAGGTGGTGAATAAGAAACTCGAAGCAGCCGAGGGGGATTGGCCGAACCTTGACCGACCGATGTAATGCCGCCATAACCTTTTGATTTGAGAGCAACATGGTTCATGATTTCTACTTTTAGCCCTAGCGGAAGTGCGCGTTTTTTCATGATTTGGCTGAAAGAGTCAGGAGTTAGGTGGCTTGCTGGAGTATTTACCAGGTCGCGAACCAAAGTCGTATAACGGGCAAGAATCTCGGCTCGTTTGATTGCCTTCTTAGCGGCAGTCGAGGGAGTTAATTGAGTGTGAATGGAAATTTTGGAAACTGGCGCGGGATGTTTTGTTTTGCTGCTTACCCGGAATTGATGAAATCCGTAAGATCCTAAGGCGGCGCCCTCTCCAATGGCGGCAAGGCCAGCCAGATCGGAATGAGGAAGGGCGAACGAGGCGGAGATATTTCCTGCTAGAGCTCGAGAGGCGGCACCAGCTGCTCGGCGCAAGACTTCATGGTCGAAATTAGATCGAGTTTCACCCAATCCGGTGACAACAATGATCCCGAATGATTCATCTGCAACTTTCAGAACCTCGTCACCTGCCCCAGTTGCACCCATCTTGCTTAAGGTGGAGAGCAATTTTCTCGAGCCAAGGTTCAACGAAGAGTGCAGCTTTAGGCTGGTTGCAGAATGAGAGAGCCCGACTACTAGTGGATCTCTGCCAACTTTGGTGACCAGTTTCAAGGAAGTCATTTTTCTACCTCATTCTCAATGATTTGCGACGCCCACCAAGACTACGCGAACTTCAACGCACATGTGGCACCAGAGGTTGAGATAAGTTAGTGATATGAAATCTCCCATATACGAATGGCATGTTGCAGCAGAGGCAAAGTTGGCGGACTTTGGCGGGTGGGATATGCCCATTGAATATTCCAAGGGAGTTCATGGAACACCGGGTGGAGTAATCGCCGAACATACTGCTGTCCGAGAAAAGGTCGGGCTATTTGATGTCTCACACTTGGGAAAAATTTCTGTGGTGGGAGATGGAGCTCTAGAATTTTTAAATTTGGCAATCACAAATGACTTAATGAAGATCTCCTCCGGAAGTGCCCAATACAACTTACTCTGCAATCCAGATGGTGGCGTAATCGATGACTTGATTGTCTATCAGAAGAGTGAGTCGGACTTTTTCCTGATTCCTAATGCGGCAAATTGCGCCGATGTTGCATTGGTATTGAATGAGCGAGCGCCTGCTGGAATTTCGGTTACAAATCTTCACCAAGAATTTGGAGTCTTTGCGATTCAAGGTCCGGATTCACAAAAATTGCTCACTAATTTGGGACTATCACCGGTTTTGGACTACATGCAATTCTCTGAAGTTGAGATTCCAGGTCGGCCCGAACTTGGGACAATCATCATCTGTCGCACCGGTTACACAGGTGAATTCGGATATGAACTTTTGCCCCATTGGGATGCCGCTCTTGCACTCTGGGAATTGCTCGTCGAGCAGATCGATGAATTAGATGGACGAGTATGTGGATTGGGAGCGCGAGACACTCTGCGAACTGAGATGGGATACCCATTGCATGGGCATGAACTCTCCTTAGAGATTTCACCTCTTGAAGCCAATGCGGGATGGGCAGTGGCTCTGGGAAAGAGCGATTTCATCGGAAAGTCTGCGTTGCTTTCGGAAAAAACTGGCGGCTTAACTCGAATCTCTCGCGGCTTGAAAGTTTTGGATCGCGCAATTCCACGCGCCGGAATGAGCGTCTTGAACTCTGAAGGTTCACTAGTAGGCCAAGTTACTAGTGGAACTTTTTCTCCAACTCTCAAGGTCGGAATTGCATTAGCGCTACTTTCGCCTGAAATTAAGATTGGCGATGAAGTGACTATCGATGTTCGCGGACGAACCTCAACAGCAGTGGTTACTCGACCGCCTTTTGTTGAATCTCACGTTCGTTAATTTTCTTTATTAGCAACAATTACTGGTCGGCCAGAATCCAAAGTGAAGACGTTGATTCGGTTGTCGAACGCCTCTTTCAATTCAGGAGAATGGATCACGGACTGGCTTGGCCCATCCAATAATTTTTTGCCCTCATGAATGACGACGATCCGTTCGGCATACATCGCAGCCAAAGTAATGTCGTGCATAGTCGAAACAATCGTTACGCCTTTTTCCTTGAGAACTTCAACGTTGTTCAAAGTGGCAATTTGATGATGAAGGTCTAGAGCACTCGTCGGTTCATCCAGAAGAATCAATTCTGGTTCCTGCGCTAGCGCCCTAGCGATGAGTGCGCGCTGCATTTCACCGCCAGAGAGAGAAGTGACGAATTGACGGTGCAGTCCAAATAACTGAGTAAGTTCAAGAATTGAGTGAACAAGTTGACGGCTTGACGTGGATTCTCGCCCCCAACCATCTCGCTTCGAACGACCTAACATCACATATTCGGCGACAGTCATCCCAACAGGAATGTTGGGATGTTGCGGGACAAAGGCAACATTTCGCTGGTGGTTGCGAAAAACCTCCACACCATTGTCACGAAGCGAGCCGGAATAAGGCGTCACTCCGAGAAGTGCCTTGAGAAAAGTTGTCTTGCCTGCTCCATTAGGTCCGACGAGGCAGGTCCAGGTATTTGTCGGAATTTCAACATTGACATCTTTCAAAATAAATTTTGTTCCAACTCGGACGCATAAATCTTCTACAACGATCATCCAGTTACTCGCTTTCTACGCAGAACGAAGAGGAAAAATGGCGCCCCGACGAATGCGGTAATGACGCCGATAGGCAATTCGGCTGGCGAAAGCAGAGTACGTGCGCCTAGGTCGGCAAGAACCAAGAAACTTGCGCCAATCATGGCGATAGTTGCAAGTGATCGATTTGTTACTCGGTGCGTGATTCCTCTGACCAAGTGTGGAACCACAATGCCGACAAACCCGATAAGCCCACTTGCGGAAACCGCAGTTGCCGTTGCAAGAGTTGCGGCGAGCACTGCGATGACCCGAAGTCGATTGGGGTTAATGCCTAGCGAGAAAGACTCTTCATCGCTGAGCATCAAGCCATCAAGTTGTTTGGAGATCGAGATCAAAATCGCAATGGCAATAAGAATATAGACGGAAGACCATCGAACTATTGTCCAGTTGGCAGCGGTCAACTCCCCGAGAATCCAGGAGTAGACCGGTCTCAATGCGCTGCTGTGTCGTTGTTGCAGATAGGTCTGAATGGCGGTGGCAAAGGATCCAACTGCTATTCCGGAAAGGAGTAACGAGTTAGGTTCGGCGAAAAATCGACCGGAAATAAAAAATGTAACAAGAACGGCAAGCACGCCACCGACAAAGGAGAAGAGGGGGAGAAGTGAATAAATATTTGCATGTGAACTCGTGATTGCCAAAGTCGCACCAAGACCTGCACCTGCGGCGGTTCCCAATAGATATGGGTCAGCTAAGGGATTTCTAAAAACTGACTGATAGACAGCACCGCTGGTCGCCAAGGCAGCACCAACGAGCCCAGCCAGAATTACACGAGGCAAACGTAAGTAGAGAAGAAGTGTTCGTTCTTGGCCAGTCAAACTTCCAGGAGCGCCTACGAGTGTTCGAAGAATCTTTTGAAAATTGATTGCGATGGGCCCAAAACTCAGACCCATCACAACAACAACGAGCAGAATCAATCCGGCAACAAATGTGATTCGCCAACTCCACATCCGAGAGAGAGGTGGCGAGGATTGATTCGGCAGTTTCATTTAATTTATGCCTTTAATAGCGTTCGCAATAAAGCGATAGAAATCAACTAATCGTGGACCCCATCGGGAAGGAATATCTTCCGGTAGCGCAATCACATGTTTGTTCTTGACGGCATCAATTCCTGACCACCCTGGTCGATTCGCAATTGTTTGCGCACTCTCACCGTATTGAGCATCAGCAAGAAAAACGATCTGCGGATTAGCAGTAACGAGATATTCGGCAGATAGTTGCGGGTATCCAGAAGCATCAGCCCCGGCTGCTTGGTCGGCAATGTTCTTCAAATTGAAATCAGAGTAAACGTGGCCGATAAAAGTTTGGGAAGTTGCAGAGTATAAAGTCGCGTCGAGTTCGTGAAAGAACGAGATCGGGGTGATCTTGCGTGCGCTCGAAATGATTTGGGAAATCGAAACTTTCATTTTCGCCACAATCGACTGGGCTGCCTTCAACTTTCCAGTTGCCTGTCCTATGGCCAAGATCTCTTCATAGGCGTCACTGAGTTGGAGGGGAGCTTTTTCGATTAATACCGGAATCTTTAAAAGTTCCAAGGATTTTTTCGTTGCTCTGGCATTGGTGGAATCAATAGAGAGAATAACCAGGTCTGGTTTTTTAGCAGCCAGTGCTTCTACATTGGGGGTGAATGCACTCAACTTTGTTATCGGCGCGTTGGCCGGATAATTCGACAGGCTATCCACGGCTAAGACTTGAGGCCCAGCGCCAATCGCAAATAAATTTTCAGTAGCTGTGGGAGAGAGCGAAATTATTCGGTGCGGAATTGCCTTCAATGTTGTTGTGAAACCACCGGAATGAACCGTAATCGTTTTAGGGGCAGCATTTGCGGGTACAAAACACGCAACGCTAACGCTGAGAAATATTGGGACCGCAAGTAACAGTCTGTTTCTTCGTTCCATAAAAAAACTCCCTCGCAAGATGTGAGGGAGGAAGAGGGCTTCTTTCCTAAGGTTCACTTAAGCCAGAGAGGCCCGACCTTCCTCCGAGGTCGGATACATCAGTCTTGAGTTAGGCGACCTGGCTCAGATCTTTAAGGGATCATTACAGTTGCGGGAACAGCGCCGGGATTACACCGGACTTCGCTAAATCCAAAACTACTGAATTGGGAGGCCCCGCATCAGCAAACGAAAGTTAGCACGGATACTCGTGGAGTTAACGACAACAGGGAGAACACGCCAAAAGTCATTAGCGAAACTATTGGCGTCGGCGCCAACCAATCCCGATGGCGAGACCTCCAGCAACAATGATGGCTGCAAGAACAATAGTTATTTGATTGGCTTCAAAGCCGTGTTCAACGTCGACGCGGTGACGTTCTTCGCCTGAGTGATCACCTGAAGTGGTAGGTGCTGGAGTGCTGTTGCTGTAGAGAGCCGGGGTGGGAGAGGGATCATCAGCCCGAGCCAAAGAGAGCGGAAAAGTGGTTGCCACGAAAATGATAGCTGCGCCGGCCAAAGTTTTTTTAAGGCTGAACTTCCTCATGTTCAAAGAGTATCCTCTCTTCCATGGAATATCGTCGCCTTGGTCGAAGTGGAATGTACGTCTCAGAAATCTCTTATGGGAACTGGATCACACACGGTTCTCAGGTTGAAGAGGAAGCAGCAATCAAATGCGTTCGAGCGGCGCTCGATGCAGGTATAACCACCTTTGATACCGCAGATGTGTATGCCGGAACTAGGGCCGAAGTGGTCTTGGCTAAGGCGCTAAAGGGAGTTCGCCGAGAGAGTTATGAGCTTTTCACCAAAGTATTTTTTCCTACGGGTCCAGGAAAGAATGATCGCGGATCTTCGCGTAAACATATTATGGAATCGGTCCACGCCTCGCTCAAGCGACTAAATACTGACCACATAGATTTATATCAATTCCATAGATTTGATTTTGAAACTCCATTGGAAGAATCCCTTGCCGCCTTTGACGATTTAGTTCGACAAGGCAAAGTGCATTACATCGGATTCTCCGAATGGAACGCCGATCAAATCGGTGATGCCATCAAGATCCAGCGTGAACGTGGTTATGACCGTTTTGTTTCCAGCCAACCGCAATATTCGATGTTGTGGCGTGTTATTGAAAAAAGAGTTGTACCTAAGTGCATTGAAGAGGGAATGGGCCAAATTGTTTGGTCTCCCATCGCCCAAGGCGTTCTGACAGGAAAGTATCTTCCCGGTAAAAAAGCGCCAGCAGGTTCGCGCGCTACGGATAAATCTGGTGGCGCCGGAATGATCGCTGGTTGGATGCGAGATGACGTTCTCACTGCGGTGCAAAATCTCAAGCCTGTGGCAGAGGACCTTGGTTTAACGCTCTCTCAATTGGCTCTTGCCTGGGCGCTTGCTAATCCCAATGTTTCGTCAGTCATCATGGGAGCCTCAAAGCCTGCCCAGGTGAAGGAAAATGTCAAAGCAAGTGGCGTAGTTCTCGAGCCTGATGTGCTTCTTAAGATCGATGAAATTTTAGGCGATCTACCAGAGCGCGACCCGGATAAGACTCGAAGCCCAAATCCACGCCCTTAGTTCGCTTTACAGACTGGGCTAAATCTTCTCGCGTTCACCGCGTGATACCTGAGGACTCGGCGCCCGCATTCTTCGAAGTTGTGTTGAACGTAGCCAGCCGTACATTCCTAAGCCCTTAAGAGGTTCATTGGGAAAGCGGGCGGCAACTTCCTTGCGAATTCGACGAGTGAAGAAAATTCCAGAAGCCAGCGAGTACAACATCGCGCCATACATAAAAAGAATCGCGAGAAGTTGGACGAACTTGTTCGGGATGACGGTTAAGACCAAAACTGTGATGATAACTGGCAGAAAGTATTCGCCGATGGTGCGACGGGAATCGACGTAGTTGCGAATGAATTTTTTAGCCGGCCCACGATCGCGCGCTGGAAGGGCACTCTCTTCACCTCGCATGTAGGCGGCGCGAGCTTCTCGTCGGCGAGTGATATCAAGTTCACGCTGCTTAGCCTTGCCTGCCTTAGTTGTAGCAGGGGCTAGGGCATTCACCTTTCGGGCGGCCTCGGCATCTTTTCGCTTGGGTGTTGCCCGACCTTTTTTACCTGGGATTACCTCTTCAGGTGTGCCTTCTTGATCTTTGCTCATGCGGCTACGGTAGAGCCAGCATTCTTTCCAACGCAACTTTGGCAAATTGTGAGACCTCGAGATCTACCTTTATTTGATTCACTAGACGGGAATCAACGAGAGATTCCATCGCCCAGACGAGATGAGGTAGATCGATTCGATTCATGGTCGAGCAGTAGCAGACCGTCTTGTCCAAGAAGAGAATCTCCTTGTCAGGATTGTTTCTTGCCAACCTCTGGACCAGGTTGAGTTCCGTTCCGATTGCCCATTTCGACCCTGATGGGGCATCGGCAATCGTCCTAATTATCATTTCGGTACTTCCGACTACATCGGAATTGATGACAACTTCATGTTGACATTCCGGATGCACTAAGACATTGACTCCGGGAACTCGGGCTCTCACCTCTTGAATATTGGCTAACGAAAAACGTCCATGTACCGAGCAATGACCACGCCAGAGAATGACTTTAGCTCGGGCAATTTCAGCGACGGTGAGGCCGCCCATTGGTTTCCATGGATTCCAAAGGACACAATCTTCCAATGAAAGGCCTAGTTTGGTAATTGCAGTATTTCGACCCAGGTGTTGATCGGGGAGAAAGAGAATCTTTTCGCCTTGTCCGAATGCCCAACTCATTGCGCGTTCAGCATTGGAAGAGGTACAGACTGCGCCGCCATGGCGTCCCGTGAAAGCCTTTATCGCGGCCGAGGAATTCATGTAGGTAATCGGAATGGTGGAATTGGCCAGACCGAGTGAAGTTAAATCGTCCCAGCAAGCATTTACTTGCGCAGCCGTAGCCATATCGGCCATAGAACAACCAGCAGAAAGATCGGGAAGAATTACTTTTTGATCCGGCGTGGTCAAAATATCGGCGCTCTCCGCCATGAAATGAACCCCGCAGAAAAAGATGTATTCCGCTTGCGGATTGGAGGCTGCCGCTTGAGCCAACTTGAAAGAGTCTCCAGTGATGTCGGCAAACTGAATGACTTCATCGCGCTGGTAGTGATGTCCCAGGATCATCGCCTTCGAACCTAATGCTGCCCGGGCAACTTTGGCGCGCTCGATAAGCGTTGGATCTGAAGCCGCAGGTAAATCTCCGGCGCAGGAAACTCCACGCTCGCTGGAAAGGTCAGATTCGCTACCAAGAAGGAATAGGTCGGATAGGGCCATGCCCTCATTCTCGCCCCAAGAACCAGGAACTGCCAATCGGCGGGAATGTTTCGGTGCCGCATTTGGTTAAGAAAACAGGTAACCTTCAGCACAAGGGATCGGCAAACCCGAAATTTCAAGGAGAGATAAATGAGCACTGAGACCGTTCAAGATGTTTCCATTCAAACTGGTGGAATTCTGCTATCAGATGTTGCAGCAGAGAAGGTTGCATCACTTCTTGCTCAAGAAGGTCGGGATGATTTGAGCCTTCGCGTTGCAGTCCAGCCAGGCGGCTGCTCTGGTCTGCGCTACCAGCTCTACTTCGATGACCGCTCACTAGATGGCGATACCGTCACGGAATTTGGTTCGGTCAAGGTGGTCACGGACAAGATGAGTACCCCATATCTCATGGGTGCATCCATTGATTTCGTTGACACCATTGAGAAGCAAGGCTTCACTATTGATAACCCGAATGCTCAAGGCTCTTGCGCCTGCGGCGATTCTTTCAACTAATACCTAACCGAACTCATAGCTTTTTCCTTCACCCGCGTTAGATCACTTTTCGATCTGGCGCGGGTGACGTGTTTTTTCGCCTCTGCCTCGCGATAATGCGCCTATGAAGATTGCAGTGGCTGGTTCGGTAGGAAGAGATCACCTCATGACCTTTCCGGGAAAATTTAGCGATTCTTTAGTTGCTGACTCCCTTTCTAAAGTCTCCCTCTCGTTCCTGGTGGACAGCCTCGATATTCGTCGTGGTGGTTGCGCGGCCAATATCTCCTTTGGAATGGCTGCTCTTGGGTTACATCCGATTTTGATAGCGGCAGTCGGCAAAGATTGGGCGGATTACGACGCTTGGCTTACTCGCCATGGGGTCGACACCTCCCATGTTCGAATTTCCACTGAACTTTTTACTGCGACTTTCATGGTGACAACTGATGATGAACTGAACCAGATCGCATCTTTCTTTCCTGGCGCCATGAGTGAAGCGCGCGAGATCGAACTAGCCCCCATTATTGAAAAAGCAGGTCGATTCGATCTCTTGGTTATTTCCCCAGATGATCCTGCGGCGATGGTTCGACACTCCGAAACCGCCCGAACCCTGGGGATTGCCTTTGCTGCCGACCCTTCGCAACAACTCGCCCGTATGAGCGGTGAAGAAATTCGCCTGCTGATCGATGGAGCGACCTACCTTTTTCTCAACGAATATGAATTGGCGCTCGCTATTCAAAAGACCGGTTGGAGCGATCAAGCGATCATGGATCGAGTCAAAGTTCGAGTCGTTACTTTAGGCTCGAAGGGAGCGCGAGTCGAAGAGCACGGCAAAGAGACCATCGTCGTTCCGGTTGCGCAAGAGAAGGCGAAAATTGATCCAACAGGAATTGGAGACAGTTTTCGATCAGGTTTTGTTGCCGGATTGTCGTGGGGCTTAGACCATCAACTATGCGCTGAACTTGGTTCGCTGCTCGCAACCTATTGTTTGGAGACAAAGGGAACGCAGGAATATCGATTTACCGAATCCGAATTTCTGGATCGTTTTGAAAATGCCTACGGCTCGAAAGCTCGTCGCGACATCGAAGGAAAAATAATTCCGCACCTAGTTGGATAGTTTGCGGATGCGAAAGCGATATTGACCATCTTCAACCACTACGTTACCTGTCATCCTGGCCCACGCTTGTACATCAGGGGAGGTCGCAGGATCATCGCTGAGGAGCAGTATTTCTTCATTGATGTTTAAGGTTCGGATGACCTTTGCAAGTTCGATAATTGGTATCGGACAACGCATGCCCCGAGCGTCAACTTCCATCATCTGCGCTGAGTTTCCACAACTTCTTGTAACGCAAAAAGAAAGGCGTTCAGTGCTTCATCTGTGACTTCAGTCCGCAAATACAGTCGAATATTTCCATGGGTTAATTTGCCCATAGCCGCCAGGACGTGACTTGGTTGCAGATTCAGACTTGTACAGGCCGAGCCAGAGTCGACCGAGAACCCGCGTGCCGATAAATCCGTCGTCAATCTTTCAGCATCGACATAGAGAAATGAGAAGGAGAGCAAATGAGCAAGACCTTCATCGCGTTCAGAGGCAAAATCAACATCTGAAATATTTCGAGATACGAAGTCAATGATTTGGTTTTTCATCGCCTTCAAACGATGTGAATTTTCTTCTCTCGCTTTTGCCCAATGTTCAAGCGCGATTGCACTTGCGAGGACTAATGGAATGGAAAAAGAATCTGACACTTTTCGTGGATCGAGATGAGGCAGGGGATTGCGCCACGAAGACGAATGTGAAATCGCCAAGATGGCTAGACCCGACGGACCGAACCAACTTCGTGAATCCCACAAGGCGGACTGCCATTTATCCGGAAGCGGAATTTGGGTGCCCGAGGCAGTGGCATCCACAAAGAGCCGGGATGGAGGAGGGCTCTGTTTTTGAACAATTCCCGTTTCACCATTGCCCAATTGCCAAGCCAGCACCGAATTTGGGTCCAGTTCGATAACTTCGATCTGGCCATGCGAGGAGACCGGTAGGACTTCAGTTTTATGTCCGGATAGGGCGAGGTGATGACTTTGGGCGAAAATTTCCTGCCGGTCCACGGCCGAATGAATAAACCGAGTTTCAGAATGGTGAACCAACCCAGCAATTCCGAGGTGGAAGCCAATCCCGACATCACTAAGGAAGTGGATTTCATCGCTTCGAACCCCGAGATGGGTAGAAAAAGTCTGTTTCGCCTCCTCGAGCAAAATAGCCGTCCGTCTAGATTCTGGATGGATTTTGCTGGGATCTGCCCAACCACGCTCAAAAATGGCAGAAAGTGCCGCTCTCGCCGCCGGATGCAGGGCGGATTCACTTTGAAACTCGGCTGTGATGGGAACCACGCTTCGAACCGTACCCCCACCTGACGGCAGATGCGAGCGCGGCAAGTATCCTTCTCCCATGCAATTTAAACGGGGAATGTCGTTTGTCTTTTTGGCCGCCGTTGGTGTTGCCTCGCTCACATCTTGCTCTAGCTCGAAGATTTCTGGTCTCGGCTATGACAAAGGACTTTCGAGCGTCAACGACACCACATTGCCGTTATGGCAGGGGGCCTGGATCACTGCTGCGGTAGTCGGAATTTTCACACTGGTTTTGATTTTGTGGCCAGCCGTTTTTCACCGTAAGAAGAATGATGAGTTCCCTAAGCAAACTCGATACAACGTTCCTACTGAGGTCGCATACACCTTGATTCCTTTTATCATCGTGGCAGTTCTCTTTGCTTACACTGCTCGCGACGAAGCTCGAATTACTAAAGTCGAGAGCGCGACAACTGCGATGCACAATATTCATGTCAATGGAATTCAATGGTCTTGGCAATTTACCTACGATGATGCTGGACCAAATGCAACCGTGACCGGAACGCCTGCTCAGCCACCTACTCTCGTACTTCCGCAGGGCGAAAAGGTGCGGTTTACGCTAACTTCTAACGATGTTGTACACGGTTTCTGGATCCCAGCTTTTATGATCCAAATGCAGAATTTGCCGCACGTGGAAAATCACTTGGAATTTTCAGCCAATGTTCTAGGAACCTATCCAGGACGTTGCAACATTTTGTGTGGCCGCGATCATTCGCAAATGCTCTTCAAGGTGAAAGTTGTTACGCCAAGTCAGTACCAGGATTATCTCAAGACGCTTAAGGTGGCCTAATCATGACGACATATGCCGATCCAGTAAAAACAACAACCGTTGCACCGGCAAGAGTGGTCAAGCAAAGCAAGGGTCGCTTATTCGTTAAATGGGTTACCTCAACCGATCACAAGACAATCGGTTATCTCTACCTCATGACCTCCTTTGCTTGGTTCCTCGTCGCAGGAGTTTTGGCACTTATGTTGCGTGCTGAACTTGCTCGCCCAGGTCTGCAGTTCTTGAGCACCGAGCAGTACAACCAAATCTTCACCATGCATGGAACTGTCATGCTCTTGATGTTTGCCACTCCGCTCTTTGTTGGTTTTGCCAACGTCATCATGCCGCTTCAAATCGGCGCTGCTGACGTAGCTTTTCCTCGACTGAACATGCTTTCTTACTGGCTCTTCCTCTTCGGTGGTTTGATGGCTTTTGGTGGCTTTTTGAGCCCAGGTGGTGCTGCCTCTTTCGGCTGGACTGCTTACGCACCACTTGCAAATTCGCAGTATTCCCCTGGAATTGGTGGGGATCTTTGGGTGATCGGTTTGGCACTTAGCGGTATCGGAACCATCCTTGGTGGCGTCAACTTCATCACGACGATTTTCACGATGCGCGCGCCAGGAATGTCCATGTTCCGCATGTCCATCTTCACCTGGAACGTACTGCTGACTTCGATTCTCGTACTTCTTGCCTTCCCACCTCTTGCCGCCGCGTTTCTAGGGTTGGAATCAGATCGACTATTTGGTTCGCATATCTTTGACCCCGCAAACGGGGGAGCGATGCTTTGGCAGAACTTGTTCTGGTTCTTCGGCCACCCTGAGGTTTATATTCTCGCGTTGCCGTTCTTCGGTATCGCCACGGAAATTCTTCCAGTCTTTAGTCGCAAACCAGTCTTCGGTTACAAAGGCTTAATTGCGGCAACGATTGGTATCGCAGCTCTTTCGGTATCAGTCTGGGCTCACCACTTGTACGCCACTGGCCAAGTTCTTTTGCCCTTCTTTTCCTTCATGACCTTCCTCATTGGGGTTCCTACTGGAGTGAAATTCTTCAACTGGATTGGAACTATGTGGCGAGGTTCGGTCACTTTTGAAACGCCGATGCTCTTCATCATGGGCTTTTTAGTTACCTTCTTGTTTGGTGGCCTGACCGGAATTATCTTGGCTAGCCCTCCGATGGACTTTGCGGTCTCAGCTTCTTATTTCGTAGTTGCTCACTTCCACTATGTTCTCTTCGGCACCGTGGTCTTTGCGATGTTTGGTGGGTTCTATTTCTGGTGGCCAAAGATGACCGGCCATATGCTCAACGAACGCCTTGGCAAGATTCATTTCTGGACTCTCTTCTTCGGTTTCCACCTCACCTTCTTAATTCAGCACTGGCTGGGAATTAAGGGCATGCCACGTCGATACGCTGATTACTTAGCAACCGATGGCTTCACCACAATGAATACCATCTCTACCATCGGATCGTTCTTGCTCGCCTTATCGATGATTCCGTTCTTCATCAACGTGTGGATCAGTCGTAAAAGTGCCAAGGTCACTGTTGATGATCCATGGGGCTTCGGCGCTTCCCTGGAATGGGCAACATCGTGTCCGCCACCACGCCATAACTTCACTTCGATTCCACGCATCCGCAGCGAACGTCCAGCTTTCGATCTGCACTACCCGCATATGGCTCACACTGATGGAGGTCACTAACCGTGAAAACAGGTTGGCGGTTATTCGCCGGTTTAGCGCTCTTCTACGGGATTGTCACCGTCATTTACTGGCAGGTCGGTGGTGAGGCGGTAGGTATCACTGCAATCGCCCTCAGTGCTGGATTAGCGGCTCTTATTGGCTTCTATCTCTGGTTTGCTGACAAGCGTTCCGGCGGAGTTTTGCCAGAAGATAATTTGGCTGGCGAGATCGCAGATTCTGCTGGTGAACTCGGTTTTTACTCTCCTCATTCTTGGTGGCCGTTGCCAGTCGCTGCATCCATGATGGCAGCAGGGCTTGGCCTACTCGTTGGCTGGTGGCTCACCTTCATCGCAATCGGAGCTCTCATCATCAGTGTCCTAGGCTTTGTTTTGGAGTATGAAGGCCCAGGAAAGTCTGTTTCGGCTCACTAAATGTCTGCTCTTCGGGCTGAACTTCTTCAGACCGGCAATGATTTAATTAAGGCTGGTCGCATCGAGATTAATGCGCCCGCGATCGCCGTTTTCGATATTTTGGCCAATCCGCATCGTCATCCAGATTTTGATGGATCTAAAACGGTGCAGAGAAGTCTCTCTGGTCCAACCCGGCTGTATTTAGGTGCGCGGTTTGGAATGCAAATGCGAATTAAAATTCCTTATCTCATTACCAATACTTGTGTTGAGTTCGAGGAGAATCGATTAGTCGCTTGGCGCCACTTTAGCCATCATATTTGGCGCTATGAACTTGCCGAACTTGGCCCCACGCGCACTCAAGTGACTGAGTATTTCGATGGCAGACCGGCTAGATCTCAGTATTGGCTTCGAAAAATAAATGCTTATTCGAATAATCAGAAGGCAATTCTTAAAACCTTGGTCAGATTAAAAGAACTGTCGGAATCCGAGAACGGCTAGTCCTGCGCTAAGTTGTGGAGAGCTGCTCCGGTAATTCGATAGGGCACCCACTCGGATAGGGGATACGCACCGAGGGATTTGTAGAACTCGATGGAAGGTTCATTCCAATCCAAAACTTGCCACTGGAATCTGGCGTAACCATTGTCGACCGCTTTTTTCGCAAGGTATTTAAGCAATGATTTGCCCAAACCTTGGCCGCGATATTGCGGGCGAACGAAGAGATCCTCTAAATAAATTCCATGCGTGCCGGTCCAGGTGGAGTAATTGAGGAACCAAATGGCAAGACCAGCAATTTGGTTATCGCTTTCAATAATCTCGCAAAAAACTTTGGGATTTGGGCAGAAGAAATTTTCAGTTATCTGTTCTGCAGTTGCCTGTGCCTCGTGCAGAGCATTTTCATACTCTGCAAGTTCGGCAATGAGAGAGAGTATCTCTTGGATATCTTCTTGCGTCGCAGGACGAATCAGCACGGCAGGTTTAGTGATGTCCGCCCTCAAGTTCTTTCTGCTCTGATTCAGTCGGCACCGGAATTTGTTCCGCGTGTGCTTGGCTCAATCTGGCGCGTATTTTGCCCTTTATACCTGAAGGGTTACGAACACCATTGGCATCTTCAGGTGCCACCGTCAACGCAGCAGGCTGGAGATGTTGAGTGAGAGTCCATGCCTTTTCAGGGGAGATCGGCTCGTGCACTTCGACAAATTCGCCGCTAGGCATCATGAGAAGGCGACCAGTTTCTCGGCCGTGCAAAACGAGTTCGCGATCAGCACGCTGAAGTGAGAGACATAGTCTTTTGGTGATCACGAAGGCGATCGGAGGCAAGATAAACAAACCAAAACGTGTGAACCACATGATTTGGTTAATGGTTAAATGGAAGTGGGTAGCGATGATGTCGTTACCACCATTGATCAAGGCGATGATCATAAAGGTCAAGCTCATGACACCCAAGGCAGTTCGATTAGGTGCATTGCGAGGGCGATCCAGAAGATGATGCTCGCGCTTATCGCCGGTTATCCAGCTTTCGATGAATGGATAGAGCGCCATTCCGGTAAAGAGAATGCCGGGCAAAATTAATCCTGGGATCATGATGTTCCAAGAGATGGTGTGGCCAAAGGCATGTGTTTCTAGCGGCGGCGACATACGGACAAGTCCATCGAGCCATCCCATGTACCAGTCCGGTTGGGAACCGGCAGAGATCTGACCAGGCGTGTAAGGCCCGTAGAGCCAAATCGGGTTGATTGATGCCACTGCACCAAGGAATGCAGTTACGCCGAAAACGATGAAGAAGAAGCCACCTGCTTTTGCCATATAAACCGGCATCAATGGGTATCCGACAACATTCTTCTCAGTGCGTCCTGGACCTGGATATTGAGTGTGCTTCTGGTACCAGACCAACATCAAGTGAATAGTAATTAGCCCAAGGAAAATTCCTGGCAAAAGAAGAACGTGCACCGTGTAAATCCGCGGAATAAAGGCAGTTCCCGGGAAAGGTCCACCGAAGGCAAAGAATGCCAGGTAAGAACCAACGACGGGGATTGCTTGGAGAATCGCCTCAGCGATGCGGATACCAGTTCCCGAAAGAAGATCGTCAGGAAGTGAGTAACCCAAAAAGCCTTCGACAATTCCGAGAGTTAGTAGTCCTACGCCGATGAGCCAGTTGAATTCACGTGGCTTGCGGAAGGCACCGGTGAAGAAGACGCGCAGTAAGTGAACCACGATGGCAGCCATAAAAATTAATGCAGCCCAGTGGTGGATCTGGCGCATCAGTAACCCGCCACGAATTTCAAAGGAGATTCGCAAAGTTGAGGCATAGGCAGCAGACATATGAACTTGGGAAAGCGGCGCATAATTTCCGTTGTAGATAACTTCACGCTGTGAAGGATCGAACCAGAAAGTAAGGAATGTTCCGGTCAAGAGCAAAATGATGAAGGAGTAGAGGGCAATTTCGCCCAGCATGAACGACCAGTGGTCAGGAAAGACCTTAGTGAGGTTCTTCTTTAACCACTTAGCCGCGCCGGTTCGCTCATCTACATAGTTGGCTAAGCCGCCGACAGCACGATCTTTTACACTCATGAGGAGCGCTCCCAGAAACTAGGACCGATTGGTTCGGTGAATGGTTGTTGCGCGACCAAGAAGCCCTGATCATCGACTTTGATAGCAAGTTGTGGCAGTGGCCGGGCCGCTGGACCAAAAATCACCTTTGCAGCGCGAGTCACGTCGAATGTTGATTGATGGCATGGGCAGAGAAGGTGCTTGGTCTGTTGTTCGTAGAGCGCTACAGCGCACCCCATATGCGAACAGATCTTCGAGAAGGCGATGATGCCATCGTGAGTCCAGGACAGACGCTGGGCATCCAAATTGAAATCTTCAGGGCGCAGGCGAATCAAAAGAACGGCATCTTTGCCAATATTTTCTAGGGTTCGTTCTGTGCCAGCAGGCAGTTCAGGAAGAACCTGAGCAACGGCGCCAACCTCTAAATCAGAAGGTTTGATTGGTCGATCGCCTGGATCGGTAACGAGGCGGGTTCCAGCTTTCCAATCGGTTGTGGTGAGAAACTTCTTAGGGAGAGGACCTAAATCACGAAGCAAAAGCAAAGGAGATAGTCCCAAGAGTCCTAATGAAAGACCCATAGTTCGCTTGATCAAAGTTCGACGGCCAAGACCAGCAGAACCGCCTTGCTCTTTAACAGTGGCAACAAAGTCAGCTCGATCTGCATCTTCGGACCGAAATTCATGACGCTCTGCAACAACTTCGGTATCTGGCATCAATGTTTTTGCCCAGTGAACTGCAGCCATTCCTATGAAAAAGAGCGACATTGCTAGGCCGACACCAAGTGCGAGTTGTTGGGCATTGGTATCGCCCAAAACTGGTAGAAATACGAAGGTCGTCGACTTCATGAAAATATAAGAAAAGATAACGAGAACAGTTCCCAGTGCTGAGAGTAGAAAGAGAATCGCTACCTGTCGTTCTGCTTGCTTAGCTGCCTTTGGATCGGTATCGGCGCGACGATGAACATGCTCTGGTAGGCCAGGGTCAGTAAATTTCTGAATCTCGTTGCTCACCGTTATCTCGCTTTCGATGCTAGCCAGACTGCGACGCCGACAAGAAGTCCGAGTCCCAGTGTCCACACTAATAAACCTTCAGTAACCGGTCCGACGCGACCGAGGGAAGCGCCACCCAAACTTGGTTCGCTCTGGGCCGCTTTGATCCATTTAATAATGGAGAGTTTCTCGGCTGGAGTGATTGTTTTGTCAGAGAAAACTGGCATCGATTGCGGTCCAGTAATCATTGCTTCGTAAATTTGTTTTGGTTCTGAACCCATCAAGGAAGGTGCGTACTTACCCAATGTCAGAGCGCCACCTTGTGCGGCGAAGTTATGGCACATCGCGCAGTTTGTTCGGAACAGTTGTCCACCGTCTGCGACGCTACCGTCCCGTTCCCACGTGAGTGACTCGTTAGTGACCGATGCAGGTCCAGGAGCTAGAGATGCTACATAAGCAGCCAAAGCCGCTGTTTCTTGCTCGTTATAGACCGGCTTCTTACGCATTGCTTGTTGGCTCATATCAGCCATCGGCATTCGTCCGGTTCCAACTTGGAAGTCCACCGATGCAGAACCGACACCAATAAGTGATGGCGCAATTGAGCCACCTTCTGCATTGAGGCCGTGACAGGACGAGCAACCACGAGCAAAAATTTGCTTTCCTTCGGCGACCAATGTGCTCTGCGAAGTGGCCTCGGCGTGAGCCTTGTTTGGAAGAGCGCTGGCTAAAGAGAAGGTAGTGCCCAAGGTGAAGAGTGCGGCAAGAATGAGCGCGGGCGCAGCGAATCTATGTCGGCGATATCTCGAGAGATGTTTCATTAGTTTTAGTAACCCGTTCTCACTTAATTAAATAGATCGCAGAGAAGAGTGCGATCCACACAATGTCGACGAAGTGCCAGTAGTAAGAGACCACGATTGCGGTCGTGGCTTGAGAGTGTCCAAATTTTCGGGCTTTATTCACACGAATGAGAACGACAAGGAATGCAATGAGGCCGCCAGTAACGTGAAGGCCGTGAAATCCCGTAGTGATGTAGAAAACTGAACCGTAGGCACGAGAGGAGAGTGAGAGACCATCTCGAACAAGATTGGTGTACTCATAAATCTGTCCGCCAATAAAGAAAGCACCCATGAGGAAGGTCAACGCAAACCATTCGCGCATTCCCCACTTAGAGAACTTCCATAGCGGCCCGCTTCGTCGACCTTGAAAACGTTCGGCTGCAAAAACACCGAATTGGCAGGTGACAGAAGAGAGGACGAGAACAGTTGTATTGATGGAAGCGAACTTGATGTTCAACATTCCGGTTGATTCCAACCAAACTTTTGGTCCCTGGACTGCGCGCGTTGTGAAGTACATCGCAAAGAGAGCTGCGAAGAACATCAGTTCGCTGGAGAGCCAGACGATTGTTCCTACGGCAACGAGATTTGGTCTGGTTGCTTTTACTGGGGTTGCTGCCACTGTGGTCACGGGGGGATTATTCCTGATTTATTGACTAAATAGGATCTCATCGCCCTCTCGCGAGCCGTACGGTCGGGTGACACTCATCACGCGCCCTTTTCCGCCGGTGGTGGCGGGGATACGCTCCGAGGTTGGGCAATCCGTGGCTAGACTAGGCAACCATGAGCAGTCCAGTCATTCTCATCTATTCGGACGATCAAAGTGTCCGAGCCAGCCTCGTTTCCGCGCTCGGAAGCCGAATTGCGGCCGATCTGCCCGCCCATACGATCGTTGAATTTGCCACTGGGCCAGCACTTCGGGCTTACGTCGATGGGAAGAACCCTGTCTCGCTCTTTATTTTGGATGGCGAAGCTGTTCCAGAAGGCGGAATGGGCATTGCTCGCCAGCTTAAAGATGAGGTCTACAACTGCCCACCTGTCCTTCTGATTACCGGCCGAGTTGAAGATGGCTGGTTGGCATCTTGGTCTAGAGCCGAAGATGCGCTCTCTCATCCCATCGATCCCTTCGTTGTCGCCCACAAAGCGGGGCAATTGCTCCGGTCACGCTTAGCGCTCTCCGATCTTGCCTGAGGCTAACCCGTTCGACTGGGCTGAAATCATCGCCCAACTTCGCAATAAAGAGGTACTTACCACTCCTCAGACTTACTGGGTCATGGAAAATATCCTCGGCGGTCTGGCCGATATTGAAGATATAAAGAATTTTCTCCTCGCCTACAAGGATAAAGGCGAAACTCCGGACGAGATTACGGACATGGTCGCGCAAATGTTTAAGTTTGCCGCGCCGATAACTATCCCGGATCGAGCCTTAGATATCGTCGGGACCGGTGGGGATGGCGCAAACACCATCAATATTTCAACCACAGCGTGCATAGTGACGACGGCTGCAGGGGCGAGAGTCGTGAAACATGGAAACCGGGCCGCTACCTCTTTGGCGGGTTCGGCTGATCTGCTTGAAGCCTTGGGGATCGACATCACCCTTGATGGAGTTCAGGTCGCTGAGTGCATTCGACGGATCGGAATTGGCTTTTGCTTTGCTCCGAAGTTTCACCCTGCCATGCGTTTTGCTGCGCCAGCGCGAAAAGAGCTGAAAGTTCCCACTATTTTTAACATTCTTGGGCCACTCTCCAATCCAGCACAACCTAAAGCGGTCGCGATTGGTGTGGCTAGCGAACGAATGCTGCCAATCATGGCAAAAGTTCTGGCTGATCGTGGTTGCGAGGGATTCCTTTTCCGAGGCGATGATGGGCTCGATGAAATTTCCATCTCAACAACAACTACCGTCATCCAAATTAATAATGGTCAAATGCGGCAAGAGAGTTTCGACCCAAGAAACATTGGTATCGACCTTGCTCCGATATCTGACATTGCCGGCGGTGACCCAGCGTTCAATGCGGCGGTCACTCGTTCCATCTTCGACGGAGAGCGCGGTCCAAGAAGGGATGCAGTACTTCTCAATGCGGCTGCTTCGATTGCGGCATTTAAAGCGGATTTTTCATTGAGCGTGGAACAACAATTTGCCAACGGCTGGGTAAAGGCCAATCAGGCAATTGATTCGGGGGCTGCGAAAAGATTGTTAGAAAATTGGATTATCTTGAGCAATGAGTTGGCTAAGCCTGTTTCTGCGTAAATAGATTCCATTTCGATTCTTGCTCTAGCCGATCAAAAAAATATCGACCTGATCCGGAAATTGGCGAACTCCATTCGCCCTCCATGTCGACGAGGCGAATTCCATCCGATTCTAAATAGTTCAATAATTTTTCAACCTCTTCATAAGTGGAGGCGGGAAGTACTCGTTCAGAATCTTCGACATGTTCAGAGGTAAGTCTTAAAGAGTCAATGGTGTCGTAGACAGTTGCTGGGTCAGTAGAGATCGCAGAACCTGCGAGCCGCCCGAACTTTATGCAGACAAATTCCCATGACTGCCTTCCGTCAACTTCTAAAGATTTTGCGCTGATGAGAAATGGGATTCGGGTGAGAGCGCGAATTCTTTGTGATCTGGAAGATCCTTTAATGAATGCAGATAATCGGTCTCGATATTCAGTTGCTTCCTCGAATCTTTGGGAATCCGAAAGAGTGAGCATTTTCTTGGTCAGATGCTGATGCAACGGCAGTGCCGAAAAATGCATTAACTCCCTAGCTCGAACTAGATGCTCCTCGTATTGCGATGAACTCTCTTGACCGATGCATGGAGCACCACACCGGCCCATGTCATAGAGCGCACAGGAAGTCCCTTTTGGAATTGATTTTGCCGAGATCTTTTTGGTGCATTGTCGCAGCGGGACGGTTTCGTGAATTGCTTCAATGGCTAATTGCGCTTCGTTACGTCCATTAAATGGTCCACACCAGCCGTGATCATCTCGAAGACTTTCGCCACCACGAACTGCGGATAGCCGCGGAAAGTTTTCATTGGTGAGCTTGAGCCAAATCGCCTTCTCTTGAAATCGCGATCTGCGATTGAATCGTGGTTGCTTCTCAGCGATGAGGCGAAGTTCTCGAATCTCGGCTTCGAGTACGGTGGCGCAGACAATAATGTCGATCGACTCGGCAAGAGTGACCATGTCTCTGATTCGTCGCCTAGTTTCGCTGGCACCAAAATAGTTGCGAACTCGATTCTTCAAATTTCGCGAAGTTCCAACATAGAGAGCCTCACCGGTTCGATCGCGAAAGATGTAAACGCCTGCAGCGGCAGGAATTCCCTCTGCCAAATGTTTCTTACTTCTCTGTTCTGGGGTTACGCGATGGACAAATGATGTTAGGTCGTCAAAAGTAGTGACGCCAAGTCGACCTAAGCGTTCGAAGAGTCCGTGGAGAACTTCTACCGTTGCCTGGGCGTCATCGAGTGCACGGTGGGTAGGAGTCACCTCGGTGCCGAAATATTCCGCCAAGGTTCCGAGCTTGCAATTTCTGACCTCTTCTTTGGAGAGAACTAATCTGGCGATTCGTGCCGTATCGACAACGGCAAATCCTGGCCAGGGATACCCGAGTTGAGCGGCCGCCCCCTTAAGAAATCCGACATCGAAGGGAGCGTTATGTGCAACGAGAACAGTTTCGTTTTTGGATCCACAAAATTCCATGAAGGCTGGGAAGACTTCTTCGATGTATGGAGCGTTGATGACCATGGCATTAGTGATGCCCGTGAGAACGGTGATGAAAGCAGGAATTTCTTGCCGAGGATTGACGAAAGTTTGAAAGGTTCCCAATACCTCGCCACCGCAGACTTTGACTGCTCCAAATTCGGTGATCCCACTGCCATCTCTCGGGGTCGATCCGGTCGTTTCCAAATCAACGACGACAAAAGTGGTGGCTTGGAGAGATCGACCCAACTCTTCGAAGGTAGGTTGGAAATTAATTGCCGTGGACACACCAAGAACGCTACGCCAGGGGAGTGACAGTTTTATTGATGTCGCGTTAAGGTGGATTCATGTCGACAAACACCGCTCCTGAAGGTTGGTTATCTGATTACGCCGCAGATGGCCATGGCGCAAACGGAAAAATAGGAATTGTCCTGGTTCATGGTTTTACCGGGTCACCAGCATCCATGCGACCTTGGGCTCATTTCCTCCAAGAACGTGGGTACACCGTTCGTGTTCCGCGCCTTCCTGGCCATGGAACCCATTGGGAGGACTTGAATCACGTGAAGTGGCAAGAATGGCCGGCCCGCGCTATTAAAGATGTCGAAGAACTTCGCAAGATCTGCACCAAAGTTTTTGTCTTTGGATTATCCATGGGTGGGTGCACAACTCTGAACGTGACGCAAACCGTCCCGGTGGATGGCATCGTCCTCGTGAATCCCATGATTCATATTCCAGGAGTGCAAGTTCAGTTCGCACCCCTAATAGCCCTCTTTAAGAAGGGCTTGGCGTCTGTCGGCGATGACATAAAGAAGTCTGGTGTCACTGAATGGGGTTATGACGTATTGCCAACCAGGGGAGTGCTTCAACTTAATAAGATGTTGAAAGTGACTCGGGCCAACCTCGCCAAAGTAACTGTTCCTACTTTGCTCTTTCACAGCGTCGATGATCACGTTTTACCAATTTCTAACTCCAACATCATCATGTCGGAGATCGCGAGTAAAGAGAAACAACGAATCGAAATCACGAACAGTTATCACGTCGCAACGATGGACAATGACGCTGAATTGATATTCCATAATTCGCTGGCTCATATCGAACGTGTAGTTTCGGGCGAGTGAAATGAGAAAGCTGCGTGCATTGTGCTTGGCGCTGATTCTCTTCACTCCATTTCTTAACCAACAAGTTGCACACGCGGCTTGGATTACCAATCAGATTAGCCCGTTGGACGTCACTAATAATGCCGGTCTCCCTTCGGCATATGACCTCACTCAAATTAGTTTTGGAGTGAGTGATGCAAATCCAAATAACTATGAATTTTTCCTTTATTTTGCTCAACCAGTCACCTACAACCTTTTCGCAGATGGTCTGGGCTCATGGGCCGCGGTTCTGTTAGATGTAGACGGAGATGGAAAAGTCGACTACTCCTTGGAAACTACGTCAAACATATATGAAAACAACACAATTCATCCGGGAAAATTCGTGAACCGTGTTATCGCCACTCCAGTTACATCAAGTATTTGCGAAGTTGAGACGTGGAGCAATATCCCAGCCAAGGTGAACTGGATTGGTTTTACGATCCCAAAAGTATGTTTGCCAGTACCCGACAAAATTACTGTGCAGGGCTATTCGGAACACGGAACGGGAACCACTTCACAGTTTGACTACGCGCCTGATCAACCTTGGCAAATCAGCATGAGTGGAGCAGCCGTTGTATCGCCCGCTCCAACACCAACTCTTACTCCGCAGGCTTCTTTGCTTTATCAATCTATAAATGTAATTTTTACTCCAAAAGGAATTTGGACAGGGATGAAAGATATATTTCTACTAGCCGAGTCCAGTTCTGGTCTGCCTTTGTCATGGCAGTCATCTACGCAAACGGTTTGTCGCCCTAACTTGAGCGACAGCGCGCATTTTGATTTGATACTGGTCGCCCCTGGAATTTGCTCGATCTCATTCATGCAGGCTGGAAGCGTCAAATATGCCGCCGCAGAGACCAAGATTTTGTCATTCGCTGTCTCTGGCCAACCAACATCGCCAACTGCGAAGAAAGTCACCATCGTTTGCAAAAAAGGAAGCCTCATTAAGAAAGTGATAGCCCTCAAACCAGTATGTCCAAAGGGATACCAAAAAAGTAAATAATTAACATAATTAAATTTTGACTTGTGATGATACTTGAGCGGCAAAGTGAGACACTTTTACTATGGCGCTGGAGAACGTGCAGGGTAGCCCAGAGCGAATAAAGCAATCCTCACGATTTATTGGTCAAATAGTCGTCGTTCTCGTTCTTACTTCGATTGCCTCTATTACTTTGCTTGCCACGATTGTGGCCGCTACCTTTAAAAACAGCAATGCCGGCAAAACTTTGCGCGTATTTAGCATAGACAGATTCAAAATCTATATTTCAGGTGAGAGACCACCTTCGCGACTCGTGCTGTATGCGGTAATTGCGATTGTCGCAATCGCGGCATGCGCACTGATCTTTGAAACTCTTGCGGCGTTATTGTCGATAAGTCCGAAACGCCGAACGCTGGGGCTGTTGCGCACCCGAACTGATGTGCTCAAAAACGCATCGGGAAAAGTCAGAGTCACTGTTCTGGTTCCTGCACATAACGAGGAAGACCGAATTAGGGCCACTCTAGAAGCGCTCCACCTGCAGACTCGTAAACCCGATCGAGTAATAGTCGTTGCCGACAATTGTTCCGATACAACGGTAGACATCGCCGAATCACTTGGAGCGATAACGTACGAAACCATCGACAATGAACACAAAAAAGGTGGCGCACTCAATCAAATCCTTGCGGTACTTCTTCCGTTGGTTAAGTCCAACGAGGTATTTCTCATTATGGATGCCGATACGAGCTTGGGCCCTCGATTTATTGAGGTGCAACGCAACATTTAGAAAAAGATCCTGAATTAGCTGCGGTAGGGGGAGTATTTCTCGGCGAGGCTGGGCATGGTTTAGTCGGACAATTTCAACGCAATGAATACGCTCGCTATGGGGTGCAGATCAAGGCACGAAAAGGTCGAGTTTTTGTTCTAACGGGAACTGCCACCATGTTCCGAGGCGAGGCGCTTTTGGACGTGGCAGCGGCCCGAGGTATTTATATTCCAGGTGAAGCGGGAAAGGTCTATGACACCACTGCCTTGACCGAAGACAACGAATTGACCCTAGCTTTGAAATCACTTGGCGCAACAATGATCTCACCCGCAGAGTGCACAGTTGTCACGGAATTAATGCCTACATGGCGAAACCTGTGGATTCAGCGACTTCGATGGCAAAGAGGTGCCTTGGAAAATCTTGGTGCCTATGGGATGACTCGCGCGACCATTCGCTATTGGGGCCAGCAATTTGGAATTGGTTACGGTGCTATCGCGCTAAATTCATCAATCGCATTGGCCATCATCACTCTCTTTTCACTCGATCGCTTCATCTGGTTCCCGTTCTGGTCAAGTGTCGGTGCGATATTTGTTGTTGAACGAGTAATTACCGTGTGGCGCAATGGGCGCAAAGGAGTTCTACTAGCATTTCTTCTCATCCCGGAATTGCTATATGACGTTTTTCTGCAAGTCGTCTTTTTCAATGCATTATTCAAAATCACTCTGGGACAGGTGGCTCATTGGGGACATGTACAAAGTAAGGCCGTGGCGCCGTGATCTCCTATCACAGAGGCATTCTTTTACCTACTTCAACGCTTTCTCAACCTTGGTTTCAGATCTTTTCACTTGTAGTTGCATTTAACACAATCATTTACCTTGGGTTGACTCTTTCAAAGTTACTTCCTTGGCCAGATCAAATTCACCCAAGAACTGTTCGACAATTTTTTCCAAATATATATAAAGAAAGTCGGTCGGATATGACTTCGAGAGCTAAACCCCATCTAGAAATTGATGATGATTTCGACTCTATGCGAAGTCAGATAATTTCTAGCAACGCACCTCGAGGATTCGCTCTGGCGGGCGGCCTGATTATCATTATTGCGACGCTGACACTTGTTACAGGCAGTCATATTTCGTTGGTCTCAGAACTGGCCTCATATTTAATTGGCATGACCGCTCTCGTTGCCTCACAGTTGTTTTCGAGAAGGTCCTTCTCGGCCCTGTCGAGTTCTTGGACGTGGACCGCTCTTTCAGTCGTCTTTGTTTCTGAACTGATCTGGGAGTGCGTAGATCAAGATCAGCCGATTTCTTTAACAAATGCCATTATCGTTATGACTATCACCCCAGCAATAACGATGTACAACAGACCGGCGATTATTGGTGGTTTGTTGGAAGTTGTGCTCGTTAGCGCAGGGGGCATGAACATGACGTTGTACTCGTCAACCTCATGGATCTTGGTCGCAATCGGTGGTTTGGGGGCAGGCCTTTTCATAATGAAAATAAGACAAAATGTCCTCGATCAATTGATCTTCGAAAAGATAAAGTCCAACACGCTGGCAACAACCGATCCGTTGACCGGATTTCTTAACCAGAACGGTCTCCTCACTGTTGCTTCAAGCATTATCAAGTCAGTGGAGCAAAATGGCGGGAGAATTTTCTTAGCTCGCTGCACGATTAACAATCTCATTGAAATTGAAGAAGCCTTTGGGATGGAGTATGGAGATGACCTCATTGAAGTGGTGGGGTTGGCGACAAAGGCGGCCATGCAGCCAAGTGATTTGATTGCCAGGTGGGAGAGTGATTCCTTCCTGATCATGGGTGTTGGAGAACGTCCAGATGCTGCTGACTTGCGCCAACGAATTACTGAGGCCATCGAACTTAACGGAATTGCCTTGGGAAAGATGAAAGTGGAATTGAAGGTCGGAACTTCTGGCGGCACTCCTGAGGAAGCTTCGCTCCAACATTTGCTGGTAATTGCATCGCGATAATTTTTTAAGTTTATTCCCAGTTTAAACGCCGCAAACCTAGACTCTACTTATGATGAAAATCCAATGTTTGACCATTGATTGTGTCAATCCCGACTTACTCGCAAAATTTTGGGCCGAGGTACTTACTTGGGAGATTACCTACAAAGACGAGAATATGGTCTGCATCGAACTTCTGGACGGCAGCCCTCTTCAAGGAAACATTCCGGACATTCTCTTTCTTAAAACACCCCATGTGCGCCTGGGGAAGAATCGTTTGCATTTAGATTTGAGACCATCCGATCAGTTGGCAGAAGTCTCCCGGATTGAATCTTTAGGAGGAGTCAGAATCGAGATTGGTCAAAGCGCCGATCCTGAAACGACATGGGTAGTCATGGCAGATCCAGAGGGAAATGAATTCTGCGTTCTCAAGGCTTTAAAATAATTCGGATTGGATTTCCGATTTTCTCCCTGAGTTGGTCCATGGCCTGAGCCGCTTGATCAAGTGGCAGTACCTTCGATATTGAGGACGAAAGGTCGAGAACGCCAGAATCGACCATTTGGATGATTTCTTCCGTATGGCGCTTTTCTGAGCCGTAATGGCCCAAGATCTTTGTCCGTCGATATGCGAAAGCCATGTCATTCGGAATGACAATCGGTTCGTTGGCGATTCCGACAATGATCAGACGCCCACCTTCGGCGAGCATTGACAGTGCCTGCTTTCTCACCGAGGCAACGCCGGCGAAATCAAATGCGGCGTTAACTCCCTTGCCATGAGTTAAGGATCGAATATCTGCTACTAAATTTGAATCACTGGAATCTAAAACAAAATCTGCACCGAATTTCATGGCGCGTTGGCGAGCAAATTCGGAAGGGTCAATTGCAATCACTTGGCAACCCAGAATCTTCAGAAGTTGTATCGCGTGAAATCCCAGCCCTCCGACTCCGAAGACGATTGCCGTTTCAGATGATTGCATTTGCGCGGTCTGGGTAATGGCCGCCCATGGAGTGGAGACTGCATCAGGGATTATGCAGGCTTGTTCAAATGCAATTTTGTTGGGAATGCGAACCAGATTCTCCAATTTACAAATTATGTAGTCTGCGAACCCGCCGTCGTAATCAAAACCTTGTGTGCTCAACCGACCAGCGGAATCCCGAATGCCGGCAATCACCACGACATGATCGCCAATCGTGAAGCCCGAAACCTCAACACCAAGTTCTTCGATAACTCCTGCCACCTCATGTCCCAATGTGACGACATCAGATTCGAGGGAACCGGGAGAGAGGATTCCGTCGAGAAAATGAACATCCGAAAGACAGACTCCAGCAGCCATCACCTTTATGAGAACTTCGCCGGCGTTAGGTTGTGGAATAGGAATCTCAACTACTTCAAATTTTCGGGTCGATACTGTGATTCGCCCGGCTCTCATTGCATTAAATTCTTGGCTCGGGCCATCAAAACATTGACGGCGTTACCAAATTCTGCAAAAGCTGGATTGGTTGTCTGACCTAATCGATATCGAATCCAGATTTGCTGAATGATCACGCTTAATCGAAAGAGGCCGAAAATTTCGTAGAAGAGAAAATTGTCACAATCAGTACCTGAAAGTTCTTGATATCGCCGAACGATCTCCTGCCTCGAAGGCATCCCAGGTAGGTTGCTTGGTTGGCGTCGTAAGTGTGCAAAATCGATGGGGTCATCGGGATCAATCCAATATGCAAGGCTTGAACCAAGATCCATCAAAGGGTCACCAACGGTCGCTAATTCCCAATCGAGGACACCGGTAAGCGTTGAGTCATCAAGGTTGAGGACTAAGTTGTCTAAGCGCCAATCTCCATGAATAACGCAATGCTTGACGTCAGGAAGTTGGTTGACCTCAAGCCATTTCATTACATCTTCTCCGTCAGGCACATCATCGGTAAGAGCCGCCCGATATCGCTTGCTCCACCCTTCGACCTGTCGGCTTACATATCCATCACCTTTGTTAAGTGGCTCAAGAATGTCGGGATCTACAGAGTGAAGTTTGACCCACGCTGAAATCATGGAGTCTCCAATTGCACTTGCTTGGTCTCGACTCAGTTCACTTCCTTTAGGTAAATCGCGCCGGAGGATCGTTCCCGCTATCGCTTCCATGACATAAAAATCAGAACTCATGATGGTCGGATCATCGCTAAAACCAACAATCTGCGGAACGTACGGAAAATGCGGTGCTAAAGCACTTTGAATCATTACTTCACGCCTCATGTCATGGGCTGATGCAGCCTTTACTCCAAATGGAGGTCTACGAAGAACTAAATCTCGGTTCGGATATCGGAGCAGGTAAGTGAGGTTGGAAGCGCCACTTCGAAATTGCGAAACCTTGGGAAGTGACGACAATTCCGGAATCAACTGCCTCAGCCAAGAATGCACTGCCGCAATATCAAAAGCATCTTCGCTTCGAACTTCAGTGAGATCACTCAATTATTAGTTGACCTAGCTTTCAATTCCATTCGGGCAATATCCCTGATGTGAACTTCATCTGGACCATCAACAATACGTAAGGCCCGAACTCCCGCGTATAAAAAGGGGAGAACAGTGTCTTGACTGACACCGGCGCCACCATGCACTTGAATCGCGCGGTCGATGACTTCTTCAGCCATTCGAGGAATCGCCACCTTGATTGCCGCAATCTCTTTTCTCGCAGCTTTTGCACCGTATGTGTCGATCATCCAGGCACATTTCAAAACGAGAAGCCGCGATTGCTCTAACGAAATTCTCGATTCGGCGATCCACTGTTGGATGACACCTTGCTGGGAGAGTTCTTTTCCAAAAGCAGTTCGTGACTGTGCGCGATCAATCATCAAGCCCAGAGCACGTTCGGCCATTCCTATCGCCCTCATGCAATGATGAACTCGGCCTGGACCTAGCCGTGCTTGGGCGATCGCAAATCCAGCACCTTCTTCACCTATCAAATTTGATGTCGGAACTTGAACATCTGTAAAAGAAATTTCCGCATGGCCATGCTGATCTTGATAGCCGAAGATCGAAAGGTTCCGTTCAATCTTCACGCCAGGAGTCTCCATGGGGACAAGGACCATCGATTGTTGATGATATTGATCGGCCTCTGGATTAGTTCGGCCCATAACTATAAGAATCTTGCAGCGCGGATCCATGGCGCCAGTCGTCCACCATTTGCGACCATTGATGACGTAGGTATCGCCATCGCGTTCAATCGAAGTTCGAATGTTTCTTGCATCACTCGAAGCAACATCAGGTTCAGTCATCGCAAACCCAGATCGGATGGCACCTTCAAGCAACGGCTCTAGCCACTGTCGTTGTTGGTCTGGATTGCCGAACATCTCCAGTACTTCCATGTTCCCCGTATCGGGTGCCGAACAATTGAAAACTTCCGGAGCAATTTCAGGTGACCACCCAGTTGTTTCCGCCAAGGTTGCGTAATCCGTTACCGAAAGTCCGTGTGCAGGATGGTGGCTATTTGGCAGAAAGAGATTCCATAATCCTTGCGACTTGGCTTTTGCTTTTAACTCTTCCATCACAGGTGGCACCTGATGAGCCATACCTTGAGAAATCAACTCTTCCCGCTGCGAAAAATAAACACTCTCGGCTGGCAGGATCTCACTCGCCATGAATTCCTTAAGTCTTCCTGCATATTCCTGCGTCTTTGGGCTTAAGGTGAACTCCATATAGGTAACCTACTAGCAGCGTTTGGAAAAGAGGAGAGTTTTCATGGGAGTTCTCGATCGCTTCAAACTTGATGGAAAAGTCGCTGTAGTTACCGGTGCATCTTCAGGGTTAGGTGTTGCCTTTGCGCAGGCACTTGCAGAAGCTGGTGCAGACTTGGTGTTAGGGGCACGTCGAGAAGATCGAATGGCGGAGACTGGTGCGCTTGTGACTTCCGCAGGTAGGAAGTGGGTTGCGCTAAAAACGGACGTCACCAAACCAGAAGATTGCGCGGCACTTATTGCACTTGCCATAGAAACTTATGGACGTGTCGATATCTTGGTAAACAACGCCGGCGTTGGAACTGCCGTTCCATCGACTCGAGAAACCTCCGAGGAATTTAGGTCGGTCCTAGAAACAAATCTCATGGGCTGCTATTGGATGGCTCAAGAGTTTGCTCGCCAGAATGTCGGCGGCGGTTCTATCGTCAACATCTCAAGTGTTCTCGGGATGCGAACTGGGGGATTGCCACAGGCAGCTTATTCATCCAGCAAGGCGGCACTTATTGGTTTGACTCGCGACCTCGCTGCGCAATGGACGGCAAGAAAAGGTATCCGCGTTAATGCTCTCGCTCCTGGATTCTTTCCCTCCGAGATGTCCGATCATTTGCCTGCCGAAACAATTGTGTTGGTCAAGAAGTTGACTCCCGCTGGCCGACTCGGCGATCCCATGGAATTGGCAGCGACACTTGTCTGGTTAGTCAGTGACGCTGCAAGTTATGTAACGGGAACGACGATTCCGGTAGATGGAGGGTTTGTTAGTCCTTAAATTGCTTTGATTTGGAATTGCTGTGTGGACGATACTGGGATCGAACCAGTGACCCCCACAATGTCAATGTGGTGCTCTACCGCTGAGCCAATCGTCCTCGGTGGTGGAATGTTACACGACTCGGCCGAAGTCATCGTCCTTACGTTCGATATCGTCTTCGCCGAA
>CAIMZW010000031.1 GCA_903846075.1 uncultured Actinomycetes bacterium
ATGACTGGAATTTGAGTCACCTTCTGGGCGGGGTCGATGCCGAAGATTTCCCCTTCAACGACTTCAGCAATCTGTGCGATTGTTAGTTCAATCATGATTTGGCCTTGATCGCTCGTGCCAGTTCCACTCGATCATCGAATGGATATTTAACGCCATTAATTTCTTGACCAGCTTCATGGCCCTTGCCAAGTATGACTACTAAATCTCCCTTTTCCGCCATAAAAACCGCGGTAGTAATTGCCTGGCTTCGATCTGAAATAGCAAGAGCGCTCTCCCCTAACTCAATATCTCCAATCATTTCCCGCAGAATTGACTGCGGATCTTCGCTTCGAGGATTGTCACTGGTGAAAATTGCAACGTCTGATAATTCCCGAAGTGCCTGCCCCATGAGCGGTCGTTTTGTTCGATCACGATCTCCGCCACAGCCAAGGACCGCGATAAGTTTTCCCGCAAGCCCACTTCGCAAGGTAGTAAGCACTCGGGTAACGGCGTCCGGAGAATGCGCAAAATCAACCAATGCAGTGAAATCCTGACCTAAAGAAATACTCTCGAGTCGACCGGCAACAGAGTGGACATTGCGCAGATTCGCCGAAATAGATATTGGATCGACACCCGTCTGAACAGCGAGGGCGATAGCCATAATTGCATTGTCAAGATTGTGTTCTCCAATCAGAGGTAAGTAACCTTCGATAAGAATTCCACCACTACCTCGAATAGCCACCTCATATCCACGTTCAACTCGAGTGATAGATGTGTAATGCCAATCTGCCTTCTTTTGCGAACGGGAGATTAAGACTGTTGGAATCTCGCACATTTGCGCAAGACGCTCGCCATATTCACCATCAATATTAATGAACCCAATATCCGAGTATTCGGGAGTAAAGAGTTTGGCCTTGGCTAAAAAATACTGCTCCATAGTTCCATGAAAATCTAAATGATCTTGAGTTAAATTGGTGAATGCGGCGGCTGTGAAATGAGCACTTCGAACCCGCGATTGAGCCAGAGCGTGGCTGCTCACCTCCATCACAAAATAATTCAAGTGTCGCTCAACCACCATTGCAGCAAAAGCTTGCAGCGCCGTGGCTTCCGGGGTGGTAAATCTGGTCGCGAAATTTTCTTGGCCAATAGAGACTCCTACGGTGCCAAGAATTCCAGTACCTCTGCCTTCCAAACTCCATAGTTGGTGCAGGAGGGAACTTGTCGTGGTCTTTCCATTCGTTCCAGTAATGCCGACTGCAGATAGAGATCGAAATGGGTAGCCGTAAATCCATGCAGCTATTTCACCTGCCCGACTCCGTGGATCAGCAATGATCAGAGTAGGCAATCCCATGGAAAGTACCGCTCCCGCTTGATCTGTGACGATTGCGACTGCACCTCGAGAGATTGCATCTGCCGTAAAACTCGCGCCGTGAACTCTGGAGCCAGGAAGGGCGAGAAATAGGTCGCCCTCATCTAGGTCTCTCGTGTCGCTGGAAACTCCGGAGACGTTCACATCGGCGGGCAAAGGAGCAATTCCCAAAAATTCTGCTAGCGCATTAAGTGAACGGGTCTTCATCGTGATCGGTCGCATCAAACTACCTCACCGAAGCCAGAACCGGAGTAGATAAATTCTTTTTCAGCGTTGTTTTAATCGTCTGGTTCAACGTGAAGCCGTTTCGATGCTTTGATTTTGCCAGATCTACAGCAGTGAGCGGATAAGTTTTCGTCAAACTTGGAGTCGGGGCAATATTTTTGGCTTGCAGGACGAAACTCATAACTTTCTTGAAAACTGGTCCACCGAGAGAACCTCCCCAATGGAGTCCTTGTGGATCTTGAATTGTCACGCTCACAACATATTTAGGTGCATCAGCAGGTGCAAATCCAATGAACGAGGCGGTATACCCACGATAGCAGCCACAACTTTCATCGATCCGCATAGCAGTTCCAGTTTTGCCGGCAACGCGATAACCGGGAATTGCCGCAGATGGCGCCGTGCCATTTTCGGAGACAACACTTTCTAACATGGTACGAAGTTCACTTGCGGTCGTCGCACTAATCACTCGCTCCGTTGGCTGCATTGGAGTGGGAATGTAGTTACCGCTTGCATCAATCTCGCCAGCAACTACGTTAGGCGTCACACGCACTCCGTTATTGGCAATCGTTGCAAAAACGCTGGTGGCTTGAAGTGCGGTAACGGAATAACCCTGGCCAAAAGCAATAGTTGGTGCCGAAGTGTTGGACCACTGATCGATGGGATGAAGTATTCCGGCTGATTCGCCCGGTAAATGAGAGTGAGTACTTTCTCCGATACCAAATTTGGTGAGGTAGTTATACAGCGTTGAATTGGAAAGTTTTCCACCCACTTGAATAGCTCCGGTATTGCTGGAAATTGCAAGCAATCCAGTTGTGGTCAATTTTTCGGTTGGATGAACTTCATGATCATGAAAGAGGCGGCCACCCTTTTTCAAAGTGTAAGGAATGGTAAAAACTGTTTCTGGAGTGATTTTCTTCTCCTCCATTGCCGCAGCTACGGTCATAACTTTGCCGGTGGATCCTGGCTCATAAACATC
>CAIMZW010000032.1 GCA_903846075.1 uncultured Actinomycetes bacterium
ATCCGGGTGAAACTTTCGAGTCATTTCACGATAGGCGCGTTTCAATTCCTCGTTAGTGGCCGAAGGGGATATTCCAAGGAGTGCGTAGTAATCATCCACTCTTTGGTCCTCCTCTCTAATGTTAAAACGAGTAAAGAAGAAAAGAATATATATCGATCAAGATGGGGTCTATGACTGGTCATTAACGTTTGAGAGGACTTAGATTATGGAAAACCAACTCACAATCGTGGCACTCTGGGCGGGCTTCGTAGAGGCGCGTATCGGCTCAGAACCCGTCAAGGGTGAAAGCACTCCCTTCGCTCGCCCTTGACTGAACCTTCACCGAAGCGAAAGGCGCCAATACGTCGCCCAGATTGGGGAGATCGATGACTGGTTTACAAGATTGTGGATCGTTTGGTGGGTATTCGGTGAAGAACTTTGTGAGTTGTCCAAAATGTAAGAGTGAGAAGAGGACCCTAAAAGACCTTCCACCTAACTTCAAGGGTGTGGATCTTGTATGCGATTTCTGCGGATATTTGGAGAAGGTCAAAACGAGTAAGCAGAACGATTTTATGGGTGAGCGCCCGAATTCAATATCCGGTGCGGCATGGGGTCCGCAGCAAGAAAGGATGAATGCAGGGATTTACTTTCCACTTTTTATTGCGGCAGTAGGAAAGAAAATATCCAAAACACATTTTTTTACCTTCCCGTTGATCTACGAACGATTGAAATGTTTGTGCCAACGAATCCTCTATCTTCAACGGCAAGACGAGCTGGTGGCAGGGTTACATATTCAAATCAAATTCTGCGCGCTCAAAACCAGGTAGGTGGATTTTGCACCGTAATTCGACAATTTCAGAAACTACCTTGCAGGGGAAAGATCTATGGCTAATTCTTGGGAAATAAAGGTTGTACGAGCAAGAGAATTATTAAAAGGACTTTCCGAAGAAATCGAAAGTTATTTTGAGATTACGCCTCCAAAAGTTAGAACTGAACTTGTCGAATCGCCAGATGTTTATGCGTTGGTACTTGAAGAAATACCTGCGGTACCTGATCGATGGAGTGCGATTGTCGGAGACATAATCCACAATTTGCATTCTGCACTTGATTCCGTAACGTATTCAATAATCACGAAAAGAGCCGCTGAATTAGGTCAGCCGATTGACGAGTCAAAAATTTATTTTCCCTTTGTAAGTTCACCTCGAAAACTTCGATCATTCTCAGGTCGAGATTGGTTTTGGCATCAAAAGGTGGGATTCGAAGAGCTATTTAGTGCTATCGACATGATGATGCCCTACTACGGAGATTTGAGGTCGGATTTAGCACCAGAACAGATTGAGGCTGCAACAACTAATAGTCAAATGTTCTTACTTCGAAAACTTTCCAATGATGATAAACATCGATCGTCAAACTTAACCGTGTGCTCAATGGATTCTTCTTGGTTTAGTCTGCCCCCTAATGCCGATGCGCAAGAAGTGATTTGGACACGGTATCCGTGGGAAAATCGAAGTGAAATCTATAGGGTTAAAATTTCAGGTCTACCTTCTGACTTCAATTTAGAATTTGGAACTAAATTCGAAATTGGCCTCGCAAGGGATGTATTTCCAGGTCAGGCTTATGGTGTGATTCCTCGATTACAGGGTCTCCATTCAAAGGTGGTTTGGTGTGTAGATACTTTGAGTCAATTCACAACTGCAACAAGCCCTGCATAATTCAGAATCAGAGCGGTGTCGTTTATTCAAGATTTACTTACAACTCTCACGAATATTAAGTCCCTAAGGACCACAGGCACATGAATTCTTTCTCTACTCACTAATTGTCGGATCATCTTTATTGGGCAGGACCAGCGGGTCGTATCTAATGTTTAGATAACTATTCACTGGGAGTTTATCGGGGGTGAGAACACTTTTTAGATATATAGGAAGATTTGCGAGAGTCCACCATCCCTCATCAGCTAAATTAGAGCAAGTAGGGCAGGTTCCGGGTTGAATAGTGAAAATTAGATAGCCATTTTTTGTAAACATATCTTGGAGGAACGAGGAGCGATTAACTATCCACCAACTTAAATCCAATTGCATGATGTCATCCGCAGGAGGAATTCTCTGAGAACCAGAACTAGCGAAGGCATGTAAATGGTCGCAATTTTCGGGAGTGCCTAAATTGGGGATTCTTAAATTATTAGTTTTCGTATAATTCAATATGTAGGCATTTGTCTCATTATAAAATTTAATATAGTCACAAGGAAATGAGGTTCGATATATGTCCAATAAAATTGCTGCTTTTGAAGTACTGCGGAAATATTCAGAGTTCCAGTAGGGATTCAAAAAGTAAGACTTTATGTATGAAAGCGAGACGCTGTCAGCGCCTCTTAATACTCCGGAGTTTTGATCGAAAATGCTTTTGGGCAAAATTCCTGCCATGATTGTTTTAAATTCAGGAATTGAGTCAAGAAAAGGTTTCACATTTGGCGCCATGAGTTGATAGCGGGCTTCAATCACTTTACTTAACTCGGTGTCATAATCAAATGTGGGAAGTGGTTTGGGCGTAATGAAGGGCGTTGGAGTAGTTGTTATTTTCTTGATTGGCACTTTCCAAACAAACGTCGAAGATGATTTGGTGCAGACGTATTTAATCCCAGCAATGACTTTAAAGGTTCCAAGTTTGGTGCAGCTGGAAAGAGTAGTTTTGGAAGTGGCGAAAGAAGTGCTCGTCGCTAGCAGGGGCAAGAGGGTAAGGGCAAGGAGGCAACGAGTTTTACTCACAAATTGCATAGTTTTAGGGTAAGTCCAAGGTTTAGTTATTTTGAGACATTGCACGGTCAAAATTTGAAGTTGTGTTTTGGTGAGTTATTTTGCTTATTCAGGTAAAGGGGGGAGCTCGCTCCTGAAGGTGTTCGGATCCCTTTCCCGTTGACTACGCCACTCTGACTAGTCATTTACGGGGTAAATAGCCAAATGCCAAGTCCAACAGGACCACCAGGACCACTTAAAGAGACGCCCGAACCTAGGAGTTTCTAAAAGATTAAGTTGATTCAATTTCTTTACTTTTTTAGTTATTCCACTTTTAAACTTGCCATCGAGCGAGGAAATGTCGTGGTTTCAAAGAACATTGCCCCAGTTGGAACCATCCAGGGGATTACCGTGATCTCAAACCAGCCCGCGACAACAGCAGGATCGGCCAACATGAGTTCGCGCGCACGGTCAACCTCAGTCCGAAACAGACAGACCCCCCGATATTGCGGATTACCGGTTGGGCCTGCCGCGAGTAACTCCCCGGATTCGTGTAAATCGGCCAAATGAGACATGTGGGCATTTTGCAGATCTCCCGCTTCGGCAGGGCTCATTTCGGGTGAATCGTCTTTGGCGGCTAGAAAGCAGATGCTGAATCGGTCAAATTCCATGAGAGCTCCCAAATTTGAGGATCTGCGGTCGAATTGTCACTAAAGATTAGCGGGGATGTGGGGCGAAAATGACCGGGCAAAAAAATTGGGGAAATCGAGGACAAAAGGATTAGAAGTGAGGTATAAGCCGAATTAGACAGAATTGGCGTTTATTCGATACCCTGACCCTTCGCAAATCTTCACACCATTCAGGTTAGGCATATAGCGGCCCAGACCTGGCGGTAGCCGTGCGTGATTACCTGCTCTTTACTGGAGGAACATTGGCCGCGAAGTCAAAGTCATTTGCACCTGCCCGCATCTCTTTCGCAAAGATCCGTGAACCACTCGAAGTACCTAATCTCCTCTCGCTCCAATTGGATAGCGTTGACTGGCTATTGGGTAACGACTTGTGGCGTGCGCGTCTTGGCGAAGCCGAGAAGAGCGGCCGGGGCGAAGTGCCCAAGCAATCTGGACTGGAAGAAATCTTTGAGGAGATTTCACCAATCGAAGATTTCCAAGGATCTATGAGTCTCTCTTTTAGAGACCACCGATTCGAACCACCTAAGTACACAATTGCTGAATGTAAGCAGCACGATACGACTTACTCGGCTCCATTGTTCGTTACTGCCGAATTCACCAACAACGTGACTGGTGAAATTAAATCCCAGACCGTTTTCATGGGTGACTTTCCATTAATGACTCCTCGCGGAACCTTTGTTATTAACGGTACCGAGCGTGTTGTTGTTTCTCAGATCGTTCGTTCTCCTGGCGTTTATTTCGAGCGCACCATTGAGAAGACCTCTGACAAAGATATTTTGACTGCGAAGATCATCCCAAGCCGTGGCGCTTGGTTGGAATTCGAAGTAGATAAGAAGGATATGGTCGGTGTTCGTATCGATCGTAAGCGCAAGCAATCAGTCACCGTCTTCTTGAAGGCACTTGGCTGGACCGAAGAGCAAATCCTCGAGCAATTCGGCGAGTACGAGTCCATCCGCTTGACCCTGGAAAAAGATAACGTCAAGACTCAAGATGAAGCACTGCTTGATATCTATCGCAAGCTTCGTCCAGGTGAGCCTCCTACAAAGGAAGCCGCTCAGAACTTGATCGAGAACTTGTACTTCAATGCAAAGCGTTATGACTTGGCAAAGGTCGGTCGTTTCAAGGTCAATAAGAAGTTGGGTCTTGAACTCGAACTTTCCCGTGGGCTACTTAATATTGAAGATATCGTCGCAACCATCAAGTACCTCGTCGCACTTCACAATGGCGAAGCACTTATGGAATACGGCAAGCAAGTACGTGTTGAGACCGATGACATCGACCACTTCGGAAATCGTCGCCTTCGTACCGTTGGTGAATTGATTCAGAACCAGGTACGTACCGGACTTTCCCGTATGGAACGTGTTGTTCGCGAACGCATGACTACTCAAGATGTTGAGGCGATTACTCCTCAGACCTTGATCAACATTCGTCCAGTTGTTGCTTCGATCAAGGAGTTCTTCGGAACTTCCCAGTTGTCGCAGTTCATGGACCAGACCAACCCATTGTCAGGAATGACTCACAAGCGTCGTCTCTCAGCGCTTGGACCTGGTGGTCTCTCTCGTGAACGTGCCGGCTTCGAAGTTCGTGACGTTCACCCATCTCACTATGGTCGTATGTGTCCAATCGAAACTCCGGAAGGTCCAAACATTGGACTTATCGGTTCTTTGGCTACCTATGCTCGCGTAACTCCTTTTGGATTTATCGAGACCCCTTACCGCAAGGTGACCAAGGGTCGCGTAACTGATCAGATCGATTACTTGACTGCAGATGAAGAAGATGAGCACGTCATTGCGCAGGCCAATGCGCCGTTGACTGCTGATAATCACTTCGCTGAAGCTCGTGTTCTCGTTCGTCGTCGTGGTGGCGAAGTTGAATACATCATGGCTGACGAAGTTGACTACATGGACGTCTCACCTCGTCAGATGGTTTCTGTTGCAACCGCAATGATTCCGTTCCTCGAGCATGACGATGCCAACCGCGCCTTGATGGGTTCCAACATGATGCGTCAGGCAGTTCCACTGCTGCGCGCCGAGGCACCTTTCGTGGGTACCGGTATGGAATTCCGTGCTGCTGTAGATGCTGGCGATGTTTTGCTCGCTCGCAAGGGTGGCGTTGTTACTTCTGTTTCTGCCGATGAAGTTACCGTCATGAATGATGACGCAACTACTGAGGTTTACTTCCTCGAGAAGTTCACTCGTTCCAACCAAGGCACCAGCCGCAACCAGAAGGTTGTTGTTAGCCAAGGCGATCGCGTCGATGTTGGTCAAGTTATTGCTGATGGTCCAAGCACCGATAAGGGTGAGATGGCTCTTGGTAAGAACTTGCTCGTGGCATTTATGTCATGGGAAGGCCACAACTACGAGGATGCAATTATTTTGTCCCAACGGTTGGTTCAAGACGATGTTCTTACCTCGATTCACATCGAGGAGTACGAAGTCGATGCCCGCGATACCAAGCTCGGACCTGAGGAAATTACTCGAGATATTCCTAACGTCTCTGAGGAAGTTTTGAAAGACCTCGATGACCGCGGAATTATCCGAATCGGTGCCGATGTAGTTCCTGGCGATATTTTGGTTGGAAAGGTAACGCCAAAGGGCGAGACCGAACTAACCCCAGAAGAGCGATTGCTTCGTGCAATCTTCGGTGAGAAGGCTCGTGAAGTTCGCGATACCTCGCTCAAGGTTCCACATGGTGAATCAGGCAAGGTTATCGACGTCAAGGTCTTCGATTCTGAAGATGACTTCGAACTTCCTGCCGGTGTTAACCAAATCGTTCGCGTCTATGTCGCACAAAAGCGAAAGATTCAAGATGGTGACAAGCTCGCTGGTCGCCACGGTAACAAGGGTGTTATCTCCAAGATTCTCCCTGTTGAAGATATGCCGTTCCTTGAAGATGGAACTGCAGTCGACATCATTCTTAACCCACTCGGTGTTCCTGGTCGTATGAACGTCGGACAGGTTTTGGAAACTCACCTTGGTTGGGTTGCAAAAGCCGGTTGGAAACTTGAAGGCGAAGAGGTCTGGCAAAAAGATCTTCGCGCCCACGGTTATGCCGATGTTGCACCAAACTCAAAGGTAGCAACCCCAGTATTCGATGGTGCTAAAGAAGAGGAACTCTTGGGTCTGCTCAAGTCCACTCTTCCAAACCGCGATGGAATGCGTTTGATCGGTTCCAACGGTAAAGCCAACTTGTTTGATGGTCGCACCGGCGAGCCATACAAGGAGCCAATCTCGGTTGGTTACATGTACATCTTGAAACTCCACCACTTGGTTGATGACAAGATTCACGCTCGTTCAACTGGTCCATACTCCATGATCACCCAGCAACCACTCGGTGGTAAGGCTCAATTCGGTGGTCAGCGCTTTGGTGAAATGGAAGTCTGGGCTCTTGAAGCCTACGGCGCCGCTTACACCTTGCAAGAGTTGCTCACCATTAAATCCGATGACGTCTTGGGCCGGGTGAAGGTCTACGAAGCCATTGTTAAGGGTGAAAACATTCCTGAACCAGGTATTCCAGAATCCTTCAAGGTTTTGGTCAAGGAAATGCAATCACTGTGTCTCAACGTGGAAGTTCTCTCCTCAGAAGGTATCGCGGTTGAACTTCGCGACACCGATGAAGAAGTTTCCCGTACCGCTGAAGAGCTAGGTATCAACTTGTCACGAGTTGAGCCAAGCAGTGTTGACGAGATCTGAGACGGAGAGGGATAAATAAATGTTAGATGTTAACTTTTTTGATGAACTGCGAATTGGTCTAGCTTCAACGGACAATATTCGTGAGTGGTCCTTTGGCGAAGTAAAGAAGCCAGAGACCATTAACTATCGAACCCTCAAGCCGGAAAAAGATGGTCTCTTCGATGAGAAGATCTTTGGACCAACTCGGGACTGGGAGTGCTACTGCGGTAAGTACAAGCGCGTTCGCTTCAAGGGAATTATCTGCGAGCGTTGCGGTGTCGAAGTCACTCGCGCCAAGGTTCGCCGTGAGCGCATGGGTCACATCGAACTCGCTGCACCTGTAACTCACATCTGGTACTTCAAAGGTGTTCCATCTCGTCTTGGTTATCTCCTTGATCTTGCACCTAAGGATCTTGAGAAGGTCATCTACTTCGCTGCGTACATGATTACTGCAGTCGATGAAGAAGCCCGTGCCGAAGATATGCCACAACTCGAGAAGCGTCTTTCCAGCGACAAGAAGAAGATTGAAACCCGTCGCGATACCGATCTCGATACCCGTCAGAAGAAGTTGGAAGCAAATCTTGCTGAACTCGAAGCTGCAGGCGAAAAGGCTGATGTAAAGCGCAAAGTTCGTGAAGCCGCAGAACGTGAACTCAAGGCAACTCGTGATCGCTCACAGCGCGAACTCGATCGTCTCGATGAAGTGTGGGCTCGCTTCAAGAACCTCAAGGTCCAGGACCTCGAAGGCGATGAAGGCCTCTATCGCGATATGCGTGATCGTTTCGGAGTTTATTTCGAAGGAAATATGGGAGCCGCTGCAATCAAGCGTCGCCTTGAGACCTTCGATCTCCAATCCGAATACGAGAAGCTCACTGAGATCAGCCAATCTGGCAAGGGTCAGAAGAAGACTCGCGCTATCAAGCGTCTCAAGGTGGTCTCTTCCTTCTTGAATACCCGTAACCATCCAGCATCCATGGTGCTTGATTGCGTTCCGGTTATTCCACCAGATCTTCGTCCGATGGTTCAGTTGGATGGTGGCCGCTTTGCGACCTCCGATCTCAACGATCTCTATCGCCGCGTCATCAACCGCAACAACCGTTTGAAGCGTCTTGCTGATCTCGGTGCACCAGAGATCATCGTCAATAACGAGAAGCGCATGCTTCAAGAGGCTGTCGATGCCTTGTTCGATAACGGTCGTCGTGGTCGTCCAGTAACTGGCCCAGGCAACCGTCCATTGAAATCACTCTCTGACATGTTGAAGGGTAAGCAAGGACGTTTCCGTCAGAACTTGCTCGGAAAGCGCGTTGACTACTCCGGTCGTTCGGTAATCGTCGTCGGTCCGCAACTTAAATTGCATCAATGTGGTCTGCCAAAACAGATGGCTCTTGAACTCTTCAAGCCATTCGTTATGAAACGACTTGTAGATCTTAACCACGCTCAGAACATCAAGTCTGCCAAGCGTATGGTGGAACGTGCTCGTCCAGTTGTGTGGGATGTTTTGGAAGAAGTAATCGCCGAACACCCAGTACTTCTTAACCGCGCACCTACCTTGCACCGTCTTGGTATTCAAGCATTCGAACCTCAGTTGGTTGAAGGTAAGGCAATTCAGATTCACCCATTGGTCTGTACCGCTTTTAACGCAGACTTCGACGGTGACCAGATGGCCGTTCACCTTCCATTATCTGCAGAGGCACAAGCCGAAGCTCGAATCCTTATGCTCTCGAGCAACAACATTCTCTCTCCTGCATCTGGTCGTCCAATCACCTCTCCTACCCAGGACATGGTTCTTGGCCTCTACTTCTTGACCTCACTTCGTGAGAATCAAAAGGGTGAGGGTCGCGCATTCGCTTCTATCTCCGAAGCGTTAATGGCATTCGATCAAGGTTCCTTGACCATGCAGGCACCTATCAAGATTCGCCTCACAGTTAACGGCGAAACTTCGGTTCGCAGCACAACCTTGGGCCGGGCAATCTTCAATGAAGTATTGCCTGCTGATTTCCCATTCGTTGATTACGACGTCACCAAGAAGCATCTTGGATTGATCGTAGATAATTTGGCGGAAGGTTATCCAAAGGTCACCGTTGCACAGACTCTGGATGCTTTGAAGTCCCTTGGTTTCTACTGGGCAACTCGTGCCGGTGTAACAATCTCTATTGAAGATGTTGTTACCCCAGCCAAGAAGCAAGCAATCTTGGAAGGCTACGAAGTTCGCGCTGAGAAGGTTCAAGGCCAGTACGAAAAGGGTCTCATCACTGATGACGAGCGTCGTCAGGAACTCATTGAGATCTGGACCCAAGCAACTCAAGAAGTTGCACGTGAGATGGAAGATAACTTCCCTAAGACCAACCCAGTTTGGATGATGGTCTACTCAGGTGCTCGTGGAAATATGATGCAGATTCGTCAGATCGCAGGTATGCGTGGTCTGGTAGCGAATCCAAAGGGTGAAATTATTCCTCGCCCAATCAAATCCAACTTCCGTGAGGGTCTCTCCGTACTCGAGTACTTCATCTCAACTCACGGTGCTCGTAAAGGTCTTGCCGATACTGCACTTCGTACCGCTGACTCTGGTTACTTGACTCGTCGTCTTTGCGACGTGGCACAAGATGTCATCATCCGAGAAGAAGATTGCGGAACTGATCGCGGTCTGACTTTGAAGATTGCTGCAACTAACTCTGCCGGCGAACTAGTTCGTGACGAGCATGTCGAAACCTCACTCTTCGGCCGTAACTTGGCAGAAGATGTTGAAGTAGATGGCAAGGTCATCGTCGCTGCTGGTACCGACCTCGGTGATCGCAACATCAACCTCTTGGTTGCTGCTGGCGTTGCTGAAGTTAAGGTCCGCTCCGTTCTTACTTGCGATAGCAAGGTTGGACAGTGCGCAATGTGTTACGGCCGTTCGATGGCTGCTGGCAAGATTGTTGATGTCGGCGAAGCTGTTGGAATCATCGCAGCACAATCCATTGGTGAACCTGGAACCCAGCTCACCATGCGTACCTTCCACACCGGTGGTGCCATGCTCGAGGGTGAAACCCAAATCACCCACGGTCTGCCACGTATCGTTGAACTCTTCGAAGCTCGTACCCCTAAGGGTGTTGCGCCAATCGCTGAGGCCGCTGGAATCGTCAGCTTCCTCGAAGATGCCAAGGGCAAGAAGATCATCGTTACGCCAGAAGATGGCAGCGAAGCAAGTGCCTATCCAATTACTCGTCGTATGAAGCTCAAGGTTGAAGAAGGCATGAAGGTCGGCGTCGGACAACAACTCGTTGTTGGTGCCGTCGATCCAAAGCAGGTTCTTCGTATTCTTGGTGCACGTCATACTCAAGTTCACTTGGTGAACGAGATTCAATCTGTTTATCGCTCACAGGGTGTAAGCATCCACGACAAGCACATTGAAATCATCGTTCGTCAGATGCTCAAGCGCATCACCGTTCTTGAACCAGGCGATACCGATCTACTTCCAGGTGAGCTCGTAGAGCGCAATCGCTTTGAAGATGAGAATCGCCGCGTTGTTACCTCTGGTGGTAAAGCCGCCTCAGGTCGCCCAGAACTTATGGGTATCACCAAGGCATCACTTGCGACCGAATCATGGCTATCTGCTGCATCGTTCCAAGAGACCACTCGTGTTCTCACGGACGCAGCACTCTCCGAGAAGAGCGATCCATTGCTCGGTCTCAAGGAGAACGTCATCATCGGTAAGTTGATCCCAGCCGGTACCGGTCTCGCTCGTTATCGCAACGTTCGCGTTGAGCCAACAGAGGAAGCCAAGGCTGCGGTCTACGCTGCATATGATGAATACGACTACACACCATTCCAGACATCTGGTTCCGGTGAAGCAGTTCGTTTGGATGATCTCGAAGTTCGTTAATCCATTAAGTAAAAAGCCCCGACCAGAAATGGCCGGGGCTTTTTCTTTGCGCTGATATGCAAATCGAATTAAATAGTTAACCTTCGGGTCCAAGCTCCTGGCTGATCAATTGCCCGTTTAATCTTGGCAGGGAGAGCGCCCGTCGCAATCTGGTGCAAAGTGACTTCTTCAAAAATCTCCCGAACCGCAACTCGGGCTGCGATCCAAACCTCTTGAAGGTTTCCGGCGCTACCCGTGTATTTATGGTCCTCGGGTTTTTCCCCTTTGACCGCAATCAGGGGACCGTCAAGAATTCTGATAACCATCGCAACCGAGATTTCCTTGGGTTTCCTTGCAAGTCGGTAGCCACCATTGGCGCCGCGTTTACTATTAATTAGCCCGGACTGCTGCAATTGGCGCAAGATGCTTTCTAGGAATTTCACCGGAATTTTCTGGACTTCGGCAATCTCTAGAACAGTGACTCGCTCTTCAGGGTTAGCTAAATAGTTTTCAGTGAGTTGGAGTAGCGCCCGCATCCCATAATCGGTTGCGGCTGAAATGTTCATACCTTGATTCTCTCCTGTCGGTCATAAAAGCGGAAGTCGCACATGGCTTATGTGTTGTTATTTCTCTATATTCCCTATAAAGTTTATAGGGAATTACACGGTATTCGCGGGGAGAAGAACTATGAATCGAAGAGTGAAAAATATTTCAATCTTGTTAGCCGGTCTGCTGACTTTGCTTTCTGCCCCAGCTCATGCCGACTCCAAACCAGCAACGGCTCAAGTGATCCGCCTTGGTCTCTTTGCGAACGTGACACACGGTGCTGCCCTAGTCGCCAAAAATCAAAAGTTCTTCGAAAAATATCTCACCCCCGCGGGGACAACCATTCAATATGTCACTTTTAGCGCCGGGCCTGCCGCAATTGAAGCCCTAAAAGGTGGTGCCATTGATATGGCATTTATTGGACCAAACCCAACCATTAGTGGATATGTGGGAACTCAAGGCGACTTGCTACGAATTGTTGCGGGATCCACCTCGGGTGGGGCCGAGTTGGTAGTTAAACCATCAATAACTCGAATCGCAGATTTAAAAGGTAAGAAAATTGCTTCGCCATCTCTTGGTAACACGCAAGATGTCGCTCTACGTTCTTGGTTGAAAAGCCATGGCCTTAAAACAAATATCGCAGGTGGGGGAGATGTCACGGTGATCCCTACGGATAATTCACAATCCCTGGCACTATTCCAACGCGGAGACATTGATGGCGCATGGCTTCCAGAACCATGGAGTAGCAGGTTGGTACTTGAAGCTGGTGCAAAGGTATTAATTAACGAAAAATCATTGTGGCCAAAGGGCCAATTTGTTACGACGAATCTTGTCGCGGAGAACAAGTTCTTGAACAAATATCCAGATACCATTTCTCAAGTTATTCAAGGAGAGGTGGATGCGATTAATTTCATCACCGCCCAACCCTCTGCCGCTAAAAGTGCAGTTCAGAGCGAAATAGCGAGTGTGACCGGAAAACGTCTTTCGGATCAGGTTATGGACCGGGCTTGGTCTAATCTGACTTTCACCTTTGATCCATTTGCCAGTTCACTCAATAAAAGCGCGTCTAATGCCGTGGCAGCCGGGCTGCTCAATAACTTCTCTGCTAATTCGCTCAAGGGCATTTATGACTTACGAATCCTTAATAAGATTTTGAAAGCAGCGAAACTGCCTTTCGTCTCAGCACGAGGATTAGGTCTGCAGTAGTTGAGCGTCGCAATGGCGTTAGAGAACATCACCCGTGGATTCTCCGTCAAAGATGGACTCGTTCTCGATCGAATAAATCTTGAAGTTGAGTCTGGGGAATTTGTTGCCATTGTTGGCGCCTCTGGATGCGGCAAGAGCACGTTGCTCAATGTCATGTGCGATCTGGATCGAGGGTACTCGGGTACCTTTGTAAAAGAGCAATCGGCTTCTCTGATGTTTCAAGATTCGGCTCTTCTGCCGTGGCTAACGGTTCTGGAAAATGTAGAGCTTCCCATGAGCATAAATGGCGAATCTAAAACTTCTCGGAGAGAAGTGGCCATGGATCTTCTGAAGAAAGTAAATCTTGAGCACTCAGTTCATAAACGCCCACATGAACTGTCCGGCGGCATGAGGCAGAGAGTTGCCATTGCCCGCGCGTTGGCACAGAAAAACAAAATCCTTTTGATGGACGAACCGTTCGGCGCTCTTGATGCGATCACTCGAGATGTTCTTCACGATGAGCTCTCTGACATTTGGCTTGAGAACAAATTAACGATTGTCTTTGTCACCCATAATGTGCGCGAAGCTGTTCGCCTTGGTCAAAGAGTGCTCCTCATGTCATCTCGTCCAGGAACTTTTATCCGAGAGTGGCGAGTGAATTTACCTGAGCCACGTCGCATTGATTCTCCCGAGGTCGCCCTTCTTGCTCGGGAAATTACCGACGAACTTCGAAAGGAAATTCGTCGCCATGGATGAATTCACTTCGCTAAACGCCGGTCTGGATGCTCTGGAAATTCAAAAGAAGACCGCTCGTAATTGGCGCAGTAAATTTTCCAATTTTACTTATGCCATCATCGCTTTTGTGACCCTGTTGGTCATTTGGCAAGTAGCAATAAAAATTAGTGGAGTTAAGAGTTATATCCTTCCTTCACCAAAGCAAGTATTTTCAGCGATGCAGACCCAATGGAAATCAGGGATCTTGCCCCATGCGATCTTTCGATCTTTTAGCCGCGGAGTAGAGGGGTACGCCCTCGCCTTATTGGTCGCAACACCGCTTGGCTTGCTTCTTGGACTAAATAAAGTGCTGCGAATGGTGATTGGTCCGGTCTTGCTTGGTCTCCAGCAGTTGCCATCCGTTGCCTGGGTCCCAGCCGCGATTATTTGGTTTGGTCTTTCACCTGCGACTATTTTTGCCGTTGTCCTGCTCGGCGCGGTGCCATCGATTGCCAATGGTTTGATCTCGGGAATTGATCAAATCCCGCCGCTCTATTTGAAAGTTGCCTCGGTGCTTCGAGCAAACAAGTGGCAACGGATTAGACACTTCATTCTTCCTGCAGCGTGGCCGGGTTATCTGGCCGGATTAGAGCAAGGTTGGGCATTTGCCTGGCGCTCGCTCATGGCGGCGGAATTAATCGCGGTCTCCCCATCGTTGGGATTGGGCGTTGGCCAGTTGCTCGATGTTGGCCGGCAATTGGGAGACATGTCCTTGGTCATTGGAACCATTTTTGTGATCATGGCTATTGGGATATTTGTCGAGAAGATCTTTTTTAGCCCACTACGAAAGCGAACCCTTCGAAACCGTGGATTAACGCAAAACTAAACGCGGTTCTCGATTCCTAATCAGCCATTTTTAAAAACAACGAGAGCGGCCGCAATAAGTTGCAAAGCAAATGCTGCTGCAGTGAGAGCATGAAAGAGTTCGTGGAAACCAAACCAGTTAATCGAGATGTTGGGTTTCTTGATTGCGTAAATAATTCCGCCGGCTGAGTAGCAGATGCCGCCGAGAGCGATCAGGCAAAAGACCCAAACGCCACCGACCGTCCAAAATTGGGGGAGGTAAATGACGGCAGCCCAGCCAAGTGCTAAATAGAGCGGAACATAAAGCCACCTTGGAGCATTGATCCAGGAGATGCGCATCAAAGCCGTCAGAATTGCTCCGCCCCAAACGAGGGAGA
>CAIMZW010000033.1 GCA_903846075.1 uncultured Actinomycetes bacterium
ACCTTGTTAAAGATCGCTCCTTCGAAATACGTGGTCATCATGGACCCTTCGACAATCTTGACCGGTGATGCCATCACACCGACTCTGGAGCAACTTCGAAGTGGTGAATTCACTGCGGTTGGCTGGCGCGGCGGATTGATAAATACTGAGGATGAATGGCGAAGCACGCAGGACCGAGGTCCAGGTGAAGTTGATGTGCTTTACAGCTATTTTCTTGCCGTTAATCGTGACGAAGCATTGGAGGCAGGAGCTTTCAACATCCGTGCCATCTACTATCGAAATGCTGATATCGAATTTTCCCTTCGACTCAGACAAGCAAAGGGACGATTGCTTCAGATGGATCTGCCTTTGGAACAAGCTCGCCATCACGGTTACTACGACACTGATCCAGAGTTTCGCGATGCTCAATCGAAGAAGAATTACGACCGAATTCTCGATCGGTTTCGCGGAAAAAATGAGATCTTGTCCCCACGTAGGTAGCCTTCTCTTATGAATAACTTGGCCAACCTCACCACCATGCATGTGGGTGGTCAGGCTAAGAACTTAGTTCATGCCAAAACAGAAGCCGAACTAATTGAGTTTGTTCGGGCAGCCGATCAATCCAAAGTTCCAGTCCTTATTCTCGGTGGTGGGTCGAACCTTCTGATCGCCGATGAAGGATTTGAAGGAACTGTAATCAGAGTTGAAACTTCTGGTAACTCTTATGAGATTGATGCGTGCAGTGGGGGAACGATCACAGTCGCATCCGGTGAAGATTGGGATTCATTTGTTGACTTCACCATCGAGAAGGGGTTGGCCAATCTCGAATCGCTAAGCGGCATACCAGGAACCGTAGGGGGATCGCCGATTCAAAATATCGGTGCCTATGGTCATGATGTCGCCGAAGTGATTGCCCGGGTTCGCGCCTTTGATCGAATTAATGACCGCATTACTACTTTCGCGGCGGCCGACTGCGAATTTGGATATCGAAGTTCCAAGTTCAAGAGCGAGCGCGATCGTTGGGTAATTCTTGATGTCACATTTCAACTTCGCCGAGGTGAATTTTCGTTGCCGATTCAGTATCCCGAACTTGCCAAATTTCTCGGAGTTGAGGTCGGTGCTCGGGTTCCAATTGCCGATGTTCGACGTGCAGTTCTTGAACTTCGTGGCGCTAAAGGAATGTTGGCCAATCAAGAGATTTGGTCAGCTGGATCTTTCTTCATCAACCCAATAGTTTCTTCAGAGGTTGCAGATTCTTTGCCAATCGAGGCACCGCGATGGCCGCAAACAGATGGTCGGATAAAGACTTCAGCCGCGTGGTTGATGGAGCACTCTGGTGTTCATAAGGGCGATCGAGTTGCGGGAGCGCAAATTTCATCGCGCCACGTATTGGCCCTATCCAACAGCGGTAACGCGAGCGCAAATGACATTATTGAACTAGCGCGAGTTTCTAGAGCAAAAGTGAAAGAGACCTTCGGAATCGAACTCGAAGCCGAAGTGCAGTTTGTTGGATTGTCGCTGGATTAAAAAGAATTAATCTTTCGCTTCGCCCAATAATTTCTGAACTCGGGTAATTCCTTCAACAATGTCGTCATCGCTTAGAGCATAAGAAAATCGCAAGTAGCCGGATGGGCCAAAGGCTTCGCCTGGAACTGCAGCAACTTCAACTTCTTCCAATATCAAGGTTGCTAGTTCGGCGGAAGTTTGTGGCCGCTTGCCACGAATCTCTTTACCTAGCAATCCTTTGACGGATGGGTAAACATAGAAAGCACCAGTTGGGGTCGGGCAAATGACGCCAGGTATTTCATTAAGCATCGCGGTGATTAATGATCGACGGCGATTAAATGCCTCGCCCATTTTATGAACGGCAGCAAGGTCACCAGTAAGTGCTGCGATCGCCGCACGTTGGGAGACGTTAGAGACGTTAGAGGTTAAGTGTGATTGGAGATTGGTCGCAGCTTTGATGACATCCTTTGGCCCGATCATCCAACCTACGCGCCAACCAGTCATTGCATAAGTTTTTGCAACGCCATTGAGAATGATGGTTCGGTCGGCCATTTCTGGAACGACTACGGGAAGACTCGGTGCGGCGGCACCGTCATAAAGCAGGTGTTCGTAAATCTCATCGGTGATTACCCAAATACCTTTTTCGAACGCCCATTCACCAATTGCTTTTACTTGTTCAGGGGAATAGACCGAGCCAGTCGGATTCGAAGGGGAGCAGAAAAGTAGCGCCTTGGTTTTTTCAGTTCGAGCCGCTTCAAGTTGGTCCACCGAAACTAAGTAGTTAGCAGTCTCATCGGCAAAGACCTCGACCGTAACGCCGCCAGCCAGCTTGATGGCCTCCGGATATGTGGTCCAGTACGGCGCAGGAAGAAGAACCTCATCGCCTGGATCAATAATGGATGCGAAGGATTGGTAAACGGCCTGCTTTCCACCATTGGTGACCAAAACTTGGTCGGCGGTGATGACATAGCCCGAGTCCCGAAGGGTCTTGGCAACAATCGCATCGCGCAGTTCAGGCAGACCTGGAGTCGGGGTGTATCGATGGTTGGCAGGTTTGCTGGCCGCCTCGATGGCCGCCGCGACGATGTAATCCGGAGTGGGAAAGTCAGGTTCACCGGCTCCGAAGCCAATTACTGGTCGGCCGGCTGCTTTCAGCGCCTTCGCCTTGGCATCGACCGCCAGAGTTGCCGATTCGGCAATCGCGGCAATTCGACGGGAAACTCGGGGCTTGGAAGATTCAGCGCTCATAGTGGTTAATTGTGGCAGAACTGAGCCTGCTCTCAAGACCTGGTTTTACCGAACACCTCTCTAGCCCCTACAATTCCCGTTCTGGCGCTTGCAATAGGTCATGATTCATCATGCCTGAAGTAACGCTCGAAGGGCAGTAGCTCAACTGGCCAGAGTTCCGGTCTCCAAAACCGGCGGTTGGGGGTTCAAGTCCCTCCTGCCCTGCAAGTTCGACCGAAGTGCCGTCCAACGGCACGACAAGAAGAAAAAGAAGTGCCGTCCGACGGCACGCAACGAATAAAGAGGAAGGTAGTGCGAATGAGTGACGAGAAGCGCTCCACAGAAGAGTCGAAAGGACTCTTTGGTCGCATTGGCCTGTTCTATCGCCAAGTCGTTTACGAGTTACGCAAAGTCGTTTGGCCGACCCGTCAGCAACTTTCGACTTATACCGCTGTGGTTTTGGTCTTCGTAGGTTTCATCATCGCCGTTGTCTCACTGCTTGACGTAGTGCTGACAAAGGTTGTCTTCTGGGTATTTGGTTAGGGGCAGTTTGTAATGACAGAGAACGAATCAGTAACCACACCGCTCGATCCATTCGAGGCTGCGTTGACTGCAACTGAAGCTCCAGCATCAACAGAGGAAGAAGTACTCGTCGATGTTGCCGTTGGCTCTGAAGATGCACTCGATGCAATCGAAGAAGAGGTAGCCGAGGAGACGGCCGAAGTTGCTGCCGAAGAAGAATTAGAAGATGACGAGAACGCAGAGTTCCGTCGCGCGCTCGGTAACGCCGCAGGTGATTGGTATGTCGTTCACTCTTATGCCGGTTATGAGAAGAAGGTCAAAGGCAATCTCCTTAACCGCGTTCAATCATTGAATATGGAAGATTACATTTTCCAGGTAGAAGTTCCCGAAGAAGAAGTGAAGGAACTTAAGAATGGCCAGTACAAGATGGTCAAGCGCAATGTTTTCCCAGGTTATGTCTTGGTCCGTTTGGACCTCACTGATGAATCTTGGTCGTGCGTTCGAAATACCCCTGGCGTAACTGGTTTCGTTGGAAACGCTCACCATCCTTCACCATTAACTTTGGCTGAAGTTGAGAACATTTTGGCACCTCGCCCAACCAAGAAGTCAGACAAGCCAGAAATTCGCGTTGTGGATTTCGAAGTTGGCGAATCTGTCACAGTCATGGATGGCCCATTCGCCACCTTGCCTGCGACCATCAGCGAGATCATGCCAGAACAGGCAAAGCTCAAGGTTTTGGTTTCGATTTTCGGTCGCGAGACTCCAGTCGAACTTTCTTTCCATCAAGTACAAAAGCTCTAAGAAAAGGAAATCTCATGGCACCAAAGAAGAAGATCACTGCAATGATCAAGTTGCAGATTTCAGCTGGCGCTGCCACACCAGCTCCACCAGTTGGTCCAGCTCTTGGTCAGCATGGTGTCAACATCATGGACTTCGTCAAGGCATACAACGCCGCGACTGAAGCTCAGAAGGGCCAAATCATTCCAGTGGAAATCACTGTGTATGAGGATCGCTCCTTCACCTTCGTCACAAAGACCCCACCAGCATCGCGCTTGATCCTGAAGGCAGCTGGAATTGAAAAGGGTTCTGCAATTCCTCACAAGACCAAGGTTGCATCGTTGACCATGGCTCAAGTACAAGAGATTGCAAAGTTGAAGATGGTTGATCTCAACGCCAATGACCTCGATGCAGCTAGCCTGATCATCGCCGGTACAGCTCGTTCAATGGGCGTAACTGTCACCGCTTAATTAAGAAACAAGTACGTGGGAGAACCGCGCTGGTTCGTTAACCACAGCCACTAACTCCGTCAATGACG
>CAIMZW010000034.1 GCA_903846075.1 uncultured Actinomycetes bacterium
CATTGCTTCCGTAGGAAGCTAGAGAGACATTGCTTCCGTAGGAAGCTAGTCAGGAACTAGTTAAGGAGGGAGCGAAGCACGTATTGCATAATGCCACCGTGGCGGAAGTAATCTGCTTCTCCCGGTGTATCGATGCGAACCTGTGCTTGGAAACTCTTCTCGCCTGCTTTAACCGTGACGCGCTTTGGCGTGCCACCATCGTTTAACGCTGCAATCCCAGAGATATCGAATACCTCATCACCGGTTAAGCCAAGGCTAGAAGCGTTCTCACCAGGCAAGAATTGCAAGGGCAGGACTCCCATTCCGATTAAGTTGGAACGGTGAATTCGCTCGAAGGATTCTGCGATAACCGCGCGAACTCCAAGAAGTGCCGTGCCTTTTGCTGCCCAGTCACGTGAAGATCCAGATCCATATTCTTTACCGGCCAAAATCACGAGCGGAATGCCTGCACTCATGTAAGCCGTTGAAGCTTCGTAAATGCTGGTCTGCTCTCCCCCGTTGAGGAAGTTTCGAGTAAATCCTCCTTCAACTCCATCTAAAAGCAGATTCTTTAATCGGATGTTGGCAAAAGTTCCACGAATCATGACTTCATGATTTCCACGGCGCGAACCGTAGGAGTTGAAATCAACCCGCTCGATTCCGTGCTCGGCAAGATATTTACCGGCAGGTGAATCAGCCTTGATATTTCCTGCAGGTGAAATGTGATCTGTCGTTACTGAATCACCAAGAATGGCGAGAACTCTGGCGCCTGAAATATCAGTGACTGGTTTTGGATGGCGAGGCATTCCATCAAAGTATGGCGGCTTTCGTACATAGGTAGATTGCTCATCCCATTCAAAAGTCTTTCCAGTTGGTGTCTCCAATGATTTCCAACGGAGGTCACCTTCAAAAACGCTGGCGTAATCTTTTGTGAACATTTCAGAGGAAATGGAAGCTCCGACCACCGCTTCAATCTCCTCAGTTGTTGGCCAAATATCGCGCAGATAAACCGGCGCACCGCTCTGATCCGTTCCTAGAGCATCGGTATCGAAATCGTGGTTCATGGAACCGGCAAGTGCGTAGGCAACAACCAAAGGAGGTGAGGCCAAGTAATTCATCTTCACATCAGGGCTGATTCGACCCTCAAAGTTGCGGTTACCTGATAGCACAGCAGTTACCGCAAGATCATTTTCGTTAACGGCTTTACTTATTTCCAGAGGAAGTGGCCCGGAGTTACCAATACAGGTAACGCAACCATAACCAACCAGGTTGAACCCAAGTTGTTCCATATAAGGAGTCAAACCAGAACGATCGTAATAATCAGTAACTACCTTCGAGCCCGGAGCTAAGGTCGTCTTCACCCAAGGCTTACTACGGAGACCCTTTTCCACTGCCTTCTTTGCAAGCAAAGCCGCACCAATCATTACCGAAGGGTTCGATGTATTAGTACATGAAGTAATAGAGGCAATGACAACTGCGCCATTAGTTACCGAAGTTGCAGTGCCATTGACATGAACCGCCACTGGCTCGGAATTCGTCTTCTCGCCAAAATAGGTCGGCGCGATTTTCTCGTAAGCGTTCTTCGCATTCGCAAGTGAAATTCGATCCTGTGGTCGCTTAGGACCAGCGATTGAAGGAACCACGGTGGAGAGATCAAGTTCGAGAGATTCGGAGAATCGAGGTTGATGGCTTGGGTCATGCCACAAACCATTGCGCTTCGCATATTTTTCGACGAGTTCGAGCTGATCTGCAGTTCGACCAGTTAGAGCCAGATAGCGCAAGGTCTCTTCATCGATAGGGAAAATGGCGCAGGTAGAGCCGTATTCCGGTGACATATTTCCGATGGTTGCGCGGTTTGCCATGGGAAGGGCAGAGACACCAGGACCGAAGAATTCAACGAACTTGCCAACCACGCCATGCTTTCGCAACATCTCGGTGATCGTCAGAACTAAGTCTGTCGCTGTCGTTCCTACTGGCAATTCGCCATTGAGTTTGAACCCAACGACACGTGGAATCAGCATGGATACCGGCTGTCCGAGGAGTGCAGCTTCGGCTTCGATACCGCCCACGCCCCAACCCAGGACACCTAATCCATTCACCATTGTCGTATGTGAATCAGTTCCAACAACAGTATCTGGGTAGGCACGGAGTGTTCCCTCAACTGTGCGGGTCATCACAACTCGAGCCAAATATTCGATATTTACTTGATGAACAATTCCCGTCCCTGGTGGAACGACCTTGAACTCATCAAAGGCGGTCTGGCCCCATCGCAAGAATCGATAGCGCTCTCGATTTCGTTGGTACTCAATATCTGTATTTTCTTCAAAGGATGTCTTTGTTCCAAACACATCTGCGATAACTGAGTGATCGATAACTAGTTCGGCCGGAGCAAGTGGGTTAACTCGGGTTGGATCTCCACCGAGGTCTGCGATTGCCTCTCGCATCGTTGCTAAATCAACCACGCAAGGTACGCCAGTGAAATCTTGCATGATGACACGAGCAGGCGTGAATTGAATTTCAGTATCGGGTTCGGAGTTTGGATCCCAATTGGCGAGCGCGCGAATTTGTTCGGCGGTGATATTGGCACCGTCCTCAGTGCGCAACAAATTTTCTAACAGGATTTTTAGGGAGAAAGGTAAAGTTTGCGAACCTTCCAAACCTGTGATGTCGAATATTTCGTATGAAGTACCGGCGGCCTCTAGCGTGGTCTTGGCGTTGAAGGAATTTTTACTCATCTTCTTCTGCATCCACCTCTTATGTAGTCGTGTGTGTAGTTTTCTTAGATAGACATATCCTAGTCCGACTCACTTTTTCGGACTAAATTGCGCAACACATTCGACATGATGCGTCATCGGAAATAGGTCAAATCCCACTATATGGTCAAGGTCGTACCCGGCATCAAAGAGCAATTTCGCATCTCGAGCAAGCGAAGCTGGGTCACAGGAAACATAGACAATGGTTCGGGGCTTGAATCGAACTATCGCCGTGATAACCATCTCTCCCGCACCCGTTCGTGGTGGGTCCAGCAGGATAAGGTCGGCTCGCTTGACCGCCGAGAGCTTATGTTCTACCCGTCCAGAGTGAACTTGGACATTCTTTGAACCCTTAAAAATCTTGTGCGCATCTGCAATTGCTTTGTGATCAGACTCAATGAGATGAACGGTTCCGCGATCACCAACCAAGCGCGATATTTCAGCGGTAAAAAGGCCAACTCCGGCGTAGAGATCACAAACTTCATCTCCATCCAACGGGTTGAGCGCCTCTATTGCTGCGGCAACCAAGGTTGTTGGTGCTGATTTGTGGCTCTGCCAAAAGGCAGCTGGTGATATTTCAAAGGTGTGTCTACCAACAGTTTCATGCAGTTGGGTAGGACCAGAGATACTTCGGCCCCCTCGAGAGACATTCACTTCGTGTGCGCTCGAGGCTGCAACTTCTACGCGAGAATCACCACTCCAACGACGGGTGGCTAAAGAGGCGATATCAATCTCTGGAACTGCAATCTTGCAGTCGTTCAACTCGACCACTTGATTACTTCGCGAGGCAAATAGTCCTAAGTGACCAGCTGGCGAGACGGCAAAGTCCATCCGGGTGCGCCAATGCAAACCATCGGATGGTTCCACTGGCAAAACATCTAAATCGAGCTCCATTTTTGCTACCCTCAAAAATTGCTCCACGATGACTTGGCGTTTGAGCTCTCGCTGGTATTCGAGATCGACATGCTGGAAGTCGCAACCACCGCACCCTGAAGGCGCGGCAAAAGAGCAAGGCGCCACGACTCGGTGCTCAGATTTGGTGTGAATCACGATTGCATCGCCCCAAGCAATTTTGGCTGAGACGGAAGTGATTTCAACCAGGGCTCGCTCGCCCGTGATGGCATGTCGAACAAAGATAACCTGGCCGTTGTATCTGGCAACAAAATGTCCGCCATGGGCAACTGGGCCGATATCTACCTCGACTTGGTCGCCAATCTGAAGCCGGGCAGTTGTGGTCTCAGGCAGTGCGTTTGGTTCCATAGTGCTCAGCCTATGGGTGTAAGTTCTACCCCGTGCACGTAGTCATCATGGGTTGCGGTCGAGTCGGCTCGGGTCTTGCAAAAGATCTGGAAGCCGCGGGCCACACTGTCGCAGTAATCGACCAAAATCGCGAAGCGTTTCGTCGACTGGGCGCCGATTTCAACGGTCGAACCGTTGCTGGCGTTGGCTTTGATAGAGATACCTTGCTCGAGGCTGGGATCGAAAGCGCGGATGCCTTTGCCGCAGTCTCTAATGGCGATAATTCCAATATTTTGGCCGCTCGGGTGGCTCGGGAAACCTATGGCGTCGCGAATGTTGTAGCCAGAATTTACGACCCGGCTCGAGCGGAAATTTACCAGCGGTTAGGAATTCCGACCGTTGCCACTGTCCTTTGGACGACGGATCAGATTATGCGTCGGTTAGCGCCTGAGGGATCCAGGTCTGAATGGCGAGATGCCAGCGGATTGATCCAACTATGCGAGGTACATATCCACTCAGATTGGTATGGCCAACCTGCCCAATTGATTGAATCCTCTACTCCTGCCAAAGTTGCTTTTATTACCCGTCTTGGTGAAGGCATGATTCCCAACGAACACACTGTTCTGCAGGAAGGCGACCTAGTTCATGTCATGGTCGCTGAAACCGATCTTCCCATTGTCGAAATGGCCTTAGCTAAATCCCCTGAGGAAGCCTGATGAGAATTGCAATTGCTGGAGCCGGCAATGTTGGCCGCGCTATCGCTCGTGAATTGTTGGGCAATGGCCATCATGTTTTGCTCATCGATCGCGATCCAAAGGCTTTAAAGATGGAGAGCGTGCCAAGCGCCGAATGGTTGATGGCCGATGCTTGCGAAATTACGGCTCTTGATAATGCCAAACTCGATACGTGTCAGGTCATGATCGCTGCGACCGGCGATGACAAGGTGAATCTTGTCGCCTCCCTACTTGCCAAGAGCGAATATGGTGTTCCTCGTGTTGTTGCCCGGGTGAATCATCCTAAGAATGAATGGCTCTTCGATACCGCTTGGGGGGTAGATGTTGCTGTTTCTACCCCAAGAATTATTTCAGCGCTCGTTGAAGAAGCGGTCAGCGTTGGCGATGTTGTTCGACTTTTCTCACTTCGCCGCGGTGAAGCAAATTTAGTAGAGATTACGCTTCCCGATGGTGCGGCATCTGTTGGCAAAACTGTCCAAGAAATTGCGCTTCCATCTGGCGCATCCCTTGCGGCAATCGTGCGCGATGGTCGAGTCATCTCTCCTCATGCACATGACATGTATGCTGCAGGTGATGAACTTCTCTTTGTTGCGACCTCTGATGCTGAACTGAAATTAAAAATCTGCTTTATTGATAATTAATCTTCAGTAGGAATTTTAGTCGTAGGAACTTTTCGCAATATCTGCCAGGTTCCCCAACCCGCGGCGATAAATAATGGATAGCCCATGATTAATCGCGCAGTTCCTAAAGCATTTATCTGATTACTCCGATAAAGCGGATATTGAACTGCCAATCGCGCAATAAAGAGCGCTACCCAGAGCCAACCGGCGCGAATGTAAGCGGCTCGCCTTGCTGGATCTTTTCGCCACAGCAAATTTTCTCCGAGAAGTGGACCAAGGATTAAACCCATAATTGGCCATCCAATGAGATTCAAGAACGAATACAGAATTCCATAACCCACATTTGTAATTAATCCGGGAAGATAAAAATCCTTTGCTTTTCCGGAGTGACGAGCAAGCAATGCGCAGATGGCAATACCAACTAAACCTGAAATCGCATGTTGCAACGTTTCCCGCTTCACTAAACGCATCACCGTTAAGAGAGCAGAAAGAATCAGGGCCGCCACGATCGAAAAATTGAGTTTATGCGAGACATTGAAGGCGATGAGAAAGAGAAGCGATGGCAAGCTTGAATCGATCAACCCGCGCTTTCCGCCAAGAGCCGTGACTATCTTTGCTCTATCTTCCTCGTGGCCTTCATAACTTCCCTGTTTTTCCTTCATTGCCCCGCCCCCGTTGAACCAAAGCCGCCTTCACCACGACCTGAACCAGGAAGTGAACTCACCTCGACAAAATCTGCTTGCTCTACTTTTTGAATCACCAATTGCGCAATCCGATCGCCTTTATGAAAGGTGAAGGACTCTTTAGGGTCATGATTAATGAGAATAACTTGAAGCTCACCACGAAAACCAGCATCGACCGTGCCTGGGGCATTAACCATGGCAATTCCATGTTTAATCGCCAGCCCTGATCGGGGATGCACAAATGCTGCATACCCTGGAGGCAATGCGATGGAGATCCCTGTCGGAATCAGCCCTCGTTCACCCGGGGCCAGCGTCACTTCGGTGCGGCAGGTCAGATCTGCGCCAGCATCGCCTGGCTTTGCGTAACGCGGAAGCGGCACGGACTCATCCAGCCGAGTAATCAGAACTTTTACACTCATGGATTGATTTCGAAATCCGGATCAACGAACGCCAATATCTCTGGATGCTTTGTTACGTATTCCATATATTCCTTCGGGGCATTTTCCATAAAGTGTTTCATCGGCACGATGACAAAGAGCGCCGACGCTTTGACTGCAATCGGGCCATCAGGAGAGTTGAGACGGCCGACCGCACTGGTATAGACCTTGCGATTCACCTGCCCAGTAATTTCTGCGCTGATGTGAAGCTGGCTGCCGATGGGAACCGGAAGCATAAAATCCGTCTCTAGCCTGGCCGTAACCGCGGGAGATCGAATCAGCCACATTAATTTGCCGAGCGCCTCATCAAAGGCGAGTGATAACAAACCACCATGAGCCAAACCAGGAGCTCCTTGATGATTCTCAGTGACCGTGAATACGGCGGTTAGATCTTGACCCGCACCCGCGTGTGCAATTAAGTGAAGTCCTGTTGGGTGAAGATCGCCGCACCCAAAACAATGACCAAAGTGTGATGGAATTTTCGCCCCGATCTCAGGCGCTTTTGGATGTCGGGGCGGAATGGATGCGCCTTCAGGTGGTGTTGTGCTTGGAACCCTGCTCATCTTCTAAGGGTAACGCGCCAACGGAAATGAAGTAACTTCTTCCTATGGAAGCATCGCTGGATAACGAGGGAGAAGTAATTTTCTCCGAGCAGACCCATTGGCCATTTTGGCTCTGGACTTTCCTCCTATTTCTCGCGGCATCCCTTGCCTTCGCTTTTTGGGCTGCGATTGGCCTCTCCGCTGCAATAGGAATTGCTGTCGCTCAGGTGGCTTTGCTTTTAATAGCGGATTACGTCAGCACATTAAATATCAGAGTGACGAAAGAATGGCTCTTTGTGGGAAGAGCCAAAATTGAACGAAAATTTATCGCAGAAGTTGCGGCGCTCAATTCGGAACAGACCCGAGTCGCACGTGGTCCCGAGTTGGACCCGGCGGCTTTTTTGGCTTTGAGATTTTGGATTACAACGGGAGTAAAAATCACGATCCAGGATGATCGTGATCCAACTCCTTATTGGTTAGTAAGTTCAAAAAAGAGCGAGGAATTTACTCGCAGTCTTTACAAACCGCTTTAGCGCCTTCGCCCTTTGCCAATTGGGTAATGTGATGAACGAGGAAACAACGAGAACAGGTAAATTCATCGTTCTGCTTGGGAACTACTCGAACGGTGAGTTCTTCGCCTGATAGGTCTGCACCTGGAAGTTCCAGATTTTCCGCAGCCTCTTCCTCATCGATATCTACTTGGCCAGATTGGGCATCAGCACGACGAGCTTTGAGCTCCTCGAGTGACTCCTCATGAAGTTCTTCATCGGTCTTCCTGGGGGTGTCGTAATCGGTTGCCATGGCACCTCCTCTTTTTCTTTAAAGGATCCCTTCCCACCGAGTGGAGTGAAGAGATCCGCGAGTTGAACGGAACTAAAAAGCGTGAACGGGCGGATAATCCCCTATTAACGGAGTATTCGCCTAATTAACTCTCGGCGTGTCGTTATTATTCCCAGCACAGGCAGATTAAGCGTGGAAAGCGTGAAACTCCTGAGCAGAGCCGGTGATGTTGCCCTTAGTTGGGCGGTTAATTTGACCTGCTAATTGACCAGTCGGATCGGATTCTGACCCCGAGCGACCAACCGATCGAAATGGTTCTCCCGCTTTTCAATGAAGATCGAAACGTCAGAAGTCGCTTGGTTGATGAAAGCA
>CAIMZW010000035.1 GCA_903846075.1 uncultured Actinomycetes bacterium
GCAAAGGTTGACATTTTCGCGGGTATATCAAAGCGGGCCAGAGTCGTCCTTTTCCATAGATGAAAGATGCGAGAACTCAGGATTCCAGCAACAAAAAACTCGTCCTCTTCAATAACTCCGACAGTTTGGTTTGCTACAACTTCGGAGGAGAGATGAGTGACCGGCAGATACTCATAAGTCTCGTTGACATTCAGTGGAATCGCGAGGTAGTCCTTGTGGGCCTCTTTCCCTTGAGTGACCATCTCGGAGGAGTCTTTCCACTGTTGAGTCTTTTTTGATTTGCTGTTGGAGCGAAACTTCTTAAGGGCTTCAACTCTTCGTGAGAGCTCTGGTGATGATTTGATCGTTGACTCATCAACACCTTCCAACCATAGGCACCAACGCCGCTCTCCGTGGAGGAGATCTTTGTCGCCTACTAGGGGTCGCAAAAATCGGGCAGCAGTTGGATCATTTCGCCGGATACCTTCAACCTCATCATGGGAGAAGTTTGAGAGAAGACCATTATCCAGTGGAGAGATTCCAGTCCGGAGACGAGGAAAGCGAGATGCTAATGGGTAGTAGGGGACCTTAAGCTTGAGTAAGGAATCCATCTACTTGCCAGTCGAGGCTTTGCTTTTCTTGACTTTAGGTTCAGATGTGAAAAGGTCTGCGGTGGCCTGCGTATATAAAGTGAATAACTTTTCAAGTATGGCCTCATCGGTAGAGTCCAGTTTGAGTCCAAGGGTTTCAAGAACTTCCTTGTCTACGACTCGATGAGCGGCTCTTAGCTCGGAGGGCATCGCGTTCTTGTCATACAAAGCGGCTAAGGATTCATTTGGTCTCGCTGCTCGGGCATTGAGGACACCTTGTGCGGCCATTTCCATCCGGTTCCTCTGGTCAGTGGTCAGTTCTGGAAAAGGAAAGTTGTTATAGGTGATGGTGTTGCTAATCCGTGTATCACTTTTTAATCTCCCTGAAACTGCCTTATTCCACACGTTGAAGGGTCGAGAGTTGAGGAAGCCAAAAGTTGTTAGGGAAGCATCTGCAATAATAAATAGCGAATCATTTGTAATAGTTTCGACTCCAAAACGAGCAATCGGAAAATAATCGCGGTCGACCGAAGATACGCGCGGAATGGCTAAATAGTCTGAGGTCGGATGCCTTATCTCTTGGAACTCGCTGGGGCGGTCTGCATCTTTTTGAGTTGCCTTCTTGGGACTAGCTTCCCGAAGCTTTCGCACTTCATCTACTCTCCTCGAAAGTTCACGAGAGTTTCTAATGTCTGATGAGTCCGCTCCTTTTAGCCAGAGGCACCATCGAATGTCATCGTGAATCAACTCTTGGGCACCAATAAGTCTGCGAAGATATTTTGCTGCCACGGGATCCGTCTTTCGGATTTGTTCGGCCGTGGAATCATCAATATTTGAGAGAAAACCTCCATCGGTTGGCTGGTTGCCTTTCACCATCGGTTGCGTGGTTCCAGAAAGGGGTTTAGACCTTGAAGTAATGAGAACATTAGGGGCATCTAGAAGATAGCCATTTATATTTTTCACCATTGAAAGAGTTGGTCTGGCTTTAACACTTGCGTAAGACCAGAGTTCTTTTTTAGTTGTGTAGTGCCTGTTTGAGAAACCGACAATAACGCAATGAACCGCTGCCTTGCCTACTGCATCGTTTTCCCAAGCGAAAGTTCTATGCGCGAAATCAATCTCCATTCCTAAGTCAGAGAGCTGACCCCAGATCGTTGCTGGTTGTTCGCCTTGGGTGATTGAGTTCGTTGATACAAAAGCTGCGCGACCGCCACATTTGGCAAGCAGTCTGGCAGTGACCAAATACCAGTTAGCTACATAATCAACTGCTCCACCACTTGGGATGCCGCTCCAGATTAGCTCCGTATCTTCACGTTGCTCATCATTTTGATAGGAGTAGCCACTAAACGGAGGATTTCCAAAAATAAAGGTTTTATCAGTCATCGGCCAAAGTGTTGACCAATCCAAGCGAAGAGCATTTCCATGAGTGATATGTGCACTATCGCCAAGGGGGAGAAGGCTCGGAGAACTTCCGGTTATTTCTTCGAGGGCAAGGTTCGCCTGGTGCTCAGTCAGGAACATAGCCACCTGAGCTATTTGGGAGGACCATTCCTCGTATTCGATTCCATGGAACTGTGAGAGGCGGATATTTACCCCCCAAGTGCCATCTAACCCAACGTAAGCCTGTGTTCCTTCAATCTCCTGAAGACGTGCAATCAACTTGAGGTCCAACTCCCGCAATCGCTTGTATGTGAGGATGAGAAAGTTGCCACAACCTGCAACCCGCTATGCCTCAAGCGGCCAAGGATTTTAGAGATGCATCGGCAAAAATTATGTCGCATTTTCCATCACTCTTGCAACGAAATTCGAAAGTGGCTAAAGCTGTGAGATGGTGCATTGGAACCCAGATAAAAATCCGGAGTAAGATTTGCTGGTATCCAATGTTGCGGGGAGGGTGAACCCTACTTGGTACACAGTTCCGGTCGTCATCGATGGGAGCGTAGATGTCGTTGCACCCACCTTGGCGCCTGTCGAATCTTTCCAATCAATTGTGACACTGGCTCCCACGCAGTTAGATTTACTAACCATTAGAGCAACATCACATACGCCTGTGCACTGATAATAATTAGACCAGGCCCACCCAAAATCTGGCCCGCCGAGGTTTAAAGACGGGTAGGAAGACCCTTGATAAAAACCATGAGGGAGCCAAAAAACATTCGCGGAGAAGTTCGGGACATTCGGTGGTCCATTATCAGACGATTGAGCACTCGTTAATTCTTTAAAATTCTGATTTGCTGACGCATAAACTTGAAAAGCTAACGGAAAATCGGTGCTCCAGTGCTTAGAGCTTAGCAAATTCTGGATTTGGTTTTGGGAATTCAGAGAGACAATTTTTGCTTTCGCCTCTAATGAATTGATTGTGGCTAGTTGATTAGCATAGTCGGACACTGATGAATTAAAAGAGCTTAAAGTAGAGAGCTCCTGCTGGAACCCGGTATTTTCTTGCGTGACTAGATCTAAACTAGCAACCAGAATCTCCTTTTTCGTTCCATCCGCGTAGTAGGTTTGTATCGTCTTGCTAGCCAGGTCCTGCGCGTCTTGAAAAGCTGTGAGGGCACTGTCGTACTGGGATTTGAGTGAGTTGTAATTGGCGATCACAAAAGTATCGAGTGGATTTTGAGGTGAGCAGGGACCAGCGCTGTAGCCAAACATCACTAAGATCGAACAACCGATTGCTGAGGTACCATCGGAAACTGCGGCGTCGTAGGAGGCAGTCATCGAGTTCAATTGCGAACTCAATTTCTGATATTTAGCGAGAGGTGCCACGACAGCTTGCTTAGCACTGGTGGCTGCTTCGTTATCCACTGAAAGTTGGGACGATAACACCTCTAATTGCTGGTGCATGATTTGACTCTGATTTAGATAAGTGTTCAACTCGTTCTGTATGGGTAAAGAATCGGGAGATACGAGACTAGAGGCGAAAGAGGAGCCGCGAGAAAGAGTGGAATCTATTGGTTGAGGTTAGTCGATAGAAGCAATACTTCCGATTGAACTAAAGTAAAGTTCGCAACCCCTAGATGGTGGTGAACCAGGTCAATGGATTTGACCTGGCGCAAACGTATTGGGTTCTATCAGTCGTTCCGATCTGGATCGACAAAAACAAAGAGTACCTTGTGTGCAAAGTGCCAGTCCAGAAAGCGGAGAGGACAATTGCCTTGATTTTCCATTACGCATAAGGGAATCTCAAACTAGGTTTTGTCAAGCCTTGCGCGAGAAGCGTCTTCACACTTCTTTAAAATTTGGCTGTAAGCATTTGTGCGATCTTTGGCCGTTTCATACCCTTCCTCCGGACACTAGCTAACTTTCATCAAAGAATCATTTCCTCCTGTGATGACTACTTCCTATCTCAGTTATGAATTGAGAAGTCCTTTGTACAATCTCATCGAGAGTGGGCTCAGCCCTATCTGTGAGTGTTTGCCTCCTACCAAAGTCATGCGTTCTACCTGGCCAGATACTTAGTGCCCTCGAGGCGATCAGCGGGCTGTCAACTTTGTATATCTCTCCCGAACGCAGGGATGCGTGAATCTCTTTTGCGATGCGGGACGCGTGGTTCTCCTTCCACTTATAGTCGTGATCTCCATGAACATTGCCTTTCCCCAAGAGCATAGAAACTGGATGGCTGAGCGGTCTACCGCAAGCTGCACATTCGCCGGTCTGAAAGTAGTCAAAGAATTCAGGAAATCCAAAGAAGCTCTCTACCAATTCATGTGCCGTAGGGATTGCGAGGAATTCCATTAGACGGTTGTCAAGGGGATCAAAAGAATTTTCTCTGGTGGAATTCGCCGAAGTAATACTCAATCGATTTTTAAGTACAAACTCTTTCAATATTCGCCCTACACCTGAGGGGCTGAAATAGCTGGGGAATGGAGAAGAGTTAACCAAATTTCTATCTTGGATGATTGTGTAGGAATGAGACTTCAAACCTCGGCACGTGATTATCGCCTTAAATTGAACTCGCTTGGAATCCTCAAAATTGATAACAATTGGTGCGCTGAAGTAGCTTATGTACGGTGAAAAGTAATCTTGCAAAATGGTGTCAATAAAAGTGTTGAAAGTTACTCTGGAATCGTTGCTCCATTTGAATTCCTTGGCTTCCATACTTTCCTGCAGAGCCTGCGTAGCTGAAATATCTCTTGATTTCAAATAAGCTCTTGAATTCAAATCAGTTAGACACTCATTCGTAAAAATGGATAGGGCTCTTTGCAGTTCTACCTCTACCCTCTGTCTCTCCAGTTCCAGCCTTTGTTCCGCTAAGACTTCTTGCTCTCGCTGGTGCGCAAGAACTTCAATATTCCACTCTGCTCGCAGTTGCTGGATAATGGGGATGATGATTTCTATTTCACGCACGATCTCAACAAATTTTTTGGCGGAATCTACAGGACTAGGTCTTAGAGCCTTGGGAATTAAGTGATATGGATAATCAAATATGGCGGTTACTAAACCCACATCCCAGTCGTTGCCAATTTGATCTATTTCATGTGCAAGTGTTTCAAGATCCTTCAAGTCGCTCGCTTCCAAACCACATCTACGGTAAATACGGTCTTTAGAATTTCTGCGAAACTTTTTCGATTGAACATTATCCTCTCGCCACAAGGCAAAAGAAACGAGAGGTGGATGAACTTGTTGGAAGATTCTCTCCCTTAACTGTCTTGGCAAGGCATCAAGTAAGTTTTTGCCATATTTCCAGATGTCAGAATCCTTCATCACTCCCTCCCGCCAAACATTTGCAAGTTATGTGAAATTATTAACCTTCAATTTTGCGCATTGCACAACGACTATTTCATGGATTTTTCGTCAGAAAACTTCCACAATGATCCACCGCCTCCCACGCTTTGTCCAACCCAAGTTTTCGAATGTCCAAGTTACCCCCACCTGTCCGATTCAAGCTTTTCCCGACTGGTTTGAGAGTGTCGGAGGGGGAGACTATATTTTCAAGCCTCTTTGAGAGGGAAGTATGGACAAATTTGATAACCGTGAAAGAGAACTGTGGGCTCAAGTTTCAAGGTGTGAAGGAGAGGAGAAGGTTCAAGCCCTTATGGAGCTTGGCCATGATGCTTTTCACGAAGGTAAACATCTCGAGTCTCTTGCCTTCACCGAGACGGCCCGTCAGATCTATGAGTCAATGGGCGCAAAAGTTGATTCGTCTTCATTGGGTCATGTCTATCGAAGTATTGGCTGGTGCCTCAAGGAACTAAAGCGGTTTCCGGAGGCAGCCGCCGCCGCCCACCGGGCTGCTGCGATATTTCAAGAGATAGGGGACTCAGATTTACTGCGAACTCTCAATGAGGAGGGTGATTACTGGTATGCCGCGGATGAGTGGGAGCACGCCTATTCGGCGTATAAGTTATCACTCGAAGCGGTAACTCCTGATCGCACTGATGAACTCCTCGCTCAGACTTATGCTGATTGCGGTTTTTCGCTTGGCAAAATGAAGCGTAATCAAGAAGCCCTTGACCATTTCTTGAAATCTAGAGAGGGATTCAAAAAGCTCAAGAATCCATGGCAGGTCGCATTCTGCGATGAAGAGATTTCCTTCTTCTACTACCGCCTCAAGAATGCGGATCAGGCCCTGGTCTATGCCCAAAGGGCTTTGGACTTTGCCGAATTGACGGATGCGCCGTACCGGGTGATCTGGGCCAATGCCCGTATGGGGTTGGCCAAGAAGCTGGCAGGTGAATATGAAGAAGCTCTCGAGCACCTTGAGGTTGCAAAGACCTGTCTGCTTGCTCAAAACAAGACGTACTGGCCGTCGCTGATAAAGATTGAAAGTGTGATTGCGGATGTTTATGAGGCACAAGGACGGCTGGGGGAAGCTACAGAATGTCGTCGCCGGCTAAAGACCGTTGAAGAGACTGTTGTCCCAGATCCAGATCTTTAAGGGATACCTCACTCTAGAATTGAAGGAAATCACGCTCAATAAAGCCCCTGTGAAATATCTCCAAAAACCGTGTGAAAACTTCATGGCGAGCCACCCCGCAAGACCCCCTTTTGAGCGGTGAAATCTTTATTCGCTAGCCCCCCACCATTTTCGTTCGTTAGATTAGTTCTAGTCTTCGATGCTTTTCCATTTTGGCTCAGGCTGAAAAGTGCGAAAAATGGCGATGCTGGCCAAACTTAAGCCCACCAAGCCAAGAATTCGAACGGGCATCACTACATTTGAAATCATTAAGAATGCGCCACTCATGCTTGCCATTATGCATAAGAGCGATACAAATATTCGTTTAATGATGCGAGTGCCTGGCCGACTAGTACGTATAAAAGATAGACCGAATGCGATTGGTCCCGAAAATAAAGCGGTCAGGAATATAAGTCCAACTACCGCCGCCAGGCTTTCCATGTCCCAATGCTAAGCCACTTGCTGATTTCCCAGGCAACTTCGTCACGTATCGGTTTTCTAGGCAACTTCTCCTATCGCCCGTGCGGGAACAAAGTATTTCTTTCCAGATGGCGAGGTCCACTCGCAGGATCCATCCTGAAAACTTTGAAGTTTCCAGTCACCATGAGTCTTTAAGCGATGGTGACGTCGACAGAGGAGACCGAGATTTTCCAACGAAGTTTTCCCACCGTCATCCCAAGCGATGGCGTGATCAATGTCGGCCACGCGGGCGGGCTGACGGCAGCCAGGAAATCTGCAAGTTCGATCCCTTGCTAGTAAGAAATCCACAAGTACTTGAGGTGGCTCGTATATCTCTCTCCCGTAATCAAGTAATGCTCCCGAAATTGGATCGGTTATAAACCTTCGCCATTTTCCATCAGCGGCAAGCTCTCTCGCAATTGATGCGGGGATCACTCCATACCCCGCAAGGTTTGCAGGGTTATTGGATATGCCGAGAAGTGTTGGCAAATCCATGGTCAAATTTAAAGTGATGGGCCTACGATGATTCATTCCCTCATCTGTTGTGGTTTGCAGAAATGATTTTGCAAGCTGGGTTAGTGCATCGGCTCGAAATTGATCAATCGTGGTAGGACTTTCAAGCGACAAGTTGTCGGAAGGTAGATTACTTTCGCCGTTCTCGCTTTGAATCGATTGACTAGCTTTTGATTCGCTAGTTTCGTTTTTATTAAGCCGCGCCAACTTTTCGATGGCAAGCATTATGGTCTGAGCATCCGGAGCTGGGAGCAGCGCGACGATTGTGGCCATTCCATTAGGTTCAGGATAGAGATTAACTCGACGACATTCGTATGCGCTTTTGACTGACTCCTCAAATTCTTCAGGAGCAGCAAGAGCGATGAGATGTCGAACTTTATTTGCAACCTGTGCTGGTGTGTGAAATTCACTATGCGCAAGCGCCTTCTCCTCTATCTCTCGCAGCTTCTCCTTAGAAATTCCCTTTCTGATAATTTCTGCACTCTCCCGAGCGATAACTGTTGCCGCCGCCGGTGAAATTTCTCCAGATGCGAGAGCAGAGCAGGTGGCCGGGAGATGATTGGTCAATGTTCGGGCAACGTCGATTCGAATTTGTGCGGTATTGCCAGAGAGTCGCAAGGCAGTCGCCACTTCTTCTCTCTCGATTTCATCCACTCCAGACCACATCGAATCGGCTTTCGAGGGCTCGTCACCCGCGACCGCGACAATGGCGTTTTGCATTAAGGCTTGCAACCAGCCCGTCTGTTTTTCAAGAGCACTTAAGTAATCCACTCTTCCCGCCCTATCTAGGGCGAAAGGATCAATTGAAACCAACTCGGTAAGTACGGCAAGGTCGGCATTTGCGTTTAGCAGCAAAACAACCCGATCCTCGATTTCGCGGTCATTATTGATTTTGGCCCCACCACCGTCAAGTTGGATCGACCAAGCACCCTGATTGGTCGCTTGCTTATCTTTTGGATGCTTGGTCATGAGGGAATCATTTTTGAGGGCGCCGACAATTGGTGAGGTTAAAAGAGGCGGGTGTGGATAAAGGAGTCGAATCCGGAACTAAGCCCCATAACCGAATCCGGAACTAAGCCCCATAACCGAATCCGGAGCTAAGCCCCATAACCGAATCCGGAGCTAAGCCCCAAGACCGAACTGGGAAAAGAGGCGTGAACTTGGAATAGAAATAAGGTGTCAAGGGTTCTACACTTCGCATAGTTGAAAGTTCAACTATAATTGTTTAGGGATCGAACGCTTACTGGACATCCGCGAACAAAGCGTGGACATCCGCGAACAAAGCGTGGCGATTTTTAAACGGGACCGAGAGAAGCAAGACCAAGGAAGAGGTGGGTGCAATGCCAGCAGTTACGGTTAGCGATATCACGGTTCTACCTCGAGTTATCGCGCCTATGGGCGCTCGTGCTCGAAGGATCAAAAGCGTAACCACCGCGCCACAAGGTTATGAAGGAGAAGGTTTTCCAGTCCGCCGCGCTTTTGCCGGCGTTGACCTCGCGGACCTAGATCCCTTCATTCACCTGGATCAAATGGGCGAGGTCGAGTACGCACCGGGCGAGCCGAAGGGAACCCCATGGCATCCGCATCGAGGCTTTGAGACCGTCACTTACATCATTGATGGAATATTTGATCATAAAGATAATCACGGTGGTGGCGGAACCATCACCAACGGCGATACTCAATGGATGACTGCCGGTGCCGGAATTCTCCATATTGAGACCCCACCAGAGCACTTAGTAATGAGCGGTGGCTTATTTCATGGATTTCAACTTTGGGTGAATCTGCCCGCCGCAAAGAAATGGTCCAAGCCGGCCTATCAAGATTTACGTGCTCGAGACGTCGCCCTTCTCTCCTCTGAAGATGGTGGTGCACTCATCCGAGTTATCGCTGGTGAGGTTGCTGGACACTTCGGACCAGGTTCCACTCAAACCCCGATCACTTTGGTTCACGCCACGTTGCAACCTGGTGCCGAACTACGACTACCTTGGAAGCATGATTACAACGCTTTGGTTTACACCTTGGCCGGTCGAGGTAGCGTTGGAGAATTGCACCAACCAGTAAAAATGGGCCAGCTAAGCGTCATGACAGATGGCGATGTCCTCGTGATGAAGGCCGACGAAACGCAGGAATCTCGTTCTCCCGAAATGGAAATTCTAATTCTGGGCGGTCAGCCAATCCAAGAGAGCGTTGCATGGATGGGTCCCTTCGTCATGAACACCAAAGCTGAGGTCCTGCAAGCATTTGAAGATTTCCAGAAAGGCCGATTGGGAACAATCCCGGTTGAGAAACCTAGGAACGATTCGCCATCAGATAGCCGAGAGATTCTGGATGTCCACGGAGCGCCTACCAGCGTGATCGAGAGCACGGAAGAGAAAAGAGAAGTTTCCTGGTTTCCTAACTAAAGTGCCACGTGAAAACCACCTCATACATTGGAGCCTGCCGCATGACTTCACAACTTTTCACTCCGCTCACGATTCGAGGCGTCGAATTTCGAAATCGAGCTTGGGTTAGTCCAATGTGCCAATACTCAGCAGTGGATGGCGTTGCCGGGGAATGGCATCGAGTTCACTTGGGTTCCTTTGCAACGGGTGGTACTGGTCTGATCATGGTCGAGGCAACTGGAGTAAATCCTGAGGGTCGGATTTCGGTCGCTTGTCTCGGAATGTGGAATCAAGAACAAGTGGATGCCTTTAAACCGATTATTGACTTCGCACATTCCATGGGAACAAAAGTTGGAATTCAGTTGGCGCATGCTGGCCGAAAAGGTTCAACAACGGCTCCTGGTAGCGACCATCCAAATGCAACGCTCGAAGAGGGCGGATGGACCATCGTGGCACCGAGTGCCATCGCATTCCCGGGCTACCCAGAACCCCATGCTCTTTCTACTGCGGAAATTCACCAAGTCGTTCAAGATTTTGCATCGGCAGCGAAGCGATCGCTTGAGGCAGGTTTTGATGTCCTTGAAATCCATGGTGCCCACGGTTACCTGATTCATGAATTTCTCTCACCACTTTCAAATACTCGAACGGATGAGTACGGCGGAGATTTCACGGGTCGCACAAGATTTGTTCGAGAAATTGTTTCTGCGATTCGTTCATCAATTCCGGAGACCGTTCCGCTATTCCTCCGCATTTCGGCCACCGACTGGGTTGACGGCGGATGGGATTTGGCGCAATCTGTCGAACTGATGAAAATTCTTAAAGCTGAAGGTGTTGACATGGTCGATGTTTCAACTGGCGGTAATGTGGCTGGAGTGAAGATTCCAGTTGGACCTGGTTATCAAGTTCCGTTAGCCACGGAGATTAAAGCTCAGACCGGAATTTTAACTTCCACAGTGGGTCTGATTACCGATCCTCATCAGGCTGAAGAAATTCTGACCAGTGGACAGGCAGATGTGATTACCTTGGGACGAGCCATGTTGCGCAATCCGCGTTGGCCCTTGTTCGCTGCGGAAACATTGGGAGATGTCATTGAATGGCCAGTTCAACTCGAACGCGGCCGGACCATTCATTAGTTCTGCGAACTAAGGCAATCAATAACTTTCTTAAACTCCTAATAAACAACGTAGTTTCACCACAAAGCCCACCGCTAAGGTACTCCGATGACATGGTTAGCCCGATGACATGGTTAGCCCGATGACATGGTTAGCCCGATGACATGGTTAGCCCGATGAAAAAAATTGCAATAGTCGGAAGTGGTCTCACGGGGGCGTCGGCGGCTCGGAGCTTGACAGATGCTGGTTGCGATGTAACGGTCTTCGAAGCTCTCCCAACCTCTGGCGGAATGACGAAATGCGATCGAATCTTGGGGGTGATCTATGAAGTCAATGGCCCACACTTGTTTCACACGCAAGATGAAAAGATATGGGAACTCGTCTCCGAATTATGCCAATGGGTGGATTATCGCCATCGAATTCTCGCTGATCCCTTTAACATTTCGGCGCGTAGTGATACTCCCTCAAACTTGACTGAGAATCTATTTAGTTGGCCACTCCAAGTCAACGAACTGGAATCTTTGCCACAATGGAGTCAGATTCGGAATGAACTATCTAGCCGACCTCGTGAACCGAGCCGCAATTCTTTCGCTACCTTCTGCATAGATTTAGTGGGACCCACTCTCTTTGATTTATTTATTGGTCCCTATACCAAGAAGCAATGGGGGATGGCACCGGATGAAATCGGGGCCGAGTGGGCACCGAAGAGAATTGAACTCAGAACAAATCGCGATCTGGAGTCATTTAAAGATCCCTATCAAGGTTGGCCAGTCGGAGGTTATGAAAACTTGATTGGGCCGATGCTGGCAGGTTCGAAACTTATTCTCTCTGAAAAAACCTCCATCACCTCGCACGATTGGCAAGGATTCGATGGTGTGGTTTTAACCTGCGCACTAGATGAATTTTTGGATTTTTCGTTTGGATGGCTACCTTGGCGGGGAACCCGGTTTGAACATCAATTTTTTGAAGAGGTAGATGGAACCTTGCTGCAGGCTGCCGCGATGAATTATCCATCCGGAGAAGTTCGATTCACTAGAAAAACTGAACCTAAATGGTACTCGGGTGAGAGTTTCGTTCCAGGAACAGTTATTACGACTGAATATCCAGGAGAATCCGACGACCGCCACTATCCAATTTATGATCGAGCCGGTGTCAATCGATCGCTCTCGGAGAAATATAAAACCTTAGTAGAAACGCGAATGCCCACTAATGTCGTTGTCGCTGGTCGTCTAGCAACTTACTCGTACATCAATATGGACCAGGCAATCCGCCAAGGAATCAATGGCGCAAAAGCATTGCTTAGGACTTCCTAAGCCAGAGAGTTAGTAATACTTTTGCGGGTATGAACAGGGTTCATGTGGTGGGTAGCTCGGGTTCGGGCAAGTCAACTTTCGCCCGAAAGATTGCCGAGCATTTTGAGATCCCCGCTATCGAGCTTGATGCGCTCTACCACCAGAGCGACTGGACACCACTGGATAAAAGCGAACTTCGCAAGCAAGTGGATGAACTCACTCAATGGAGTGATTGGGTTGTGGATGGAAATTACTCTGCCGTGGCGGATTTAGTTGACCAACGCGCCACGGCCGTAATTTTTCTCGACTACTCCCGAGCTTTTATAATGCGGCGATTGATTCGCAGAACCCTATCCCGAATGATTACTCGGAAAGAGTTGTGGAACGGTAATCGCGAAAATTTTCGCAATCTACTCAAACTGGATCCGAATCAAAATGTTTTACTTTGGTCTTGGAAGAATCATGCAAAACTGAGAGCCAGATACTTCGACCCAAAATTCATGCCAGAAAATGCAACTGCCCGAATGATTGTGCTTAACAATCATCGGGCAGCGATGCAGTTCTTGCGAGATCTGGATGTTAACCAAATCTAATTCGTTCAGATCTTTTTAATCTAGATTTAATTAATTCCGACCTAGTCTTTCTAGAGAGCCTTTAGCGCACTCACTACCTTTGTCAACGAATCCTTTGCATCACCAAAGAGCAGCGTGGTCTTTGCGTCATACAACAATTCATTTTCAATACCGGCAAAGCCAGGGCGCATCGAACGCTTCAAGAAGATGACGTTTCCAGCCAGTGATACATCCAAGATTGGCATTCCGTAAATTGGGCAACCAGGTGTGGTCTTTGCCGCTGGGTTAACAACGTCATTAGCACCAACAACGAGGACGACATCTGTCTGTGGGAAGGTTGGATTTACCTCGTCCATCTCCACCAATTGCTCGTAAGGAACATTTGCCTCGGCAAGGAGCACATTCATATGGCCAGGCATGCGACCAGCAACTGGGTGAATGCCATAAGCAACATCAACTCCCTTTGCCGCCAAAATGTCAGCCAATTCGCGAACTGTGTGTTGTGCCTGAGCTACTGCAAGACCAAAACCAGGAACGATGACTACGCGCTGGGCGTAGTTGAGCAGGATGGCAACGTCATCGGCAGAACCTGACTTAACCGAACGTGCTTCGCCCGTGCCAGTTGCCTCTTGAGGCTTGGCAGTGAAGGCACCAAACAAAGTGCCAAAGAGCGAACGTCCCATAGCCGCAGCCATGAGGCGAGTCAGGATGGTTCCTGATGCTCCTACCAATGTTCCGGCAACGATCAAGAGCGTTGACTGAAGAACGTAACCACTAGCAGCAACAGTTAGGCCAGTAAAGGCGTTCAAGAGTGAGATAACGATTGGAACGTCCGCGCCACCAACAGGAAGTACGAAGAGGACACCAAAGGCAAGAGCAAGTGCGCCCATGATGAGCAATGGTGTATTTCCACCGGAAGCAATAACCCATCCAGCAGTCCCGAGAGTGCCAGCCAAAGTTGCAGCAATAACGAACCTGCCACCAGGGAAGACAACAGGACGTGTGGTCATCAACTCTTGGAGTTTCAAGAAGGTAATGACGGAACCAGAGAACGAGGTGCAACCGACGATAACGGTGAAGACCGTCGCAACAAGGTTTGCAGTGCTTGGTTTTCCATCTTTGCTGAGATTGAGATATTCGACGGTTGCAACCAACGCTGCTGCGCCGCCACCAACACCGTTAAAGAGCGCCACAAGTTGCGGCATCTGGGTCATTTGAATCTTGCGGGCAGCAGGTACGCCGACAGCAACGCCAAACGCGATCGCAATCAGAATTAACAACGTGTTGTGATGAGATTGACCTGCAGCCTTTGGTGCAAAGAAGACGACGATGGTGGCAAGAGTTGCACCCGCGGCACCAATCAAGTTACCTCGACGAGCAGTCTTTGGAGTTGATAGACCCTTGAGAGCAAGAATGAAGCAGACGGCAGAAACTAAACCAAGAAGGTCGTAGATATTGTGGTTCACTTGGTGACCTCCCCTTCAACTTTTGCGGTCTTTGGAGTTTTTGGTTTTCCTTTGAACATTTCCAACATTCGGTCGGTAACGACAAAGCCACCAACCATGTTGATAGTTGCTAGAACAACAGCCAAAATCGAGAGGGTTGTTTCTAGTCCGCTCGTTGCGCCATCGGCCACGATAATGGCGCCGACAAGAATGATTCCGTGAATTGCATTCGCACCGGACATGAGTGGAGTGTGCAAGGTAGTGGAGACTTTTGAGACCACTTCAAATCCCACGAAGATCGCGAGTAGGAAGATGGTCAGCACCGCCATGGCAGGCATCGCTGCAACAATAGAAGTAGTAGTCATGGTTACTTCTTTCCTTCCGGAGTTCTACGAGCACCATTCATGGTGACGGTTGCAGCATCGATGATTTCATCCGAAAAATCAGGAATAACTTCTCCCGTTGGCTTTCCATCGACAGATTTGGTCATCAGTAGCAAAAGATTGACGACGTTACGGGAGAAGAGCATGGAGGCGTGAGTTGCCAATTGACTTGGCACATCCTTTCCACCCCACTGCAGAACTCCGTTTTCAGTGATGATTGTTTCGCCAGCTTCGGAACCTTCGACGTTTCCGCCAGTTTCAGCAGCCAGATCAACAATCACGGCCCCTTGCTTCATGGTTGCAACCATCTCGGCGGTGACCAAGCGAGGTGCTGGGCGACCAGGAACGGCTGCAGTCGTAATGAGTACATCCGCAGCAGAAATATATGGAGTCAGTAATTCACGTTGCTTAGCAGCTCGCTCTTCCGTCATTTCGCGGGCATATCCGCCAGAGCCTTCAAGTGCTTCCAATTCCAAGTTAATGAATTTGGCACCCATTGATTTCACTTCATCGGCAGAAGAAGGTCGAACGTCGTAAGCGCTAACAACAGCACCTAAACGTTTTGCTGTTGCAATCGCTTGGAGGCCGGCAACACCAGCGCCAAGAACCACGACCTGTGCTGGGGTAACAGTTCCAGCAGCAGTCATGAGAAGTGGGAAGAAACGAGGTGAAAGTTCGGCACCAACCAACACTGCGCGATATCCGGCACAAAGTGCCTGAGAAGTGAGTGCATCCATCGACTGCGCCCTGGAAATCCGAGGAACCAGTTCAAGCGAGAGCGCGGTGACATGTGCTTTGACCGCGGCTTCGATCGAATCGACTGCCGTAGTCGGCGAGAGGAATGAGATCGTAATGGCGCCTTTTTTCAAGGTGGCCATCTGCTTGGGATTGAGTGGTTGGACTGATGCGATGACATCTGCACCAGTTAGGACAGAACCAGATTTTTTAACACTGGCTCCAGCGGCCTCGAATGCAGAATCGTCATAGCCTGCCGCAATACCTGCGCCAGATTGGATGACAACCTCTAACCCTGCTCGAGTGAGTTTTGAAATGATGTCGGGAACTAGGGCAACACGCTTCTCCCCAGGCCGAACCTCTTTTGCGACGGCAATAAGCATGTGCGGAAGGCTATCCACAATGCATGATGATGTCTGCCAATTTTGCAGGGAGTATTCCGTAAATCACAACGAATTCAGGGTAAATAAGTGCTAACCCGAAGGGGATGAGGGCGCTAGCGAATACCTCGATGACTAATCGAAAATATTGCCTTCAAGTTCGCCACGAACCAGGTGGTAAAGGATCGCCTGAATTGTGCTTCTACGGTGATAGGCCTCGCGCCAGATGTAGGAACGTGGTCCGTCGATGACCTCGGCGCTGACCTCTTCGCCGCGGTGGGCCGGAAGGCAGTGAAGAAAGATGCCATCCGCGGCCGTTAACGACATAAGTTCCGCGGTGACGGCGAACGGCGAGAGGGCTTTGAGTTTTTCAGTTCGTTCACTCTCTGGATCCCCCATGGACATCCAGACGTCGGTGTAGAGAACACTTGCATCTTTTGCGGCTGCCTCTGGGTCGTGAAGGACTTCAACCGTTGCTCCGGTCTTCGCCGCAATCTTCTGTGCTGTCGCAACAGCCTCTGAGTCTGGTGCCCATGCGCCAGAGGGGGTTGCGACGACCACGTGCGCTCCAAGAATTGCGCCCATTGTTAGCCAAGCATGTGCCATGTTGTTGCCATCGCCCACATAGGTAAATTTTCGTCCAGAAATATCAGAACCAAATACTTCGCGGATCGTTAGCCAATCTGCCAACAGTTGAGTGGGGTGATCCTGGTCGGTTAGACCATTAATGATGGGGATAGTTGCGTACTTACCAAGTTCATCTACATCGCTCTGAGCGTAAGTTCGAATAATCATCGCAGAGGCAAATCCACTAATCACGCGGGCAGTGTCGGCGATGGTTTCACCGCGACCAATCTGCAATTCATCGCCACGGATGAAGATTGGAGTTCCACCGAGATGAGCAACCGCGGTCTCGGAAGCCAATCGAGTGCGAGTTGATGGTTTAGTCATGTAAATCGCTACGGTGCGATGGGCAAGGGCCTCTTTCGCCTTTAACGGATGCTCGGCAAATTCAGTGGCAGTGGCCAGGAGTAGCTCGACGTCGGTTCGCGAGAGGTCCTCGGTACGCAGGAGATCTTTCATTGGGAGAGTTTAGACAGGATTTTGCTGGAAAGAACCTCAAACTAAGTCTTGAGCGAAGTCTGAAAGGATGCAGGAGGTGATGTCGAAGTAATATTCGGTCATGAACGACACGCATGACGAGGAATTTTCCGATCTGCTGGTGGAAGAGGAGCGCCTTTCTCATGAGGATGGCGACCATGAACGGTTTGCGCACTACGTTCGCAAAGATAAGATTGTTGAATCCGCCGTTACTGGCAAGGCGGTTCGCGCTCTTTGCGGCAAGAAATGGGTTCCGAATCGCGACCCGGAAAAATTTCCTATCTGCCCAACCTGTAAAGAGATTTACGCAGGTCTAAAAAAGGAATAGGGCGGGGTTACCGCCTTAATTCTCACCTTGCCTTCAATTCTCACCTTATTTAGTTAGGCTAAAAAGCATGAGCCCACGATTTTCGCCTATGCGATTTGTAGTGGCGCTCGCCCTTGCCGCCATATTTTCCGCAGCGATCTCTCCCGGTGCAATTTCTGCCACTTCGACGCCAGCGCCTTCCACTTCCGGTTTGAGTTCCGCATCCGCCACGCCAGCATCGTCGGCCACGCCAGCATCGTCGGCCCCGGCAACGTCATCGGCCACGGCAACCTCATCCGCCACGGCAACTGCCAATCCCAGCGCCTCACCGAGGCCATCACCGAGTACGCCCATTATCGCCTCTCCTGTTCCCTCGGGATCGGGACCGTCTCTACCCACAATTCTGCCTTCATCAATTCTGCCTTCATCACCGCCTGGACCATGTGCCGGTTCACTCGCCACTCCTGATTCCAGTAATTCGGATGTTACTCCACCGCGAGCGATATTTTCCGGGTGGCTGCCGTATTACGGAATGAAGGCAGGACTTCCTGACACGGTGACCAATTGCGATCTCATTAAAGAGGTAATGCCATTTTGGTACACCCTCAGCAGCGAGAAGAAAATCACCGATCTCTACACCCCAGCCAACCCGAGCGTTCCGATTTCCATCCCGATTCAAACTTTGCAAAGTTTGAAAATTCAACTCTTACCGACCATAACGGATGGCACAGGTAAAGCAGTTCTGGCTGGTTTGATTGCGAACGCCAAAACCCGGGCAACCTTGGTCGCCACAATTGTGAATCTCGTTCTAACAAATGGGTATGACGGTATCGATCTCGATTTTGAAAACTTTGCTTTTGTTGATGGCACTTCAACCTGGAATTCGACCCAGCCAAATTGGGTGCAATTTATTCAGGATCTCTCTGGTGCATTGCATCTCAATAATAAATTGCTCTCGGTTACAACACCGGTTCTCTTTGATCCCTTATCTGGCAAACAGGGCTATTACGTTTATGCCTGGTCGAAGATTTCTTCCTTTATTGATCGCCTTCGAATAATGACTTATGACTACTCAACCAGTAGTCCTGGCCCCATCGGACCAATTGCTTGGACCGAGAGCGCCGTTCAATATGCGGTTTCGGTCATCCCAGCTTCTAAAGTTTATGTTGGCGTTCCTGGTTATGGGCGCGATTGGGTGACGAGGGTAGATGGAACTTGTCCAGCAGTTTTCGCACCAGTAATTAAAGTCGGCGCTAAAGCTGCGACATTCATCATGCAGGATGCGTTCAACTTGGCAAGCAGTTACGGAGTGACTCCAGTATTTAATCCAACGTATGGCGAGAGCAATTTTGTTTATAAAAAGGTCTACAACGGTTTAACTTCCGGTGGACTTGCAACCTCGTGCACTGCAACCCGTACCGCTTGGTATCAAGATCCGAAGGGCTATCTCGCACGAGCCAATCTCGTAGCGAAGTATCGCCTTGGTGGGATAGCCGCGTGGACGATTGGAATGGAAGATCCCACGGCGATGACCGCTCTGCGTTCCTTTGCGCAATCGATCGCTCCTGACACCGTCTTGGGAACTATCTCGACAGATCACACCACCGCATTGATTGGCACCCCGATTACCGTGACTGGAACTTTCAAGTTGCCAGATACCAGGCCAATTCCGGGTCTTCCAGTTCGGCTCGAAATGAAGAACTCGTTAGGCGATTGGCGTCAGGTGACAACTGGATTAACGGGCGATGATGGAAAGTTCTCCACTCTTCTCTCAATCGGTGAATTAACTTCATTTCGATTGAGTTCGGATGGTAGTTGGGATCGGCTGGCCGCTACCACTGCCAATGCGGATGTAAAAATAAGTCGAGTTATTTCCTGGTCACCGCCTTCATCAATCAAACCTGGAGTTACCTATTTGATTTCTGGTCAGGTCCAACCAAAACAGGCGGGCCTGACATTAACTGTCCAAGATAGCAATTCCACACAACCGTATTTACCGATTACAACCGATGTCGACGGGCGCTTTACGGTCACGATAAATCAGAATCAAGTTGGTTTTCACACCATCCGATTGATGCTAAAAGGTGATTCAAAATTTGCAGATAGCGCAAGCGACAACATCACGCTGCTGGTTCGTTAGTCGCGCCGCTAGCCTAGGTTGAGGTAAATTGAGTAAATCATGAGTACTGCAACGGAATCTGACTTAAGCATTTCGCAATTAGTAGATCGCCCATGGGTAGCAATCGTTTGGGACGATCCAGTTAACTTGATGAGTTATGTGACTTATGTATTTATAAAGCTTTTCGGCTTTTCGCAGGAGAAAGCTCATGAACTAATGATGAAAGTCCACAACGAAGGCAAAGCCGTAGTCAGTTCAGGAAGCCGTGAGGAAATGGAACGCGATGTTCAACGTCTCCACGAAAATGGTCTTTGGGCGACGTTGCAAAGAGATGACAAAATTTAAATGTCGAACTTCGTCAAGGAAGATTCTGGGGTCACGCTTTTTGTCACTCAAACCGAAGCCCAAATACTTATTAATTTGGTCGAACAACTACTAGAACTTCTTGGCGAAGGTGACTTCTTCCATCACTACGACACCAATGATCCGCTAGCCCAGATGCTGACTGTACCTACGGAGATCGCGGCACCGGAGGATCCAGTTCTCAAGCGATTATTGCCAAATGCCTATAGCGATCCGGAAGCCGCATCTGATTTCAGAAGATTTACCGAACCTGAAATTCGAGGAAATAAGCAAAGAATTTTGAGACGAGTTCGACAACAACTTTCTATTATTGTGGATTACTCAATTGATACTGGCGTTGAAAACTCCTCTGATTTTGGAATTGATTCGATAACTGGAATCGATCCAGATATTTGGTTGCTCGCGTTGAATGATCTTCGGTTAGCCCTGGGTGTCAGATTGGATGTCGATAGCGAAAGCTATGAGAAATTTGATTTATTACCTGATGAAGATCCCATCAAGCCAACCTTTGCCGTCTACTTTTGGCTTGGCTGGTTACAGGAAAATCTCCTCTCTGTTCTAGGCTGATGACATGGTCCTTCGAATCCCACAATCCTTTGCCGATGCAATTTTGGAGCAATCCAGGCAGGAATATCCCGACGAGTGTTGCGGCGTCATTCTTGGACCAATAGGTAGTGACCAAGCCCTGCGCCACAAGCCGATGATTAATTCGGCACACTCACCAACTTTTTACGAGTTCGATTCGAAAGATCTGCTCGCTCTTTACCGTGAGGCAGATGACAATGATGAAGAGATTGTGGTCGTCTATCACTCCCATACTGAAACGCAGGCTTATCCCTCTCGAACGGATATCTCCTACGCCTCTGAACCAAATGCTCATTATGTTTTGGTCTCCACACGCAAAGAGATTGCACCTGCAACCGAATTTCGTTCCTATCGAATAGTCGATGGGGTCGTCACTGAGGAAGATGTGGTTTTCCTCTAACCGATAAGGCTCATTCGATAGTCGGCCGCGCTGCGCAAACCCACCTTTCGCAAGGTTTTGATTGGTCAGAACCTCTTTTTTTTCAGATAATAGGAACATGTCATTAAACGTTGCCGGAAATGTAGAAGTGCGAATTCCCACCATTCTTCGCCCGTACACCAAGAACGAAAAAGTGGTTTCTGCAAGCGGATCTGATCTTCAATCGGTCATCGCCTCGTTGGAACTCAATTTTCCAGGTTTGGGCGAGCGATTATTAGAGAACGGGCAACTTCGCCGTTTCATCAACGTTTATATCAACGACGAAGATGTTCGTTTCATGGGCGCGCTCGAGGCACCGATCAAAGAGGGCGATTCCGTCACCATTTTGCCTGCCGTCGCCGGGGGCTCCATGTGACTCGTTACGAGTCGCTAGAGGATTCATTAGGTCACACCCCACTCATAGGTCTGCCGAAATTATCTCCGCGCAAGGCTGAAGGCGCACCATCAGTTCGGCTTTGGGCAAAAATGGAAGACCGAAATCCCACTGGTTCAATAAAAGACCGAACCGCTCTCTTCATGGTGGATGCTGCAGAAAAGTCCGGAGTTTTGAAACCTGGAGCAACACTTCTTGAACCAACGAGTGGGAATACCGGAATATCCCTAGCAATGGTGGCAAAAGTTCGGGGCTACAACTTGGTCTGCGTCATGCCAGAGAACACCAGCGTCGAACGTCGTCAGTTGCTGGAGATGTGGGGCGCTCGGATTATTTACTCACCAGCCGCTGGTGGTTCCAATGAAGCCGTACGGGTGGCCAAGGAAATTGCGGCTCAAAATCCAGAGTGGGTTTTTCTTTACCAATATGGAAACCCAGCAAATACTGCGGCTCATTACCAGACCACTGGCCCGGAAGTTTTTGCTGATCTACCGACTATTACTCACTTTGTTGCTGGCCTTGGAACTACTGGCACCTTGATGGGAGCGGGTCGGTACCTGAGAGAACAAAATCCAGAGATTTCTATCATCGCGGCCGAACCTCGCTACGGGGAACTTGTCTATGGTTTGCGCAATATCGATGAAGGTTTTGTGCCCGAACTTTATGACGCCTCAATCATTACTCGCCGTTTCTCGGTAGGCGCCGAAGATTCAGTTCGTCGGGTAAAAGAGTTGTTGGCTGTTGAAGGCATTTTCGCTGGAATCTCTACCGGTGCCATTCTCCATGCTGCCCTCGGTGTCGCCAATGAATGTGTAAAGGCTGGAGTCGGTGCCGATATCGCCTTCATCGTTTGCGATGCGGGTTGGAAGTACCTCTCTACTGGGATTTATTCAGCTGATGGAGATGCCGAATCTTTGGAAGGCCAACTCTGGGCTTGATTCGTGGTTAGCAAGGGTAGGCTTTTGGGGTGATTCATTCAGCGCCGACTTCTGACTCCCCGATAGGAGTTTTTGATTCTGGTGTTGGAGGATTAACAGTCGCTCGGGCAATTATTGATCAGTTGCCGCATGAATCCCTCCTCTATGTCGGAGACACTGCACGCGGTCCGTATGGACCGAAGTCACTAGCCCAGGTTCGTTCTTTCTCCTTGGAAATTTTGGATGAACTTGTCGATGCTGGTGTTAAGGCTTTGGTCATTGCATGCAATACAGCAAGCGCAGCGATGCTTCGAGATGCACGGGAGCGCTACTCAGTTCCGGTGATCGAAGTCATTCAACCTGCTGTTCGCCGCGCGGTCTTCGCGACTCGAACTGGAAAAATCGGCGTGATTGGAACGCAAGCCACCATTGAGTCTGGTGCCTACACGGATGCTTTCGCCGCAGCACCTCACTTGGAAATTACCTCGATTGCCTGTCCACTTTTCGTGGAGTATGTCGAACGAGGAGAAACTTCTGGAGCAGCGATAACTGAAATTGCAAAGAACTATCTCGCACCATTAAAGGAGGCCGAGATAGATACTCTTGTTCTTGGCTGCACCCACTACCCACTACTCACTGGCGTCATTTCATATGTCATGGGTGATGGGGTCACTTTGGTTTCTAGTGCGGAAGAGACGGCTAAGGATCTCTATCGAGTCCTGGTCGAAGATGAACTACTTCGAGGCGATGAGCAAGCACAGTATAAATTTGTTGCCACTGGAAATACCGAACAATTTAGTTCTCTTGCTAGACGATTTCTCGGGCCGGAAGTCGTCAGAGTCGAATCAAAAGTTTACAACTAGTTTTCAAGAAGATTGGCTTGGAGCCATTAGCGAAGTGATCGAGGAGAAGAGGATCTTTATGTCAAGTGTGGAATCATCCAACAAGCGAATCGATGGTCGGGCCGCAAATGAGTTGCGTCCAATCTCCATTACTCGTTCCTGGCTCAAGAATGCCGAAGGTTCTGTTCTCGTCGAATTTGGAAACACCAGAGTTCTCTGTGTGGCATCCTTTTCTGCTGGAGTCCCACGTTGGCTAAACGGAAGTGGCAAAGGTTGGGTGACCAGCGAATACGCGATGCTGCCCAGAGCCACTCATACTCGTTCCGACCGAGAGAGCGTCAAAGGAAAGTTAGGCGGACGGACACAGGAGATTTCCCGACTCGTTGGACGATCACTTCGTTCGACCGTGGATATGCACGCCCTTGGTGAAAATACCGTCGTCATCGATTGTGATGTATTGCAAGCCGATGGTGGAACTCGTACAGCCGCAATCACCGGTGCATATGTAGCGCTGGCCGATGCGATCTCATGGGCGAAAGAAAAAGGTCTTGTTTTGCCATCAAGGAATCCGTTGCCAAACTCCGTTTCAGCAGTGAGTGTTGGAATTATTAAGGGAGTTCCGATGCTCGATCTTTGCTATGAAGAGGATGTCACGGCGGAGACCGACATGAATATCGTTTGCACCGGAAATGGTGATTTTGTAGAGGTACAGGGAACGGCGGAAGGTAAAGCTTTTGATCGCGCCCAATTAAACGCCCTACTTGATTTAGGCGCGGCCGGATGTGCGCAACTGACTGCCATTCAACTGGAAGCATTGGCTTCTTAATCTATGCGTGAAGTTGTCCTAGCGACCAGAAATAAAGGCAAGATCGCCGAATTTGAAAGGTTGCTCGCCGAATACGCCTCAGATATTCAGGTATTGGGATTGGCAGATTTTCCAGATCTTCCAGATGTCGAAGAGACAGGGAGTACCTTTCAGGAAAATTCACTTCTCAAAGCTCGGGAGGTCAGCGCCTATTGCCAACTGCCCGCTCTTGCAGATGACAGTGGGCTTTGTATTGATGCTCTGGGCGGTGATCCAGGCATTTATTCGGCACGTTGGTCCGGAGTCCATGGCAACGATGCTGAAAATATCGCCAAAGTACTTCACCAACTTAAAGAGGTGGAAAGTGAACTTCGAGGAGCGCACTTCACTTGCGCAGTTGCTCTGCATATGCCAGATGGGAGAGAGCTCATTGAAGAATCTCACCTATTCGGAACAATTGTGCGCGAGCCGAGGGGAGAGGCCGGATTTGGCTACGACCCGATATTTATGCCCAATAATTCATCCTTAACTCTGGGTGAATTTGGACCTGGCGAGAAAGATTTGATCAGTCATCGTGGTCAAGCTTTGCGCGCAATTGCTCCACATTTAGTCGCCTTACTTTAATTATCTGAGACCTTCTCTAAGGTACCCTTCCTCCATAACTTACGTTGCAATTTAATCGTCAAGGAGTTTCACTGTGGCAGATGCAAAGAAGAGCGCGACGAAGAAGGCTGTTGTTAAAAAAGCAGCACCTGCCAAAAAAGTTGTTGCCAAAAAAGCGATAGCAAAGAAGGCGGCACCGGCAAAGAAGGCAGCACCGGCAAAGAAGGCAGCACCGAAAAAAGCTGCGTCAAGTTCGGCTTCGGTAGCAAAGAAGGCAGCACCGGCCAAAAAAGTTGTTGCTAAAAAAGCGACGGTTAAGAAGAGTTCAGAATCTGCGAAGAAAGTTGTTGCTAAAAAAGCAGCACCCGTCAAGAAAATTGCCGCTACCAAAAAGGCTAGTGTTAAAAAAAGCGCTTCGAAAAAGACCTCGGCGAAAAAGAGTCCAGTTGCTGCGACTTCTATCACCGAATCAGTTCTTGCTCCCATTACGACTGACCCAACGCCAAGCGTTGAGGCAGCTTCGACTCCAGAAATTGCACCAGTCGAAGTTTCCAGCGCAGCAGTCACGCCGGCTGCCGTAGATGCTGCGAAAAAGCCCGCTTCCTCGCAGCGAGTTGTTTTCGCCGTATTAGTAGGTATTTTGATTTTGGCTGCAATTGTTGTTATCAAGAATTCCAGTAAAAGTACTTCCTCTACTCCTGTCACGACACCGACCGCATCGGCCTCAGCAACGCCAAGCGATAGCGCTACCCCTGCCATGAGTGATGCCACGGCATCAGCAACGCCAACAGAGTCCGCTGCTGCTACTTCTGCTGCCCACCTCGCCCCTGAAGCGATCGTGGCGCACTACACCAGCAGTGGAGCAACAATCTTTTGGAAGGCGCCAACTCCCGCCGACCAATTAACGAACTACAACATCGAAATCTCGATAAGTGCAGGGCCTTGGAAATTGATCTCCACAGTTCCGGCATCTCAAATGTCATTGGATGTTACAAAAGTTAATTCAAAGGGTTGGACATCATTCCGAGTTTCCACGGTCTATTCCGATGGACAGATCGTAGGCGGAAAAGTATTTGGCCTTCCAGGAAATTACTCCTGATTTAATTAGTCTTCAGAGCATCAAGAATGGCGGAGACGTAGACATCTCCGCCCAGGTCTGAAAGATGCACTCCGTCAGGGGCAAAGAATTCTGGATGTCCTTGGGAAATCTCATTCCAGTCGATAAGCGTTGTTTGAGGGTACTTTTTCGCCACTTTAGCGATTATTCGATCATTGTCTGCCCGCCAACTTCGGGGGACAGCCGTGTTCACTAAAATAATTTTTGGCTGGTTTTTCAAAAGTTCAAAAAGTTCAATCACCGAACTTTCGGTGAGATGGTTGTTATTACCTAAATCAAGAATGACAGTAGTTCCGACCATCTGAGATCTATCGGCACGCACTACTTCGGTCAACTCCTGAATCTGACGTCCAACTCGAGCATTGATAAGTCCGATGTGATCATGAGCTTCTAATTTGCTATGAATCCCCAATATGACTGAATCCCCTGTTACCCAAAGACCTCTGATTTTGGAAGCAGATGCGGAGGGTTCGGAATTTGGATTGTCGGTAGAACTATTGGCCGTTTGGTATTTGGCATCTCCACGCGACCTTGGCAGTGCTCGATTATTTCCGTAGATACTGACGGCAGTAAAGAGAAGGATTATCGTTACGAGCACGAAAGCGCTACCAAGCCGCTGCTGAGTGCGAACCTTTGCGGTTCGGTATTTCATACCTCGTAGCCAATTTTCAATCCGTCCTTGTCGGACGGGAAGTTCGATCCACCGAAGGGAAATTTCGGCCAATGCCAGAACGAGCAGAACTCGAGCACAATTAAGCGCGAGTACTGAACCAGCGAGGTCCACGGTTGGTCTGGTAACTTGGAATATCACCCAATGCCAAAGATAAATTCCGTAGGAGCGTTCGCCAATCCAGATCAACCACCGTGCGCTAAGCAAGGGTGCAAATCTGGATGCTGGATGAACAATCGATGTCAAAATTGCACAGCCAAAAATCCCAGCAAGCGGAAAAGCCAACCGATAGAGAGTGGCATTGCTCTCTTGAATGAAAAGGAAAGTTCCGAGAAGTCCTAAAAGTCCAACAACTCCGATTCCGTCAACAAAATCTTGTGCTCGTTGGGAAATTTTCGAACTCAGATTTTGTGGAACCCAACTGACCGCCAGGGCTGCACCTAAAAAGAGCCCCAGACTGTGGGTATCAGTTCCAAAATAGATATGACTGGTCTGACGTTGGTTTGCCGAATCCATACGTAACGAAAAAAGGAAGAGCGCCGTTCCAGAAATGGCAGCGATTGTCAAAGCAACCTTGGTGATATTCGCTTTGCCAAATTTCTTGACAATCCCCAGCAGTACTAATGGCCAAATCAGATAGAACTGAGATTCGACGGCAAGTGACCATGTGTGTTGGAGAAATGGTGGGCGACCAATTGATTGAAAATAATCCTGGTGAAGAAAAACTAGCCGCCAATTGTTTGTCCCTGTCAGGACATAAGGAATATCGGAGAGAAATCTTGGCATTGCCTCGGGAGCCCAGAACGCAATGATGGTGACCGAGCCCAATATCATGAAAATTAACGCGGGTAAGAGCCTTCTTATTCTGCCGGCATAGAACCGGCGGAGATCAAGTGCGCTTCGTTCATTAATTGTGTCGATGATCAAACGAGTGATGACGTACCCGGAAATGACAAAAAATAAATCAACCCCAAGGAATCCACCAGGGATCCAATTGACCCCAAGGTGATAGAGGAGAACTGCCGCTACTGCGAGAGCCCTTAGGCCATCGATTGGCGGAATGTAGTGGGAGGTTTTGCTATTGCTCACTTACGCGGTGTAGTGCTGCGACGAACGGGTTCTGCTTCTGCCTTCTTGAATTGATTTGTCACTGGTTGACCATTCGCGTTGAGATCTGATTGAACGGTTGCTTGTAACTCTGCCAGTTTCCCAAACGAGCTAGTTAACTTCGCTCGAGAAGCGGCGATTCCTTGTTCAGCCGCAGCAAGAGATTGATTCTGGACTCGATAAAGTCGCTCTGCTTCCTCAACGGCAGTAGCCAACCATCCTCGATATTTAGCGACCTCTGCAGTTGCGTCGGCTATGAGACGCTCGGAC
>CAIMZW010000036.1 GCA_903846075.1 uncultured Actinomycetes bacterium
AAAAGCGGATTACTGCTGTTCTTCCTCTTTAAACTCAGTGAATTTTCGAGAACGCACTTTATTACTGAAGGACTCGGTCATTCGCTTTGAACTATATGCGATGGTCTCATTCTCAGTGACCGTGGCCAATTTCTCCAGATCAGTTGCCTCGGTCAAAATAATTGCAAGCGATTCTGCCGATATCTCGTCAACGACGGAGATCTCAGATGCCGACCGACGCAAATTGGTTGCCGCCGTCTTCAATCGAGCGATGGCATCTTTATCGTAGCCATTTCGTAAATCGCTAATGGCCTTTGATTTCTCGCTCTGGGCGGTCAAGACTAAATGTTCGGCGCGCACAATTGGATTCGGGACTCGACCATCTGCGACATCTTGCGGAACGACATTTACCATGACCGGCATCATGACGGAGAACTGTTGGTGATCTTCCAGATTGAGATACTCCAGAGTTAACTCGGCAATGGTTGTTAAACCGAGAGATGCGAGTTGTGGGACTTCGAAATCAATCATGAAGCGACGATTTTCACCGGCGTACATATCCCCGAGTTGAACCAGGTACTCATCGCCATTGTGCAAAACCGGAAATGGTTGCAGGAGCTCAACGCCAGGGGCGCCATGAACTCCAGTAATCGGCTTTATCCGCAGAACCGTATTGACTACGGATTTATCCAGGAGATGCTCTACCTCTTCTGCGATAGCTCCGATCGCTTCATCAATGGTTGCGGCAAAACGATGCACTCCGCCGCCGCCTTGCGCGGCCGCTTCCAAGAGCACCTCGTCATAACCGGTCCCAAGACCAATGGATGAAGTAGTGACCCTCTTTAGGGCTGCCTTCTGAGCAACTTGAAGGAAGAAGTCGGGATTGCACTCCCCCGCATTGGCATGACCATCGGAGATGAGAATTAGCGTTGAGCCACTGGAAGTCTTGGCATGGGAGAGCTCATTAAGCCCAAGTAAATATCCGGAACTGATGTTGGTGGAGCCACCAACTTCCATCGCCAGGATCGCCTGACGTAGGGATGGCAGATGATGCTCTTTCATGGTTCGGAGCGGTGAAATGATGGTTGTCGCATCATCAAAGATGACCAACCCAAAGGAGTCTTGCGGAGCCAATCGATCCACGAGTCTGAGTAAGGATTGTTTGGCAGCCTCGAAAGGGGCACCTTGCATCGAGCCAGAACGATCCAGGACAACTTCAACGGCTTGTCCCGGTCGATCTAGGGACCCTGGGCTATCAGGTGCCGTGAGGTCGAGCATCAAAGTAATTCGATCCGCAGTCTCCAAAGCGACTAGGTCGAGGTCTAGGTGAGCATTTACGTGCATGGTGACCCTCTCTTTTAATTAGCGTGTTATTGCGCTAACTATAACATGAGTTAGCGACAAATCCGCGCTAATATAAATTCATGGTCGAAGGCAACCTCTATAACTCCCCGACAGGTACCCACGCCTCCAAGAGAACATGGCCGCCCGAATCGCCCAATCTCGCACCCTTTCGGGGTCCCCATCTGGCAGTGGACGTCGTTCTCTTCTCGGTAGTCAAGCGCAGCCATTCCAAGAGTTTGGATTTAGCTTTTCTCCTTTACAAGCGCGGAGAAGGGTTGGCTGCTCGAGAATGGGCGCTACCTGGGCGAATGGTCCGTGAACGCGAACGCCTCAATGAAGCTGTTGAGATCGCTCTTTTAGAAAAGTGTGGCATTAAGGGCATCGAACCGAAGCAGTTATATGTCTTCGATGAACCAACTCGAGATGACCGGGGATGGGTAATGTCCGTTGGGTATGTAACAACTCAACGCGTAGAAACGGTTGCTGACGTTTTGCGGCGCAATCGCAATCTCGCCTTGGGCTTTGTTCACCATAAACCAGATCAATATTCTGAACTGGAACTGGAATTGCCCGATGGCCAGCTCGCTCTGCCTTTCGAACAAGAAGCCATTGTAAACAAGGGGGTGGCTGATCTTCAAAAGCGTTATGACGAACTGCCAGATCCTGATTTCCTTTTGGGTGAGAAATTTACCTTGTATCAATTGCGGATGATTCACGAAGCAGTTCTTGGTCAACCGCTGGATAAAGATCTCTTTAGAAGAAAAATGGGTGACCGACTTAATCCGACAAGCGAGAAGTCGATTGGCTCAGTGGGTAAGCCTGCTCAATTGTTCACCCGATTAAACGGTTATCAAACTTTCTGACTTCGCTTTGGTTTAACGACAACCGAAGCCTTTTTCTTTTTAGTCGACGTCAGTTGTGCCGCTATTTTCGGATGTTCCGAAACGAAAGTCGAAATATCAAAATTGACACTCTCTTTCACTTCCCGCTTCCAGGTGCATATTCCATCGATGGACTTCGCATCTTTACAAATGATCTGAACTTTGGCGGCTGCAATCTCTCGATCCAGTTCGGCTCGAGCTTGATGACCTAAGAGCACCAAATGTTTTTCGTGTAGTGCCGCCTTAGCACTTTTTGATTTCGAACTCAGCAATTGTGCAAATTCCTCAGTAAGGGCAAAAAGTGTCTTATCTATTTTCTGAAGTGAGAGTTCATTTCCAGAGTAAGTCGCCCAGCGAAAACTACCCGATACCCGTGAAGTAGTTACACAGTATTGCTGCCAGAGATCGGGATACTTTTCCGATAGTGCTTCAATGTCCAGCACTTCTTGATCCTTCACGGGTTTCACCTTGGCTACTGAAGATATATCTTCTCCGTCATCTGCCGCGGCTTTCACCAAATCTTTGTACTGTTCTACCAATTCCTTACAAGCCTTGAATTTCACATTTGCCGTGTGATATTCCTCGAAATATCCCAATAATTTTGCGGTGGGCTTAACGACTTTCTCTGTCGATGGGCGGGTCTTCAACTCCTGTGCTGTTGTAATTGCTTTCACGTTTGCTTTGATCTCGTCGGCAATTTGAGAAGCAGCCTTGATGGCCGTGGCGAGTTGAGCATCAGTGAAGTGAAACCACTCGCCCTCGATGCGATGAGTGGCATAAAGTTTGTGGACAATGTTTTCAACTTCGGAGATGGCCGGAGTTTTCACGACCTTGTAAACACTCAAGGTTCGAGGATTTCCAGTTTGATGCTCGGCCGCCCTATCAGTGCTGGTTCGGCCTTCGACATCTTTGACCAATCCTATTTTTACGTAATTGGTGAGCTTGTTGGTCAGATAATCAGTCTCGCGTATGAAATACAGTTCGCCCGGCGCAATGTTCATTCTCTCAGTCTGCCTTTCACTACCGACACCTGCAATCATATTTACGGTCAAAGGTATGTCAGTGGTGAGAGATATATTTAAAGTACATCAACCAAGAAAGCAGGATTACTCCAAACACATTTCTCATTCACAGTCCAGAATTTGCCTTGTGGAACCTCGGCGCGACCCACCCGACTCAAGGTCGAAGGTATCCCAACGCACTTACAGAGTTTGAAATCTTGACCCAGATCGAAGATATTTCCTACACATACGTAGAAGCCATTCCGGCTACGCGAGAAGAACTCTCCCGAGTCCACGACATTGATTACATCTCCGAAGTCCTGGATAGCGCAATCATCTTTGGCGCGAGAACTCCAAAACCAGAGCAATCTCGAATCGCCACCCTATTTGCTGGTGCCAGCATTCAGGGTCTTCGATCACTGATCGCAGGGCAAGCGACCACGGCTATCAATTTCGCTGGCGCTAAACATCATGCTCAATTCGACCACGGATCGGGCTTCTGTGTATTCAATGATTTCGCGATTTGCGCCAACATTGCCACGAACGATTTTGATCTCAAAGTTGCAATCTTTGATCTTGATGCCCACCATGGTGATGGAACCGAGAACCTAACTCGATCCAACTCCAAAGTCTTCACATATTCGATTCACCAAAATGGTATTTTTCCAGGGACCGGCAAGGAGAGTTTTCCAGAAGATCATGTTTACAACCGCCCACTTCGAGCAGGAGATGGCGATTCACAATTGCTTAATGCAACGGATGAATTTATAAGGCTTAGTAAGGATTTTGAACCTGATCTCCTTTTCATTGCCGCCGGCGCTGATGGCCATGAAAGCGACCCTTTGGCCGATTTGCAATATTCCTTTGAGGTTTACGAAAAAGTAGCTCGAACTATCCGAACAACATTTCCCGCCATGCCGATCTTGATGGGTGGATCCGGCGGTTATCAGCCCGATACTTACACTCCGAGCATTTGGGCTAGCTTTGCTGTTGCTCTAGCTTCTTAAGAAACTCTTATCCACCAGCTTCTCACAACTCGTCTCGATCGCCACATACAACTTCACTACTCTCGTCACCGAGAATTAGATGAAGAGTAGTTGAGCCCCGTCTGTCATCTCGATGAAATCGGAGGCGCTGATTATCCCCTCAACATCGTCTCGAAGGTCTGCAAGTTCCAACTTATTCATATCGGCCGACATTCGACATGCCCAAAGGTGTCCACCCGCTGCCACTATTTGATCGAGGAAATCTGGAACTTCAGGAACACCTAAATCGGCAATTTGTTTCTTCAACATTTTTGTTGCCATTCCAGTCATGGCCGGTGCCAGTGCCTGAGGAATATGGGCATCGCCGCCTGGCATATGCAGTGCGGTGTTACCGGCAGGAGAAAACTGAAGATGTTCCATTCGAGATTTAGTGATCATGTCAAAACCCCAAAAGGTAAAGAAGAGATGGAGCTCGACTCCCTCGCCAAGTGCGGCATTTGCCAAAATCAATCCCGGATAAGCCATATCGAGATTACCTTTAGAACAAATTATTGCCATTTTCCGGGTGGGCGCATCGTCTGAACCAAAATTCGGGACAATCGATGGCTTTGTCATTGTCATAGTCATTTCATTCTCCTCACACACAGCCTTTAGGTTTAGGTAATCCAGCGATATACGCCATCTTCTTTGCTGGCTTCTTGGGAAAGAGCACGAATTGCTCTTTGATGGGGAAGCCACCTACGACTTGTACTCGACGAGAGGTTGCAGTCTCGCCTGCAGATTTAAAGTCGCTTCGAAGGAAATTGACGATTTTCCAATGTTCATCGGTCATCTCTACGCCAATTTGTTCTGCTAGGACTTTGGCAATCGCCTCATCCCATTGGTCGTACTTAGTGAGGAAGCCCTCTTCATTAACATCTATATCTTTTCCTGCAATTTCAATGGTGGGCATAATGATCAACTTCTTTCTTCTCCCCATTTTGTTTTTCTTCAAATGCTCGATGTTTTCCGGCCATAGACATCTGGTCCGAAATTGGAATCCAACGTCCTTTCAACAACAAGTTCCAGTAAATCCAGCGGAAAGCTAACTTGCCTAGATGGTTAAGGCGGCTTTCCTTCAATAACGGGAACGGCCCGACCACTGGAATAGGGAACATTCCGGGAAGCGGTTCGGTCTCATAGTTAAAGTCAATAAGCAGGCCTTTACCTGCCCCAGATTCAATGAAGCAGTTTGCATGGCCATCGAATTTACCGGTCATCGGTTGACCAGAAATATGCTGCATGAAATTCTCGGCAAAGATATCAACCGCGAAATGCGCAACTGATCCAGCTTTGGATGCTGGGATATCGGATGCATCCCCAAGTGCAAAAATATTTGAATATTTCTTTGAAAGGAATGTGGTCTTGTCGACCGGCACATAATTTAACTCGTCACCCATGTCAGAACGCGCAATCAAGTCGTCACCCATGTTAAGAGGAACTGTGACGAGAAGATCGAAAGGAATTTCTCGTTCGTCCATCGAAACCATAATCTTTTGTTCGGGATCAATATGTTCCAACATGAAATCGGGTTCAAGAATGATATTTCGATCGCTCAACATTCCACCGAGCGCTCTCGAGCAAGTTGGTTTAGTAAAAGCACCTTCCAGTGGTGTCACATAAGAAATGGTGACTTTCTCGCGCATCTTACGTTCGGTGAAATATGCATCGGCAAGAAAGGCAAATTCCAATGGTGCTACCGGACATTTGATGGGCATCTCAGTAATATGAACAACGAGTCTCCCACCTTCCCAATTGGCTAAGGCATCCCGGAGCGCAAGTGATCCTTCGAATGTAAAAAAATCAAATACGCTCTTCTTCCATACTTTAGGATCGGACATTCCCGGTGTTTGATCAGCCCGCGGGGTTGTACCAGTCGCAATTACCAACTGGTCGTAATCGATAGCTCGCCCGCCTACGAGAAATACTTGATTTAGTTCGGGCACAATTTTCTCGATTGCGGACTGAATGAATTCGACCCCTTTGGGAATAAAATGCCTCCGCGACTTGATCAATTCCTCTGGTGAGTAGACGCCAAATGGCATTAGTAACAACCCAGGCTGATAAATGTGTTCATCATCTTTATCGATGATTGTGATCGTCCACTCTTTTCGATCTAATTTTTTATATAACTTATTGGCAACCATCGTGCCTGCGGTACCGCCACCTAGAACTAATAAGTTCCTCATTTTCATCTCCCTGACACGTGTAACGCTACGCCCGTCTACACGGTGAGGTAATGACTTTAAGGTGTGAGATGCAAGTCTTTATTTATGTGATGCGCAGAACAAATTAATTTCTTATATAACTTTGAGTAGCTTGGGTGCCAGAAGAATTAATAAATGTCATATTCACCACTGGTCCAGTAATTGAATAGTCAATTTCAAACTTGGCACCATTAACGCTGTATTTCAGTACGTATGACTCATCTTTCTTATGTGAAAAATCGGTGATTGCTGCACCTGCTAGGGGCTGGCCATCTGGTCGAAAAGGATGAGTAGCAGGCTGAGGATCGATCTGACCGCCAACAACTTTAACCACACCTTTCATCCCACCGTTGATAAATGGGTAGGTGTTAGTGCCGTGATAGTGATACTTATTTTTCGCATCAAAGTGACCATTTAATTCATCAAGTGGTTGCATCGGCGAACCATCAGGTTCCTTCGCCCCGTAAATGGGAAAACCATCTAACGCATACGCAATAGGCTTTTTAGCGCCCACAATTGCCGATAGATGCAAAGGTGCTGCGTGGTAGTGGTAATCATCAGCGCGACCACAATGCCCGCCCCAATTATCAAGCTCGCCAATGTCCTTACTGACTTCGCCTCGATTATTAAGCGCATTAAAAATCGGAACGCCGTTTACAGCCAAGGCAATGGCACCTCGAAAGAGATTATCTTTGGCCGAAATTGGAGTTTTTGCCACGACCGGAGATTTTGGAATCTTCCAAGCATTCTTACCTGAGTAATCCTGCGGAACCGGAATTTGTTGTTGCCAATTGGTGATGCCCACCATCATGTTGTGGTTGGGTACGCCGTTGGTTTCGACCAAAAAGTATTTCCCTTGTACTGAGACATAGAGCGACTTCGCAAAGGCATCAAAACCGGGCAAGAGAGGTTTGGCAACGGTAGCCAGTGCGGAACTCTCTCCCAGTCCAAGGAAGGTCGCTCCTAAACCGGAAATAGCACCAGCGAGCAGCGCCCGACGGGTGATTTCTGAAGGAAAGTAGATCTCGTGGTTGTGTTCACCATCGAAGACTCCGCCATTGGACATTGAGTTACTGTACTTGGGCTCGGGGCAAAATTGGGGTGGGTCGGGCTGAATTTCTCAGCCAGACCCGTTTGAGCGGCGGTCCCTGCGCTACCCGAGGGTGGGATAAAAGGGATCCCGTGAGTACTCGCACACCGCCCAAATTCGTGGTGATACAGCTTTTAACTGAATTACCTGAAGTAAGACTCTCTTCTTAGGTTGAGAAGAGCCGTAGCAAGAGAGTAATCAAAGCCGAGAGTTTCTAGGGAGTTTCCTGAGAACACGAGAGTGTTCAAGGTCGGATTGGTGCCCCCAAATTTGAATGTGGATTCGATGTTACGGTTCAAGAGCAAATTGCATCGTCGTGCACGGATTATCCAAGTACGGGAGGCATTAGGGGTGAATTCAAGTCGCTGGCGGTTTATCGTCGATGAATTCGACAGCACCAATCCAACTCAAGATATCGGCACTCGCATCTGCCTTGTAGGGAGAAATTTATTGCGGGCCGATTACGTAGGGCTGGCTCTGGTAATGAATCACGTTTATAGCGCAATAGCCGGATCAGATCCTTTGGCGACTTTGCTGGATGAGACTCAATTTGCGCTTGGAGATGGACCAGCTTTCGAGGCTCAAGGTAGTTCGGAACCCGTTCAAGGAATTGACTTGAAAACCAGCCGCCTAAAAGTGAGGTGGCCAGCATTTACTCCGATTGCCCAAACCCACGATATTCGTTCGGTTTTTGTCTTTCCAATGAGACTCGGATCTTCCTCTTTAGGGGTACTTACTGCCTACCGATCTCAAGTTAGTCCGCTGAGCGTCAAAGAGCAGACCGATGGAATGATTCTTGCTTCGGTCGGTGCACTAGAACTGGTTAGACGCCAAGCGGGGCTTTCCACGACAGACCTTCCGGATTTATTCAACGCAGGCGCTTTCGATCAATCCGTTTTGCATTTAGCGGCTGTCATTGTTGCGGATCTTTTGAATATTCCTATTTTTAGCGCCTTGGTACGAATTCGCGCCCACGCATTTTCTGCCCAGTTACCCGTAAACACGATTGCTCGAATGATCATCAGTGGAGAACTTAAGTTGGAAAATTAAGTGGCCAAACCTTGACCGAAATCGAAGGTGCTAAGGAGAGATCACTATTTGTACATCGGCCAAATACTTCGCGTGAACGGATCCGAGATTTCCTTTTTCGAAGTCAAGAACCGCCATCGCTGGCAGAATCTCACGACGAACCTTCGTTAGAACTTCGAAAAGGCGAGCCTTTCCCGTTCGTTATAGCGATTATTCCTGCTTATAACGAAGAACTCAGCATCGTTAAGACCATTGAAGGTCTTCGCGATCAATCTCGTCATGCTGATGAAATTATCGTTTTAGCCGATAACTGCACGGATGAAACGGTCGGGTTAGCCCTGGCTGAAGGAGTTTCCGTTGTCGAAACGGTTGGTAATTCGGCTGGAAAGGCGGGAGGTTTAAATTTTCTTCTGGCACAACTTCTCCCGATGCTTGATGAGAAGGATTGCATTCTCGTCATGGATGCCGACACCGTACTCTCGCCTCGTTTCATCGAAGCCACGGTTCGACAATTGACGATACAAACCGAACGACCAATTGGCGGAGTTGGTGGGATTTTTCTGGCCGATGATGACGAGTGGAATCTTGTCCGTCAGCTTCAAGCAAATGAGTACACCAGATATCGACGTCGACTGGGCAGGCGTAAGGGTCGAGCCTTGGTCTTGACTGGGACAGGAACGATCTTTCTGGTAAAAGTTCTTCGTGAAGTTGCGGCATCACGAATTGCCGGAAGGCTACCTGACCTTGGAAAAGGCAGAGCGGTATACGACGTCTCGGCTCTCACTGAAGATAACGAGTTGTCTATTTGTATAAAGAGCTTGGGATATCGAATTCTCTCCCCCAAACAATGCACTGTTGCAACGGCCATGATGCCCACCTGGTTTTCACTTTATAAACAACGACGAAGATGGCAGCGCGGAGCGTTAGAAAATTTAATCGCACACCGCGTAAACCGGCACACAGCCCCCTACATTGCACGTCAACTCATGACTTATCTGGGAGTTTTCTTTTTGCCTTTCTATCTTTACACCTTGACCATCAGCCTCGTCACAAATTCGGATATCAATTTCTTACAACCACTTTGGATCTTGGTTGCTCTGGTCTACGTCTTTGAACAAACTTTTTCGGTACGAAAAGGTGGTTGGCGCGCTATCTTGCTATCACTTTCAGTTTTACCTGAATTAGCATTAAATATTTTTCTCGATGTCGTCTATATCGCGAGCTTTGACGGAGCCCTCTTTGCCGAAGATGAGGCGTGGGGAAGAATGCGCCACCTCAGTAAGTTGGACATGGAAAAAAATGGGAAGCCACACGAAACGGTGATGCGCAATCAGCTTCCAAGTTTGTATGGGACTCACAAATCTCGCATGACAAGAAAGCAATACTTCATTCCAAATTCGATAATTTTCGCCTTAGTCGCCGTCTTTAGCGTTGCAACCTTACTGCCCATCTACTCGTTGCAAACCGCTTGGAACATTATTTCCGTCTATGTGGTTATCGGATTCGTGGCGACTCTTGGCAGGCTCATTCCAGTTCGAACCAGCTAGCTACTTTCGACTAAATAACTTAGTGAAGAATGACGGTTCCACTGGATCATTGGCATGGCCTTGGCAACGTTGAGATTTAGGAATGCCTTTCAGGGCGATCTCGATGTGATTGCCACATCCACTCCAGGTTGGCTTTCCACATTTACGACAAGTCGTTTTGCTACACATTTGCTTTTCCGTTCTTCAGGCTTGTAGGAGAGTTAATTGATCGGCAGCCGGCGAGTTTTTCCAGGTTCGATATCCACCATCAAGATTTGATGCAGCGAAACCAAGTTCATTTAACAAGAGCGTCGCTGTATGGCCGCGTTGACCAACCTGACAAAGCACAAGTAGTTCTCCAGAAGGTACTTCTAGAATTCGCTCTCTCATCTCATCGACAGGAATATTTACTGCTCCCGGGATTGAGCCATTATTAAATTCATCAGCGGAGCGAACATCAAGAAGCGTGGCTCCTAGACCTATGTGCCGCGAAACTTCTGACCATTGAACCGTTGAAACTAATTTACCGAGAACATTTTCAGCGATATAGCCCAGCATATTCACGGGGTCTTTTGCCGAGCCAAAAGGTGGTGCGTAAGCAAGTTCCAAATCAGCCAATTCGGGGGCAGTGAGTCCGGCACGTATTGCTGTCGCAATAACATCTATTCGTTTATCAACACCTTCTGTACCTACAGCTTGAGCTCCCAATATTTCACCGCTGGCTCGATCAACTATCAACTTAAGGGCCATCTGGCGAGCATCGGGGTAGTAACCCGCGTGAGAATTTGGATGGGTATGAATCGCAATAAATTCCCGACCACTAGCAAGCAGCCTTTTTTCATTCCAACCCGTGATTGCAATCGTTAAATTAAAGACCTTAACAATGGCAGTTCCGATAGTCGACACTTCGCGCGTCTGCTTGCCCGCGATGTGATCGGCCACAACCCGGCCGTGGCGATTTGCAAGATTTGCTAGTGGAACCAACGTTGCAGTGCCATCAAGGGCATCTGTCTTCTCTGCGGCATCGCCAATCGCATAAATATCTGGATCACTCGTTTGGTGATGTTGGTTCACATGGATTCCACCACGAGGGCCAATCTCCAATTCAGCCATTTTCGCCAACTTGGTATCTGGGCGTACACCAATGGCCATGATGACCATATCGGCCGGAATACTCGTTCCGTCGGCAAGAAGTACTGACTCGTTTGTAATTGCCGCAACGCCGGTGCCCAGATGAAGTGCAACTCCTTGCGACCTTATTTCGGCGTGAACAAAGGAGACCATTTCTGGATCGAGAGGCGCGAGAACTTGATCTGCTGCCTCAACGATGGCGACTTCCATCCCCTTCTCAACCAGATTTTCCGCGATTTCAACACCGATAAATCCCCCGCCAATGACGACTGCAGTCCGAGGCTCGCCTGCAAGTGCTCCTACGATCAACTCAACATCTTCTACTGTTCGAAGAGTGAAAGCACGTTCGACGCCTGGGAGATTGGGAATCACAGAACTAGCTCCAGGGCTAAGAATCAGTTTGTCGTAAGTGAGTTGGTAGTCCTGCTGGGATTCGAGATTTTTCACCCGAACTGTTTTAACAGTTCGATCAATCGCGACGGCTTCGGAAAGAACCCGAACATCTAGTCGAAATCTTTTGTGAAGACTATCTGGGGTCTGAAGCAGAAGATCCCCCTCATTTTCAATAACACCGCCGACAAAGTAGGGAAGACCACAGTTGGCATACGAGACGTGACCACTGCGCTCCAGCACGATAATTTCAGCCGTAGCATCAAGTCTGCGCATGCGAGTTGCCGCGGACATTCCGCCGGCCACGCCACCAATAATGACTATTCGTTTCATCAGTTAGTCACCGAGGGCAGACCATTGGCCAACCAATCGGCGAAGCCGTTAGTCAGGTTGTAAAGAGAGGTAAAACCATCTTTGGCCATGGCTGCCGTTGCAATCCCGGAACGTCGTCCACTATGGCAGTACACCGCGTAAGTTTTCGCCTTGTCGAGCTTTTGAATTTCTGACTCGAACGTTGCGGCATCAACATCAATATTGATTGCGTTTGCGATGTGACCAGCTGCAAATTCAGCAGGAGTGCGAACATCGACAACGGTGATTGAAGTGTCTTTAATTTTTGAGGCAAATTCCTGAGCAGTCAGGTTTGTCTCTGCGCTCTTGGATCCGCAACCTGTAAGAACAAGGGCAGCCACCACAAGAAATGTGCCCGCTCCAAGAGTTTTTTTAGTTAATCTGATTTTCATCTTTACGCCAAACTCAAGAATAGTTTTTGGAGTTGAGCGGTTACGGCATCGGCGTCGGATTTGCCTTCAACTATGCATTCCTTCAAAGAGGAGGAGATTAATGTGAAGGCAGCGGTGTTGACTGCTTTACTGACCGCCGACATTTGGGTGACGATCTCTTCGCAATTTCGACCTTCTTCCAACATTCTAGCAACAGCACCAAGTTGACCTTGAGCTCGTTTGATCCGCTTTGATATGGCAATTATTTGCTCTTCGTCGGAAAGTACATGTGCAATCTTTTTCGTAGCCATTCCATCTCCTCCATACTCGAATAAGGAGAGATTATATATACCCCTAGGGGTATGTCAAATCGATGAATTTAGTTTTTCTCCATTGGGTGGTGACCCTTGCGGATCATCCGAATCATTTTGAGATTTATTGAGATGAATCGCAAAACTTGAATCGGAAGACTCTTGCGCTGCTTCAATGTTTTTGCGGTTGGCAGTGGTGCTCGGGCAATTGTTTCGTCGGCTGATTCCATGATTTTCCTGTTCTATTCCGGGATTAAAGACCAGCCAGGTCGCGCCTTGGCTTTATAGATGAACATGTAGTGGAGTAAAAGTTTGATCCAGTGGCCGCTCAATCCAATCTCTCCGAATGTGTCTTTTTCGCTTCTACCGGTATTTGGATACTTTTGATAGTCGGGGACAATTGGGTACATCGTCATCGAAGCTGCGCTTCCTTTTCGCAATCCAGATCCTGCCGAAGCTACGCATGCTGCGCCCATATCAGACATCGATGCTGTGGGTAATTGGGTGGAGTCGCCCTTCTTGATCAATTCATTGATACTTAATATTGCCAGCTTGCCCATGATCCCGGAGGGCATTCCAGTCCGTGGTGGCGAAGGAGCGATTACTGTGCCATTTGGAGATTTGCGTGGCTTGGAAATCTGATGAGGCGGTGCGAATGCGATGCCAACCGCGAAAATATTTGGATAAATCGGGTTGCGATAAGTTTTCGGCCAATCCTCTGCTCGCCATTGGTCATATTCCTTGACCGTGTAGTCGGCATCTACTTTCATAAAACCACTGGGGGCGAAAAGTTGATGGGAAATATCATTGCCCATTCGATCGAAAGCTTTTAGGTCTGCCCCTCGAAATGGCGGGAGCAACATTGCAAAGTCGAAGGTCAGTTCACTCTTAGATCCATCAACTTGTTCATAGTGAATGAGGCCTTCTTCTACTTGAAAAACATGCGCCCCGAGAATGGCGTGAATTTTGCGTTCTCGAAAGAGGGATTCAGTCCAGAGTTTGCTGGTTGTTTGAAAACCTCTTTGGGTGAAGACCATGCCGCCAACACCGAAGTCACCTAATTCATATTCGTTGGTCAGATAATAGATTTCTGCCAGATCTCGAACTCCCGCTTGTTGCAGTTCATGCTCAATATTGAAGGTGTATTCGAAAGCTGCACCTTCACACGTGCAGGTTCCATGACCCACTCCGATGACAAGTCGTTGAGGTTCACCATTCTTCAACTTTGCAATGACATCTCGCAATTGACTGGCAGCTTCGACGGCATGGCCCGAAGTGCAGACTGAAACCGTATATCCATCTGGTCCAAGCCCTTCCGTCGCCGCGAAATTTAACTTTGGTCCGGTTGCGTTAATTAAATAGTCATAGGGAATTTTTCCCATTTCCCCAAGACGCTTTGGGTCGGTGTAACTGATTTCTACGTATGGTGAATCGAAGGTTGCATCTCCATTCGGGTGAATGCTTTTTGCCAGCGCCTGGTGAAAATTAATGCCTTTACGAGAATAGATGGGAGCTAATGGAAAAGTGACTTGTTCGGGTTGCATTTTCCCAACGCCCACCCAAATGTTGGAAGGGATCCAATTCCATTTAGAATTTGGCGAGATAACCGTAATCTCGGCCTCTTTACCAATCAGCCGCTTGGCATGTAAAGCTGCCGTATGCCCAGCAATACCTGCTCCTAGAATTACAACGCGCTTCATGAAAACCTCTCTGACCGTCAGCATCGAGCCTAGCCTTTTTCCATCAAATTTATACCCCTATGGGTATATGCTAGCCCTCTTATGAATATGATTTCGGCAGCACAAAAATGGCAGGATGATTTGTCTTTGTGGTCAATTCCAGAGCACATTCTTAATCAAGCGGAGACGAGTCCTTGGATTCACCCTCCTGTGCTCTTTGAGATTCCCAAGCAAATTGAAATGACTGTTTCGCATCAGCGAGCCAGCGAAGGTCTTCCGCACAATGGCACAGTCCTAGATGTTGGATGTGGCGGCGGAATCGGGGCATTTGGCATTGTTCCAAAACCTTCACTCGCAATCGGAGTTGATCACCAGGGCGAAATGTTGGAAATGTTTGCAAAAAATGGAGCAGAGCGTGAGATTCCAACGCGGACTTTTGAAGGATTTTGGCCAGCGGTTGCAGTTTCAGTTCCAGCCGCAGATGTTGTCACTGCCTATCACGTCGTCTACAACGTCGCCCAAATCGTTCCATTCTTGCAAGAGTTGAACGATCATGCATCACATCGAGTAGTCATTGAAATGCCGATGGAACACCCACTTTCCTCGCTAACGAAGGCCTGGAAAGTGTTTTGGAATCTTGATCGACCGATTGCGCCTACTCCGACTGACCTTATGAATGTGCTACAAGAGATGGGAATATCCGCCAATATCGATTATTGGAACGGTCGACTGCGGGTAGATCGCAATCTCGAGGAATCGTCGGAATTCACTCGAATCAGGCTTTGTTTACCCGCATCTCGGTTGGAAGAAGTTCGATCATTTCTCGAGAAAGAGCCAATCCCTACACATCGAGAGTTGGCAACAATCTGGTGGGATAAATAGTTTTACTTATGTCCTGATTTGGCCAAGGCAGATGTAAGTGAGTCATAGAAAGCTTGTGATGTATAGGAAGCGCCACCAATCCCGTTGATATTGGAGGATTGTGCCTGCATCACTTCGTTGATCAACATGGGCAAGGCTTGGGAATTGATGTAAACGTCGCGAGGATTGGAATTTGGATACATCGGAACTGAGACCTTGGAGATTTTCCCGGCCTTGATTGTCACCGAAACTTGAAAAGGTCCGAATTGGGTATTTGCGATGGAACCCAGGAAGGTTCCGTTCTTCACGCTGACCTTTTTTGCCGTGACCTTGGTGGCGGCGTTGGCGCTATTTAAACCAAAAGTCGAGGCGCTGATCAGCGCGGTGGTCGCACCGATAGTCGCGGCGGCGAATTTCGTTCCCTTATTCATACCTTTACTCACATTGACTCCTCGTTGTTTCAGTGGCCAGAGTAAAACAAGAGTTCCTGAGGATTCCATAGATTTGGCTGAGCCTTTCCTTAAAATAGTTCAATTTTCAACTATTCCCACTTTGCCTTCAAGATTCACAGATAACCTCCGCAGTATTAATCAACCCTTCGGAAGGTACATCCATGAAATCTGCTTCATTTCTTACTAAATCTCTAACCGCTGTCGGAGTAATTGGCCTCGTAGTAAGCTCGGCAATTTTTGCTACTTCCGCAAATGCGGTCACATCTTCATGTGCTGCTATCACTAAGGCTGTCGTCGTTGCCGACGGATACACCGCCGCAACTGGACCAAAGTTAACTTCCTACAACTATGCCAAAGCATCTGCTAATGAGGCTAATGCACTCGGCACCACTATTGATTTTGGTGCAAAGGCTCTTGTTGTTGGCTGCGTTAGCCCATCCGACATTGCCAAACTTTCCAAAGCTGCAGGAAAACCAACTATGACGGCTTCGGCATACTTGAGTTACATGGCTGCCCAATCTGCCGGTGCGATGAAGAAGACTCCGGTCGGTGGCGTCAGCGATTACCTCGATTTCGGTAATGGTAAAGAAGATGGCGTTGGTTCAACCTCAAAAGCCGGAAGTCTTCGACTTGATGCTTGGGTTGCTGGCAAATACATCATTCTCACCTTCTCAGCACCTGCGGTTTCGCCAGCACCAAAGCCACTGTTGGCTTTTATCAAGTCAACCCAAACCTTGCTCTAATCAGGAATCTATTTAGTGGATGCCTCAAAGATCGATTGGATTGAGGCATCCAATTCCTTATCAAATTCGGCTTCGCTCTGATTTACCGATAACCCCTCGGTAAGGGCCCGAGAGAAACTGGCAATAAGTCCGAGATTGAGTTTGAGTAACTCGTTAGCCCGATCTCGGTGATAACCCCCAGAGAGGGCAACGACTCGCAAAACTCGTGGATGATCCACAAGAGAAGTGTAGAAATTCTCTTGACTTGGCAAAGTCAACTTCAACATAACATTGTCGGAATCCGATAATTGATCTAGGTGATGCATCAAGGCATCACGAAGTTCTATCTCGCAGGCCAATTTATCTGGACTATTGATATCTACCTCGGGTTCGATAATCGGAACGAGTCCTGCCGCTAAGACTTTATTGGCGAACTCAAATTGTTGAGCGACGCAGGCCAAAATGCCTTTTTCATGTGGCTCCTTGATAACCGAACGCATCTTGGTTCCGAATACACCGTGACTATTTGCACTGACTAATCGGGCATCAAGTTCAGGAATGGGCTTCATCAACTGAGAACCATCGACTACATCGAGTAAGCCATTGTCGATTTTCAAAAAAGGAACGATTCCCTTTTTTTGCCATAGGAATTCAGCGCTGCCCATTCCATCGATCATGCGATCCATGGTCATTTCAAAAAGAATGACCCCGAGAATCCGCTCGCTAGTGAAGACCGGGCTGGTGATAATCCGGGTTCGCATCTGGTGGACGAGATTAAACATTTCAGATTCTGAGTGAAACGAACTTTCGTCTATTCCATATAACTTCAGAGCTTTGGGAGTACTACCGCCACTTTGATCTAGCGCCGCAATAAATCCTTTGCCGAGACGCATTCTTCCAAGTTGTTCAATTTTCCGATTTCCATTCATGGGATCCTCCAAAAAGGTTCACCAACTACTCCGCATATTGCCGAGTAGTTACCTATCAATCTAGCCCTGTTTAAGTATGTCGGCGAAGAGATTCTCGACACGCCCTGGCTCAACATCGCCAGATCGTCCCATTTCGCAAGCAGCTGCGGCAGTTGCGACTCCAAATTGGACTGACAACATCCAATCGATATGTGAAAAATCTTTAGTGATGTTCTGTTCTTCACTCTTGAGAACAAAACCTGCAGCCAACGAATCACCCGCACCAACAACACTTTTTACTTGCACTTTTGGGCTCGCAACAAAAGTGACGGTTTGCCCATAGGCAAGTGCGGTTCCCAATTCGCCAGCGTGAACGATTGCCACTTTAACGCCCATCTTGCAGAGAGTTTGCGCGGCTCTCATCGCTCGCTCGCGACCAAAGTCGTTATTGCCGACGAAGAAATCCTCACCTCCTGCGCTGATGACCGCTTCTGCTTCATCAAGGTTTGGCGAAACCACATCCACTCCTGAAGCAATGGCCATTGCAAGAGTATGAGGTGCGGTATCCATGAAAATAAGGCAATTGCGCGAATGAACCAAGGAGATGAGTTTGGCGACGGAACTTTCTGTTATTCCTTGAGGAAAGCTACCCATACAAGTAACAAATTCGCCAGGGGTCAGGGCTGCAGAAATCTCAGCAAGATAAGCATCCCAATCTGCATCCGAGATCGTAGGTCCCTCTTCATTAACGATGGTCGTATTGAGAGTTGCACTCTCGATATACATGGTAGCCACACGAACTGAGCCTGCAAATGTCACGGCACGAAATTCAATTCCTTCACCCTGCAACAATCTGGAATATTCCCCAAGATCTCGATCTCCTAAAAGGATGTAGAGAAGGGAAGGTCGATGCAAACTTTTCGCCACTCGTGCTGAATCAATCCCCTTGCCTCCCGCTCGAACTTCAGCCGATTCCGCTCGCATAATGGCTCCGCGTTCAAAGTGGGGAAGGGAGAGAGTCCGAGAGAAACAGGGATTCGGATTGAGGATTAACACATCTCCAATTTACGCCTTTTTTATGAATATCGAGTGAGAGTGTGAGCGAGATAGTGTGATAAATCAATCGGTTATTTGTCAGTATCTCAGGTTAATCTTTTGGATATGAAGATTAAGTGCCCGAACTGCGAAAGTTCTGCCGGAGTGCGAATCGTGGTTTTTGGCATGCCTATCGTTCCCCTGGACAGGGATAAGTACTACACCGCTGGCTGCTGTATAGATGGACCCATGCCAAGCCATAAGTGCATCAATTGTGGCTGGGAAAAGGTAAAAAAGTTCAGAAGTCTAAAGTAATCCCAAAATCTGACGCGCTCGTCTAATCATTGCTTCGTCGATCAATTCGCCATCGACGACAATTGCGCCCGAACTTTGATTCTTATCTTCCCATGGTTGCATGACTCTTTTGGCCCATGCTTCGTCATCAGTAGAGTTCGAAAATATCTCGTTGACAATTTCCAACTGCTTGGGATGAATACATAACTTGCCACCGAAACCCATATTGGAGGCAAAGCGCGATCGATCTGCCAAACCTGCATCATCATCTAACGTGAAATGTGGGGTATCCACTGGGGCGGCAAGTTTTGAATGTGCACTTGCAAGAACTAGGGCGGCCATAGCCAAATCTGTATTTGGACCGCTCGCCTTGTAAGAAACTCCTAAGTCGGCATAAAGGTCGGCACCACCGAAGGCGAGCCTTTCAATGCGATCTGGAAAGTTGGACGTGTTGAGCAGAGCAAGAATTCCAGCAGTCGATTCGACAAGTCCGATTGCACTTAAAGAGCCTTGGTATCCGGCGCCACTTTCCAAGAGTTGAATCTGACGGTCGATGGCCGTTGCACTCTCTCCCGGAACGAACTTTGGGATCACCACGCCATCAACATCGAGTTCCAAGGATTTTCGGACATCGTCATCGAATTCTGGAGTTCCGAAGGCATTGATGCGAAGAAAGATCAGAGGGTGATCTTCAGATCCGGATGGGATTTCCAAAGCCCTTCGGGCCGCCTGCTTATTTTCTGGCCGAACTGCATCCTCTAAATCAATAATGACTGCATCGGTCGTAGCCCTAAGAGCTTTCTCAATAAGGAGAGGTTTGTCTGCCGGTACAAAGAGAAAAGTCCGCGCACTTCTGATGCGCTCTCTTCTCTCCGAATTTCCCATTCTTAGACCCAAATTTCTTTTAACGCCCGCAGAATATTGCCACCGAGAACCGCAACAACATCTTCGTCGGAAAAGCCATTCTTTACCAACCACCCAGCAATGTTCCAGAAATTCTCAGTGGGATTCTCCAATCCATCTACATATTTGACTCGTTCGAATGGTGGCGCTTCGCTAAATCCAGTCTTCAGTAATGCGGCGAATACCGTGTGAAGCCCAACATGATCGCCATACAAGGTATCTGGGCCAAAGGCCACATGTTCGATTCCAACCAAATCAATGCAGTAGAGAAGATGGTCCATAACCGAATCAATGGAATGAAGTGGATGAGAATGAGACAAGGTGGTGTGGGGGGCTGCCGACATACCGATTACGCCACCGGTGTCCGCCACTGCCTTGAGAACGTCATCGCCTTTCATGCGCTTGATGGGCCAGATGGCTCGGGCTCCAGCATGAGTCATGAAGACAGGGTTCTTACTTTCCCGGCAGGCATCGATGCCAGTTTGATCTGATGAGTGCGAGATGTCGATAGCCATTCCAAGAGCATTCATACGTTTTACTGCGCGCACACCGAAATCAGTGAGTCCACTATCGACTTTTTCATTAAGCCCGCAACCAAGTGCATTTGAATCCGAATATGCAATTCCGATTTGGCGGATTCCCAAACCGTAAAGCACATCAAGGCGGTCAATTTCATTTTCAATTGGGGTCGATGCCTCAAGGCCAAATACCAGTCCAACTTTTTTGTTCTCATGTGCGAATTCAATATCGGCAACGGTGCGAACGACCATAACTTCGTCTTGATGGGCGATGTCGGCAAGGCGCATTCCAATATCAGTGATGATGTCCAACCATCGCCACGGAGCATTTCCTGTGACGCAAGCCGTTCCATCCATCATGTTGTCGAAAATTACTGTCATGCCAGATTCTTTAAGACCAGCGAATGCAGTGTGCTGTCGTCCCGTGCGATTGTATTCAGGAGTTTGGCGCATATCTTCTGGAAATCGAACTGGGTGATCGTGCAGACTGATGGTGATGTTCTCTTGGACTAATTTCGCAGCCTTGGTTTTGGTTTCCTGATCAAAAGAGCCATCATAAGGAGCAACGCGATTGAACTCTGGCGCCAACTTTATTTTATCGAAACGTTCACCCTCTGGCAGGTAACTAAAAGAGGTGTACTCATCCTGGCTCATCTCAATCTCCCACGATCTCTAGTTTGTGCGGACCTTCTGCAAGAAGTCGCCAAAGCACTTCCCATGCTCGCATCCCCTCGCGCAATCTCCTGATTCGCATGAACTCGTTAGGTGCGTGATGTTTTTCATCGGCCGTTGCGAAAGAGAAAAAGAGAGTTTTGATTCCTAAGACTTCCTCAAAGAGGGCCGTCGCTGGCAGCGTTCCACCTATCACTGCAAGAAGGACTTCCTCACCGGGATAAACAACTTCTAGGGCTGCAGAGGCTGCACGATTAGCTGGATGGTCGGCGGCAATCGTATAAGCCGGGACTCCACCTTTATCTGCTCGCATAGAGATATTCACTCCATCGTGATGAAACTTTTCAACGTAGGTTCGAATTGCTGAAATCACCTTTTCTGGATCTTGACCTGGTACGAGGCGACAAGAAATATGGGCTGTAGCCAGATGAGGAATGACGGTGTACTTACCACCTGCTTGAACTCCGTTAATCTCTAAAGTGGGTCGCTCCCAAAGTCGTTCGAGAGTGCTGTAGCCACTTTCACCAAATATTTTTTCGATACCGAGTATCTCTTGATATTCGTCATCGCTAAATGCGACCTTGGCAATTTCTGCCCGGCGCTGCGCGGAGAGCGGAGGAATCCCATCGTAAAAACCAGGAACAGATACCGAGCCATCGTTGCCATGCAAAGTTGCTAGCAGTTCAGCGAGGACATGGACGGGGTTTGCCACCGTTCCACCATATCGACCGGAGTGAAGGTCCTCGCGGGCACCTGAAACCTCAAGATCGAAGGTGACTAAACCTTTGGAGGCAATCGACAGGGAAGGTTCGGTGGGCCGCCACATGGCCCCATCTGCAGAAATGACTAAATCGGCAGCCAGCTCTTGGGCATGTGCACGGACATACTCGGGGAGATGAGGGCTGCCAATCTCCTCTTCGCCTTCGAAGAGAAATTTCACATTAAGCGGCAGTTTGCCTTCTTGGGCAAGGAAAGCTTGCGCAACTTTCAAAACAATCAAGACCGGACCTTTATCATCGGTCACGCCTCGGCCACGAATTACATCGCCGTCACGAATCAATTCAAAGGGAGGGGTGTTCCACTCGTTCAAATCTCCAATCGGCTGAACATCGTAATGCCCGTAAACCAAGATGGTTGGGGCGCCGGGAGCACCCAGCCATTCACCACGTACAACCGGGTGGCCAGATGTTGGAAGTACCCGTCCGTTTGCAAAGGCTAATTGGTTTGCCAGCCACTGCGCGGCCGTTTGCATCGTCTCTGCCGAAGCATCTCTACTTACCGAAGGTATTGCGACATAAGTTGAGAGTTCAGCAATGTAAGTGTCATCATGTGAGTCAAAGGTCAACATCTATTTCTGCTTTCGGAAATCGACTAAGGCAGCGGTTCGGGCCATTTCATTTCCAACAATCATCATGCCCTCATCGACTCCCATACCTGGCTTTGCCAAGATTTGGATAGCACCACAAGCCATCGCGATATGAGCACTTACTTGGGCCGAGCGATCCGTCTCGTTACAGGTACCGCCGCAGTACCCACCGAGACCACTCTGGTGAATCAAAAGTAGTGCCTCGATTGTGTTATTTACCCCGCCGAGATCTGGCATCTTCACATGAATGACATCTGCGGCCTTTTCGGCAACGAAGAGGCGGATATCATCTAACGTGTTGCACCATTCATCAACAATGATCTGAACTGAGGAACTGCGCGCCTTGATGGCATTTCGAAGTTCCTTGGAAACCTTAACTTGCCCCGCCACACTTTTTCCATCCATCACATGCTCAATCCGAAGTTGAAACGGTGATGCGATTTTGCCTATCTCAACAAGGTAATCGGCACACCGTTCAACATCAGAATCGAAGGCTTGACCAATTGTTCCGTAAACATCAAATTGGAGAACAGGGTTGTAATCCTGATTCTTACGAAGAGCCAATATTCGATCTCGAACCCAACCAACATATTCTTTAAATATCTCACCATCTTTGCCGAGTTTGCTCGCCATATTGTTGATCAAACCGTGCGGCAAAACTCCGGCCTCTTTCAAAATCATCTTATCGACGTTGGTATAGCGCTCATCACCGGATTGGGTGTGCATCGGAACAATCGCAATATCTATTCCGGTCTGATATTCATCGCGAATCACCTCGGCCATCGTGATGGATCGAGCTTTTGCCGATGCATCCAGCAAGGCTTGGGTCACTCCATACCTAATCGAGGCGGGCAACCGACTGCCAGCAACTTCCAGTCGATCGACTTCCTCGGCCAATTCTCGAAAGCTTTCAACGGTTCGGTCTTGCAAGACTGGCAAAACATACTTCAAGATTATTTTTGCGGCCGCCTCAGAATCAAAGAGTGGCTCTCGGCCGCCAGCCCCCGAATATTGAACAACAGCACAGTCACCGTAGGCGACATCACCGTTGTCAAGAAGTAATAGAACTGAGAGCGACTGACCAGCTTGACGAATCGATGAGAAGCCTGGTGTCATTGGTTTTCCTACATAATCAAAACCATCATGACCGGCGCCTGCCAATATGGCTGCTTGATCATCAACAAAGAAACCGGTTAATCCCGGAACACAGAGTATGTCTTTTACCTTCATATGATTTCAGTTGCTCCCCCGCTATCGAAGGTAATAGTCACTTGGCTATGTAACCACTAATCGTGCAATTCGTAAAATGAATTACCTATACTGCACCATAGAATCTCTCTATCTGAGTCGAAGCGGAGAAGCTAAGTAATGCAATTTACGATTATTGGTGCTGGTGCAATTGGTGGAACTATCGGCGCTCATATGATTCGAGCCGGACATGATGTAATTTTCTGTGACATTGATGAAGCACACGTCAATGCTATAAATGAACAAGGTCTCACCATTGAGGGACCGGTTGAAAAT
>CAIMZW010000037.1 GCA_903846075.1 uncultured Actinomycetes bacterium
CAATCTTACTTAGTTAGTGCGTGAGAAGGATATTTTCAATCTGATTGGCCAACAGAACGGCACGTTCTGGAGCGAGAGCTCGACCTTGCAAATCGGTAACATAAATAGTGTCAAATGCCTCAGCGCCAAGGGTCGCAACGATGGCGGCACGAATGTCTACCCCAAATCGAGAAACTGCCTTGGCGACCGTGTAAAGAATTCCGGGCCGGTCATGCATCCGAACCTCGAGGACGGTGGCATCCGTTGCTATGTCGTAGATGACGCTAACAACTGGGGGCGCAACTGGAATGACGGGACGTTTTCGGTAGTTTCGAATCCGCTCTTCAATCCGATTGGTTAAATCAATCTCCCCCACAAGTGCTCGCTCTAACATCTCTCGAAGAACAGTTGGATCGGGAGCCGCTGCATTAGCATCTAACGTAACGATCCATTTCATAACCGCAGAGCTTCCGACTGTCCTCGTTCGGGCAGATCGAACATCGAAACGTGAAATGCTAAAAACTCCGGCAACAGCCGAGAGAAGTCCCACTTGATCAGGGGAGATAATTTCAATTTCATAATTACCTTCGTGTTCTGCAATCTCTAGCGAGAGCGCACCACGTTCGGAACGAAGTATTTGATCGGGAGTAAGTTCTAATTGTGGCGCCGGAGTAATGCCCGACATTGCTGAGAGGCAACGAGAAACAAGATCTGCTACCAATCTCGCCTTCCATTCGCTCCATGCAGTTCTCCCTGTGGCTTCGCCATCGGCAATGCTCAATGCGTGAAGGAGTTCAAGAACTTGGGCCGAGTCAACGTGGGAGAGAACAAAGGAAATAGTGAGCGGATCATCCAGGTCGCGCCGGGTGGCTACTGTTGAGAGTAGGAGATGATGCCGAACCAGTGTCGCTAAGACCTGCGCATCAGCTTCGGAGAAACCCAATCTTAAAGCTAACGGCGCAATCAGTACCTCACCGTATTCTGAATGATCGCGATCTTGAAAACCCTTGCCAAGATCATGAAAGAGAGCTGCGACTAACAAAAGATCTGGCCTATGAACTTGGCGAATTAAATTGGTTGCCCGAACCGCTGTCTCCAACATGTGTCTATCTACGGTGTGACGATGGAGCGCATTTCGTTGCGGCAGGAAACGAACGTGACCCCACTCCGGTATCCATTTCTCAATCAATCCAGATTGGTCAAGCGCCTCCCACACGTTAATCATGAATTCACCAGCACCGATGAGAGCGACCAAATCTTCCCGACTTTGGCGCGGCCAAGGTGTTGGTAAATTTACAAAATCCTCTGCCATGTGGATGCAGGCTTCGATGGACAATGGCAATCCGCGTTGGGCAGCAGTCGCGGCTGCTCGAAGACCTATCCCTGGATCGGTTCCCATATCGATATCTGAAGCGATAGATATTTCTTCATTTATTAAGTAGAGACCTTTACCCACCAAAGTCGGTTTTCGACGTTTGGCAAAAAAGCCTTGTTCCAAATTCTCAACTCGATGGACCGTTAGCGCCATGACGTAATCGACTGCTCGGGCAGATTTGGCCACTTCGAGGAGTAGTTCATCAGCATCAACAAATTTAAGTGCCGATGCGACCTTGTCCTGTTCGGTAAATAACAATTGATCTCGGTTTCGCCCACTAACTTGATGCAAAGCATCACGCACATTGCACAGCAACGATTCGGCAGGGGCTAGGCGATCCAGGGCCACCGGAACAAATTGAGCTTGTGAAATGGCTCTGAGGGTATTGATATCACGCAATCCGCCACGAGCCTCCTTCAAATCTGGCTCCAAAAGAAAAGCTAATTCACCCGATCGGCTTCGCCGTTCCGAAATCGAGGCAACTAATTGTGGCCAATGCTTTTTGAAGTTCTTTCGCCAGTCAGACTTCGCATCTGTGTCAACAGCAGAGACCAAACTTTCTTCGCCATGGAGAAAACGAATATCCAGCAATCCCATGGCAACCCGAATATCTGAAGCTGCAGCGACTCGAGTCTCATTCTTTGTTCTTACGGAGTGATCGACAGCTCTTGAGCCGTTCCACAATGGGTAGAGGAATGCGTTGACGAATTCCGAAAGCACTTCCGCCGTAAGTGAACCGTCGTGAACGATAAGTAAATCGAGGTCGGAACCAGGAGAAAGTTCGCCTCGACCATATCCGCCAACTGCTGCGATTGCGACTTTACCTAAAACCGCAGGAAATTTTTCACAGGCGCTCTGCGCTAACGAAATGACATTGCGATCCGATTCGTCGGAGAGTTCGCGACGATCTCGGGTGGTCATGCAAGAAGCCTAACTTCCACTATCGCTTTTGTGACCCAGATTGCGATGTGCGCGGAGGTTAGGCTTCGTGCGAGAGAGAGACATTTTGGTACTAGACAGAGCTAGATGGCATCGACTCCGCGTTCGCCTGTACGAACTCGAACAACGTTATCAACCGGAGTTGACCACACCTTGCCATCACCGATGGAACCAGTCGAAGCTGCCTTGACGATGACATCGATTACGGCATCTACATCTGAACCCTCAATGAGAACTTCGAGTCGGACTTTAGGAACTAGATCGACTGTATATTCGGCGCCCCGATAGACCTCGGTGTGACCGCGTTGACGACCAAAACCACTTGCCTCAGAGACCGTCATTCCAGTTATTCCGAATGCTTGAAGAGCGTTCTTAACGTCATCGAGCTTGAACGGCTTAATGATTGCTGTAATAAGTTTCATGTAGTTCTCTCCTTAATTCGCAACTTGTTGAGAGGATAGGAAGCGAGCACCATCACCGGTAGATGAGGTCTCGTAGGCCGTCTCAGCGTGCTGAGAGAGATCCAAACCGGCAGATTCATCTTCTTCAGAAATTCGCAATCCGATAATGAGATCAAGAATCTTCGCAAGGATGAAGGTGACAATAAAGGAGTAAGCGACAACCGCAACAACTGCAACTGCTTGGTGACCCATGAGAGTCCAGCCGCCTTTATAGAGGACACCGTTTGCGCCGTTTGTCATCTTGGTTCCGAAGAATCCGATAAGAAGAGCACCCAAGATACCGCCGACAAGGTGAACGCCAACTACATCGAGAGCATCGTCAAATTTGAAGACGTTCTTCAAACCAACTGCGAGACAGCAAATAACACCTGCAGCAATACCGATTGCAATCGAACCCATTGGGCTAACAAATCCACAAGCCGGCGTAATAGCAACCAAACCTGCGACTGCACCAGATGCGGCGCCAAGTGTTGTTGCATGACCATCGCGCAGTTTTTCTGTCAACATCCAGGCGACGAGAGCCGCACCAGTTGCCGTATTGGTGTTCACAAAAGCGAAGGCAGATAGTGTGTTTGCGCCCAAGGCAGATCCGGCGTTAAAGCCAAACCAGCCGAACCAGAGCAAGCCAGCACCGAGAAGTACGAATGGCACATTGTGTGGACGCATCCGCTCTTTTGGCCAACCCTTGCGCTTTCCGAGAACGAGAACGAGTGCCAGTGCCGCAGCACCAGCATTTGCGTGAACAACAGTTCCACCGGCAAAGTCTTCGGCGCCTAACTTGAAGAGCCAGCCACTAGGTGAGAAGACCCAGTGTGCAACAGGTGCATAAACGACTACGAGCCATAGAGCTGAGAAAATTACCCAAGAACCAAACTTCAAACGATCAGCAGAACCACCGGTGATAAGTGCCGGGGTGATAATGGCGAACATAAGTTGGAATGCGCAAAAAACCAGAGGAGGAATGGTCAGTGCTTCAAATCCAGTTGCTTGTTGCCAAATATGGTTAAGACCGAATTGATGAAAATCACCAATCCACTTTCCTTTTCCACTAAATGCCAAACTGTAAACGCCAGTAATCCAGAGGACACTGACGACTCCCATAGTGACGAAGTTCTGCGCCAACATTCCCAAAACATTCTTCCCGCGGACCATGCCGCCATAGAAGAAGGCCAAACCTGGGGTCATAAGAAGAACCAAGGCGGAAGAGGCCAAAATCCAAGCCGTATCTCCAGTATTAAAAACCATAAGAGCTCCAAACGAAATAATGAAGTGTTAAGCAGCAGATCTCATCGTTGAGTGGCTGGAGAGTGCCTGAGCCGAATTACAAACGACTACAAAGAATGATTTCCAAGAGGTGACGGATGGGGCTTTTTTGTTACAAATGCGTTACAAGCCGTTTTTCGCGATAACTGCACCAGCACCAATAACTGCACCAGCACCAATAACTGCACTAGCACCAATAACTGCACTAGCACCAATAACTGCACTAGCACCAAGAGATGAAAGTGTAAGCAACCCCATTGAGAACCGAGAAATGCATGGTGTAACTCTGCGAGCTGGCCAGTTGGCCACTCTGAAAATCCTTCTGAGTCACCTTCGCGGAGTAGTAATTTCCCTCTGGAATTTTGCCGGCAAAGCCAACGACATCAGGTGCGGTTAACCCGGCTAGTGGAGCAGCAGGACTCAACGCGAAGGAAGAATCTTCGATAACTATTGTGGAGGTGCTGTATGGCGCAACCAGTTGGGTGTAACTATCAGCCTTGGCAGGTGGCCTGCCCAACGCACACGATCTGGCTAATGTTTTATCCAGAAAACCGGGGTAAGTATGGTTTACATCGTAGGCGAATTGAGCATAAGCCCCAGCTTTGGCAGCCTTATTAGAACCGGCGATCAGTTGGCGAACTAACGCCAAATCACTCTTAATTTGATTTGCCTTCGCAGCAGCGCTTTGTGATGCCTGAACCTGTTGGGAAATTTGGTCTTGCAGAGATTGCGCCCGTTTTTCCGCCGCATTTTGAAGTGCTCGCGCGCTAGCGATTTGGCCATACCGATGGCTGGCGATGGATCTCTCATGAAAGGCGAAAACTCCTAGAGCGAGGGAGAGAATCAGTAACAAGACCAAGAGGAAGTTGCTGGCCTGACTCTTAGTGGCCTCACCTTCGCTCTGGTGGTAAACCTCCTCCGACTGCGATGAATTCTTACTTTCCAAATGGTTCTTATTTTCTGCGACATATTCATCGAGCTTTGACCGATTTCGCGTTGTCGCCAATTCTGGATGGAGTGCTAAGGCTGATTCATAGGCCAGAAAAAGTTCAGGTGATGGCAATGGTGTTCGGCATGCGGGACAAATAGCCCCGACTCGAGAAAGACCCACAGCACAGAACGGACAGAACATAAGAGGATTCTATTTCGCTATTCGGAAATTAGTGAAAGGAGATAATTATCACCGTCGAAGGGTTGGAGATCGGAGACAGACTCCCCCGTGCCAATAAATTTGATCGGCAATCCAGTTTCGCGTTCGATAGCGAGGGCGATACCACCTCGAGCTGAACCATCTAATTTGGTAACTATCAAACCAGTCACGGCCACACTTTCAGTAAATAACCGAGCCTGTGCAATCCCATTTTGACCCGTGGTGCCATCGATGACGAGAAGAACCTCATCGACGGAACTCTTCTTCTCCAAGACTCTACGCACCTTGCTTAACTCATCCATCAAGCCAGACTTCGTGTGTAATCGGCCAGCGGTATCGACAATTAAATAATCGCGCGATTGCGACAAGGCTGTCGTGACGGCTTCGAACGCAACCGCTGCCGGATCGCTCTCACTCTTTCCGGCCACCACTGGAATCCCTAGACGCTGACCCCAAGTTTGCAGCTGTTCGGTCGCAGCAGCGCGGAAGGTATCAGCGGCGGCCACAATCACATCATCACCTCGAGATTGTAAAAAGTTTGCCAACTTGGCTACGGAGGTCGTCTTGCCGGTGCCATTTACCCCCACAACAAGAATTGTCGTAAGCGTTCCTGGATGAGTTGTGAGTGTTCTGGGCTTCTCGCTTAGCCAAGATTTCAAGACCGCGAGAACGGATTGCTCCACTTCCTCGGCTTTCATCTTCTTTGCAGCCGCGATTATCTCGGCGGCAGCACTTGCCCCGAGATCTGATTCGATAAGAGCGCGTTCGATCTCCACCCAATCAGCGCTCGAGATTGATCCACCGCGAAATTTAGAAAAGAGTTTAGAGAAAAGTGCCATCTCAGATCCCTATGAGGAAATGGATTCGGATTCACGAAGTCGTTGAGAAATGACTTCGCTAACTCCATCGCCGCGCATCGTCACGCCATAAAGCGCATCGGCAATTTCCATCGTTCGCTTTTGATGGGTGATGATGATGAGTTGAGATTTCTCACGCAACTCCTCAAAGACTCCGAGTAATCGTCCGAGGTTGGTGTCGTCTAATGCTGCTTCAACCTCATCCATGACGTAGAACGGACTTGGTCGGGCTTTGAATATTGCGACTAACATGGCAACTGCTACTAAGGATCGCTCGCCACCTGAAAGAAGCGAAAGTCGCTTAATGCGCTTGCCTGGTGGTCTTGCCTCGACATCTACACCTGATGTGAGGAGATCGTCGGGATTGGTCAGAATCAAACGGCCATCGCCACCTGGGAAAAGACGAGCAAAGATAGTTTCAAATTCTCTTGCAGTGTCGTTATAGGCCTCAAGGAAAATCTGTTGAACCTTGTCATCGACTTCTTTGATAATTTCCAAAAGGTCGCGTCGCGTTTTCTTAAGATCCTCAAGTTGCTCGGCAAGGTATCGAAGGCGCTCTTCCAAGGCCGTATATTCCTCTAGCGCCAGCGGGTTGATTTTGCCCAACATTGCAAGGGAACGTTCCGCATGCAGTAATCGCTTTTCTTGTTGATCCCGGCGATAGGGAATCAATTCACCGGGGATGAAGTTACCTTCGTCATCTTCGATCAAGGTGGGAACATCATTATTAGGGCCATATTCGTTGATCAAAGTGGCAACATCGACCCCCATCTCTTCAATGGCTCGCAACTCCAGTTGTTCTACTCGCATTCGTTGCTCGGCTCGAGCAATTTCATCGCGATGAACGCTAGATGTCAGTTGTTCCAATTCTTGAGCTAACTCGCGTGCAGTTCCCCGAATTGCAAGAATTTCACCTTCGCGCTCGCCCCGAGAGGTATTTAAGCGTTCGCGTTCGGTTGCAGCTTTCGCAATCGATAACTCAATTTGAATAAGAGCCTCATGGGCGGCATCGGCAATGGCTTGAGCTGTTACCGCAGCAATGGATCGAGCAGCGCGGCGAGCAATCGCCTTCGTTGCAGCTTCTCGTTCATTTCGCGCTGATTGTTCTAGGGAAAGGGCACGCTGAATTACTGCAGTCAAACGCTCTTCTAGAGTTCGAACTTGCAATCGCGCTTCGACCTCATGTGATCTCGACTCTGAAACTTGAGAACGTAAATCTTCCAGGTGAGTGAAATCTGGTTCTTCGGGTTCTTGTTGCGATTCAAATTGGCTCTGGGCAGCTTCTAGATCTCGCTCATCAGATGTTCGTTGATTAGTTGCTTCTACTAAGGATGCAAGTGCTCGATCAACTTCTGCTTGAGCGGTTTTCACATTTTGACCGGCAACCGCCATTTGTTCGGCAAGTCCAGACATGCGGGCATCAGAGTCGTTAAGTTTGGCCAAATTCGCATCAAATTCTTGCTTGAGTGCGGCGACCCGATCGGTGGCACGGATTACCTCAAAAGTAATTCGCTCGCATGCCGCGACAATCTCGTTTAATTCAGATTGCGTCTTTTCGACTAAGGCTGATATTTCAATGGCCGAGTTTTGTTGGGCAGAGCCACCACGTACTCGGAAGGAACTGAGGATGTCGCCGTCGCGAGTTACAGCAATTGCCGAAGGGCTTTGTCGCAATAGTTCTTCCGCGGCGCGCAAATCTTCTACGCCAACATAACCGTGGAGTACGTATGCGATCGCCTCGGAAATTTCCGGACCCTTGACCAAGGATGAAAGCGGTGAAAAGCCAGATGGCGGTACAAATTCACTTCGATGAGAAAGTGCGTCAATAACGAGCAGTTCGGACTGGCCCGCGCTTTCACTCTTTAAAATGGTTAGAGCCGAGACAGCTGAATGTAAATCGGAAACAACAACGGCATCAGCAAGTGGGCCAAGGGCTGCAGCAACAGCAGCCTCCCAACCAGGAGTCACTGAGATGAGAGAAGAAATTCTTCCGCGAACTTTGATATCGCTGCGGTCGGACAATCCAGTGAGAATAGTTTGGGATCCATCGCGATGAACCAAACTTTCTTTCAGTGCAGAAAGTCGTGCTTCAAGTCCAGAACGTGAACGTTCCGCACCTTGTCCGGAACTTTGCAATTGCGCTAACTCTTGATTGGCCGACTCAAGAGCAGCTTTGGAATTTTCAAAGTTTCGATCGAGGTCTGGTTCGTGCGCATCCAAACCTGCAATCTCGGTCTCCAGTAAGGCAAATTCTTCTTGGAATCCCTTAAGTCTTGCCGAGGCGTCTTCTTGCGACTTGGTGAGTCGAGTGATCTCAGCATTGGTTGCGTCGATACGAGAGCGCAACCCATTGATATGACCTTCTTGACGAGCCGTGCCTTCGCGTTGATCAGCTATCGCACGAAGTGCAGCAGAGACTCGGTTTTCTTCGAGTGCTAGCTGTGCTTCTAAGTGGCGAAGTTCTTCTGTGGCTGAAGCGAGTCTTGCCTTTGCCAGAGAAACTTCTTCAACGAGACCACGTTCCTCTTCTCGAAGAGTGAGCGCTTCGGCTTCCATAGATTCCGGGTCGCGGCCACTGGACCGGGCATCTTCACTCTCTTCGGCAAGGAAGCGAGCGCGTTCGGATGCGAGGTTTTGAACGCCGCGAAATTTTTCACGTTGAGCCGTTAATTTGTAGTAATTCTCCTGGGCGTGAACGAGAAGTGGATTCTCGGCCGCGGCGAGCCGATCGAGTTCTTCTTCACGAGCACGGGCAGTATTAAGTGAAGCCTCTACTTCGTCTTTGCGAAGTCGAAGCGCAGTTTCATCAGCAACTTCGGCATCCAAAGTTGATTTGAGCTGTATGAGATCGTCGGCTAGCAATCGCAATTTCGAATCGCGCAAATCCGATTGAATTGTTGATGCCTTTCGAGCTACTTCGGCTTGCTTACCAAGCGGCTTAAGTTGACGTCGCAACTCCACGGTTAAATCTTGAATACGCGCCAGGTTCGCCTGCATGGAATCTAATTTTCGAAGCGCTTTCTCTTTTCGCTTTCGATGTTTAAGGACACCGGCAGCCTCTTCAATGAATGCTCGTCTTTCCTCGGGGTTGGCCAAGAGAATTGCATCAAGTTGGCCCTGGCCCACAATGACGTGCATCTCGCGTCCAATGCCGCTATCGCTCAGTAACTCTTGAATATCCAATAACCGGGTGGTCTCGCCATTGAGCTGATACTCGCTGGTGCCGTTTCGAAAGAGAATTCGAGTGATCGTGACCTCGGCAAATTCGATAGGCAAGGTGCCAGAGGTGTTATCAATCGTGACGCTTACTTCCGCTCGACCTAACGGCGCACGTCCAGTGGTTCCAGCAAAAATGACATCTTCCATTTTGCCACCGCGCAGAGATTTAGCCCCTTGCTCGCCCATCACCCAGGAAAGAGCGTCGACAACGTTGCTCTTACCCGAACCATTCGGACCAACCACGCAAGTGATTCCAGGCTCAAAGTTGAGGCTGGTGGATGATGCGAAGGATTTGAAGCCCTTGAGGGTCATGCTCTTCAAATACACGGGGAAAACCTATCGTTCTTCAGGGTGCTCTCTAAGCCAGCGCCTCGATTTTCCGGCACCTTTTCTTAATCAACGGCTAACGGGGCACTTAAATGGGTAGTTTTTGGCACCAGGTGCAGAAATGGGAAGAACGATTTGCAAAGGCGATTCTCGAAATCGGACGAGCGCAGCGTGGGCAGGGTTGACCTTCCTGACCATAGACGGCAAGAAAGCGCTCGAAATACCCGCTCTCCCCGTTAACGTTGGTATAGAGCGAATCAAAGGAAGTTCCACCTTGATCCAAAGCCAGTTCCATGATCTGGTGAGCAGATCTCAAGAGTTCTCGAACTTTTCGGGCAGACAATGACTCGCACCTTGACTCGGGATGAATTTTTGCTCGCCACAAGGCTTCATCGGCATAAATATTGCCGATCCCGCTCAGAATCGACTGGTCCAAAATGGCGCGCTTAATCTGAGTTCGTTTTGCGCGAATATTTCGTACAACGGGCTCGATCTCAAAATCGGGATCAAAAGAATCCAGCGCAATGTGGCGGACTAGGGAAGGAATCTTGTCAAAGGATGGTTCTAGGGCCAACCAGCCAAATGTTCTCTGATCGAGAAAGCGAAGGCTGAACTCGCGATTAATGGGGTTTTTGAGGCGAAAGCGGGCTCGCAGATGCGGGTGAGTCGGAGCGATCTTCTCCTCCACCCGAAACTGCCCGCTCATACCCAAGTGAGCTATGAGAAATTTTGGTCCATCACTATCGACTAAATCTAGCCAGAGAAACTTTCCCCGACGGTTCACCGCAACCACCTTCGACCCGCGCGCCCGAGCTAAAGGCAGGATGGAGGAAGGGTTAGTTACTCGTGAATGTAGGGCATCGGCTTGGGAAATGGTTGAACCTACTAGCCATTGCGAAAGCCCGCGCCGAACGGTTTCAACTTCGGGAAGCTCAGGCATAGTGTTATGAGGTAGCGAGCCTTATTGAATGCGCAGCAGAAGAACTTCGTAAGCGAGTCGAGCGGCGATCTGTTCGGCCTCACGCTTGCTCTTGCCAAATCCAGATTCAAATTTCTCGCCAGAGAGAACGGCGCGAGCCGTGAAACTCTTAGCGTGGTCCGGCCCAGATTCAGAGATTTCATATTCGGGCGGAGTCAGACCACGTGCGGCTGCAAGTTCTTGCAAGGCAGTTTTTCCATCTAAACCAATCCCTTGGCTAAAAGCGCTTTCAATGGCTGGCTTTATCCAGCGCAAAATGATCCGAGCCGTCTCGGTAAATCCATATTGAATATAAATTGCTCCAATTAAAGCTTCGAAAGCATCCGCCAAAATCGAGTTCTTCTCTCGGCCGCCGCTGCTCTCTTCGCCTTTACCGATTCGTAAAAACTCGCCGAGATTCAATTCTCGGGCGATTAGCGCAAGGGCTCGCATATTGACCACGCCAGAACGCAGTGGCGAGAGTCGGCTCTCATCGAGATCGGGGAATTTTTCGTAAAGTTCCTCGGTGACAACTAATCCCAAAACGCTATCGCCTAAAAATTCAAGGCGTTCATTTGTGGGTAGACCACCGAACTCGTAAGCATACGAGCGATGGGTAAAGGCTAGTTCTAAATACTCATCCTTAACCGAGATCCCTAAGAGTTCAGTAAGACGAGAGTACAGATCAGACCTCGAGAACCTGTCGGCGGTTATATGTTCCGCACGTTGGGCAAGCCGTGTGAGTCAACTTTGGTTGTTGGCACTGTGGGCAATTTGCCAAGGTGGCTGGTGTGGTTTTCCACGAGCTACGGCGATGGCGGGTGCGAGAACGGGACATCTTTCGCTTTGGAACTGGCACGATAAACCCCTTCTCAAAAGGCGGATAGGTTGGCAAGAAGTTCTTGCGAGAGGAGAAGTATCCCTCAAAGCGGACTTAAAGTAAAAACGAAGGCTTAGTTTCGGGGGCTCTTCCAGCCCTCAAGCCCAGACCAACGAATATCGGTGACCTCATGAGCATGGTCATCGGGAAGTTCGCTCCATTTAACCCCGCAGGTGGGGCAGAGACCCGGGCAATCTGGGTCACAGAGGGGGTTGAGCGGCAGATTCAGGATGATGGCATCTCGAACTGAGGGCTCAAGATCGATGAACTCTCCCTCCATCGTCTTTACTTCATCAGAATCGTCTAGTTCTTCATTGGCCGGGGAGCCCTTCTTCGAACGCTTCTGGCGGGGATCTTCCTCATAGAGAAAGAGGTCTTGAAAGCTCTCATCAATCGAAATTTCGACCGGATCGAGGCACCTGGTGCACTCCCCGATTGCTTCAGCCTGAATCCGTCCAGTCGCCAGGATTCCCTCGGCTACCGATTCCAGTCGGAGTTCAATATCGATTGGTTCGTAATCTGGGATAGAGATGACATCGAAACCCAACGGTTCATGATCATCGATCTCGAGAAAGAACTCCCGCATCTCGCCAGCCCGACGGGGAACATCGTGGGTATTAAATTTAAAAGGGGAGATAGAAGTTGCCACGATTATTACTCACTCAACTCGGAGAGTGAATGCTTCTCTTCAAAGCCACCGAGGCGATCTCGCCCGCGATTTACCACTTCTAAAGTTTTATTGAGAATAACCTCTAGTGTCGCTAAGCGAGAATCAATATAGGACTCAATCTCTTCGCGCTCGCGCTTTGCTTGTTGGTCAACCTCTTCCAAAATTCGTTCGGCTTCTTTTCGCGCCGCCGCAACAATTTCAGTTTGTTCGATCATTCGCGCGACCTCTTCTCGCGCTAGTGCGATGAGTTGATCTCCGCTCTGACGTGCCTGCTCCAAAATGTGATCTTGTTCGCGAAGAATCAATTGCGCCCGGTCAAAGTCAACGGGAAGGGAGACTCGAACCTGGTCCAAGATTTCTAACATTTCACCGCGATGAACCACACAACTAGCCGAAAGTGGAACTGAGCGAGCCTCTTCGACCATTTTGATTGCCGATTGAACTTTTTCAATAACGTCCATGTTCTACCCCACTACTTCATTTCGGAATTGCGAGCGATTCGAGCTTTGAGCAATTCGACAACACTTGGTGGCAAATAGCTGGTGACATCGCCACCATAACTTGCGACCTCTTTCACTAAGGATGACGAGAGGAAGGAATGAGCTGGGGCGGTGGACATGAAGAGTGTTTCAATCCCCTGCAATTGATAATTAATTTGAGACATTTGTAGCTCGTAATCAAAGTCGGTGACTGCGCGCAAACCTTTGACGATGGTAGGTATGTCATTCTTCTTGCAATAATCGACAAGAAGTCCGGACCAGGAATCAACTTTCACATTTGGGTAAGCAGTGACAACATTTTTGATCATTTCAATTCGCTCATCAACGGTGAATAAAGTTTTCTTAGTCTGATTAACTAAAACCGCGATGACGACTTCATCAAAAAGTGCGCTTGCTCTCGCCACAATGTCCAAATGTCCAAAGGTGATTGGATCAAAGGAACCAGGACAAACGACTCTTCTCACGGCAAAACGCTAGCAGAATAGCCGCCGTAGAAGATACTTCCCTGCCCATAGGAACGAATCTTCTCGAGCACAAAAGGCTCTGGCCAAGAAAAAGCATTGGATTTCGTGGCTCTTTCGATAGCCACGATTCCTCTTGGCTGTAGCAGTTCGTTGATATGGATATCCGTTAGCAGTTTCTCGATGTTCTCGTTGGCCACTTCGTAGGGCGGATCCATGAAGATAATGTCGTACTTAATTCCACGATTATCATGAACAAAAATTGCCGCTGACATTCTGAATATATGACTTTGATTATTTTGGTGGGGAACTAAGTCGAAATTTCGAGCACATACCGCAGAAGCTGACTCATCCTTTTCGACTGCATGCACAATGCTTGCTCCGCGTGAGAGAGCTTCAACACCAACGGCGCCAGATCCAGCAAAGAGATCGAGTACGTGCAAGCCTTCCATCGAACCAAATTCTGATTCCAAGGATGAGAAAAGACCTTCCCGTGCTCGATCAGAAGTCGGTCTTGTTTGGTGAGGTGGTGAAAAGAGAGTTTTACCTTTACTCGCCCCAGCAATAATTCTCACTGCCCTACCCCTTATCTAGAAAAGATGCAGTCTCTTCTGATTTCAGATGAGCCACTTCGTTGGCTAATTGTGGCCATCTCGCCAAAGTAATATCTTGTGAAACCATATCCTTTGCGACTTCTCGGGAACGTTCAATCAATTCCTCATCTCGCAAGACTCGCAATAACCGAAGATGAGAACGAGTTCCAGATTGTGCTTTACCTAAGACATCGCCTTCTCGTCGTTGATCTAAATCAATTCGCGAGAGCGCAAAACCATCGAGAGTGCTCGCAACTGCATTTAGCCTGGCAAGTGCAGGTGAATTTTCCTCGGCGCTGGACACTAAGAGGCAAAGTCCGGCAACTTTTCCTCGCCCTACCCGCCCCCGCATCTGGTGAAGCTGAGAGACCCCAAATCGATCTGAATCCATAATCACCATCATCGAAGCGTTCGGAACATCGACTCCTACTTCAATCACGGTTGTCGCAACGAGGACATCAATCTCTCCTGCAGTGAAAGCATCCATAGCGGCATCTTTTTCTTCACTGGAAAGTCGACCATGAACAACAGCAACCCGAAGTCCTTTAAGCGCGCCAGTTGCAAGTTCCGGTGCTAAATCTTCTACCGCGACCATCTGTGACCCTGTCAACGAAATTTCTTCGTCGATATTCTCGCCCATGAGGATTGCCATCGCTCGATCGCGATCACTAATTTTGATTTTGCCATCGCTTTCTTGACTGGAAATTCTGGGCGCGACGATATAAACCTGATGACCTTTTTCTACTTCTTCGCGAACTCGTTGCCAGGCACGATCGAGATAATGCGGCTTTGCCGCTACCGCTACTACGTGAGTTTCAATCGGAGTACGTCCGGAAGGTAATTGGCGCAAAGTAGATATATCCAGATCGCCAAAGATTGTCATTGCTACAGTTCGCGGAATTGGAGTCGCAGTCATCACCAACAAATGTGGTGGCAAAAGTGCTTTCATTCGCAAGGCATCTCGTTGATCGACACCAAATCGATGTTGCTCGTCTATCACAATCAATCCGAGATCTGAGAACTCCACTCCTTCGCTCAACAATGCATGAGTTCCAACCACAATTCCGGCTCTCCCAGAGGCGATATTCTCTAGCGCACTTCGCTTTGCTGCCGCCGAGAGCGAACCGGTTAGCAGAGTTATTTCTGTTCCATCACTGTCGCCATCAAGTGTTCCAGCTCTCGCCAATGGTCCGAGCAGAGTGTGAAAAGTCTTGGCATGTTGAGCTGCGAGAACTTCAGTAGGTGCCAGTAAGGCTGCCTGTCCCCCGGAATCGACCACAGAGAGCATGGCACGCAAAGCGATAATGGTTTTACCGCTACCCACCTCACCTTGTAATAACCGGTGCATCGGATGTGGCTTCCTCATATCTGAATCGATTTCGGCAGCGACTTCAATTTGACCCTGAGTTAATGTGAAAGGCAGAGAAGAATCAAGGCGCGCCACCAATCCATCTGGCTTAGGAATTCGAGGGGTGGCGGCGAGCGCGGAAATCTCGGCCTTTCGTTGGGCGAGAACTAACTGCAGGAGCAATGCTTCATCGAACGTTAACCGGGCTCTAGCGCTCTCGGCCTCATCCAAATCGGTGGGTTGGTGAATCTGACGAAAGGCTTTCGCCAAGGTCGGATAATGAAATTTTTCGGCGAGTTCGATCGGTAAATAGTCTGGAACTTCATCTAACGAATCAAGGACCAAGAGAAGACATTGCGAGATTTTCCACGAGGGTAATTTTGAGGTAGCCGGATAAACCGGAAGATACTTACCGGCAAATTCTGAGATCGCTGCCTCAACATCATTTCCATCTGGAATCAATTGATAGTCGGGGTGCGAAAGTTGGCGCTTGCCATTAAAAATCCCGATTTTGCCGGCAAAGAGTCCAGTGCGACCCACTCGAAGTTCCTTCTCCCGCCAAGCCTGATTAAAAAAGGAGACCGAGAGCGTTGAATTTCCATCAGTAACTATGACTTCAAGAATGGTTCGAGCCTTGACTCGCCTAACCTTTACCGCGGAAATCTCGGCCAAAACGGTGACCTCGTCACCTTCGACCAGGGCCGAAATATCGCTCAGTTCACCTCGAACGACATATCTGCGTGGATAGTGTCGAAGTAAATCCGCGACGCAGGCCATACCAAAACCAGCTTCCAGCGCTTTTGCCGTTCGATCCCCCAGAATCGAGCTCAGTTTCGAGTTGAGATCTGCCACGGCGCTATCTTTGCCTCTTCGTTGGATTTTTGTGGGTTTTTGGCTGGATTAGCCATTTACTGGGCTTTGGCGGTAATCTTCGGCGGTTCATTACATCAATCTAGATTTTAAGGGAGTTCACCGTGGCTTCAAACTGCGATATCTGCGGCAAGGGACCTAGCTTCGGCAATAACGTCTCCCACTCAATGCGTAAAACCCGTCGTCGCTGGAATCCAAATATCCAACGCGTCCGTACCTTGGTTGCCGGTACCCCAAAGCGTCAAAATGTCTGTTCTTCTTGCTTGAAGGCTGGCAAAGTTTCTCGCTAGTTTCTCGCTAGTTTCTCGCTAGTTCTTTCTAGTTCACCCGAAGTGGCGATAGCCACCCTCGAACCCAGCAGGAGTACCTCTCACTGCGATACCTGAACCTTCATTTGTTCGCCCAATCACCCATGACCCCTCTGGTATTGGAATGCCGGATTCCAGCGTTGCCAGAAAATGATGGTCTTCTCCCCCGCCAAGG
>CAIMZW010000038.1 GCA_903846075.1 uncultured Actinomycetes bacterium
AGATGTACTCAAGGATTATCAATCACAACTTGAAGCTGTCTTTAATGCAGTTCATAACATTCATCCGGAAGATGACCCTGATTTCATTGTTCTCGACACGCCTGAACCTGAAACTGTTAGTACTGCAGTTGATGAAGCAACCCTTCGAAAGATTGCAGCCACCCAAATCGCCACCCCAGAGAATTTCGTAGTTCATCACAAGCTTTTGCCACAGTTGCAAAAGCGGACTGAAATGCTCAATGACGGAACCATCGATTGGTCTACAGGTGAAATGCTCGCCTTTGGATCACTCTTGTTGGAAGGTCATCCAATTCGATTGGCTGGTCAAGATGTCAGACGTGGAACTTTCTCCAATCGTCACGCAGTCATCATCGATCAAAGCACTGGTGCGCAATGGACTCCGCTACGAGGACTCATCTCTGATGCCAATCAATTCTTTGTCTTTGACTCTCTTCTTTCCGAATATGCCGCCATGGGATTTGAATATGGCTACTCGGTCGAACGCGAAGATGCACTCGTACTGTGGGAAGCCCAGTTCGGTGATTTTGCCAACGGCGCCCAAACCATCATCGATGAGTTCATCTCCTCCGCTTTGCAAAAGTGGGGCGAGCGCTCTGGCGTAGTTCTCCTCTTGCCACACGGCTATGAAGGACAAGGCCCAGATCACTCTTCCGCTCGCATCGAGCGCTACCTTGCCCTCTGTGCCGAACACAATATGACCGTTGCTCAACCTTCGACTCCAGCCTCGTATTTCCATCTACTTCGTTGGCATATGAATAATCCAGCTCGTCGGCCACTTATTGTCTTCGAACCAAAATCAATGCTGCGTTTGAAGGCGGCGGCATCTGCCATTACCGATTTCACGACTGGCACTTTCCGACCACTGATTGCAGATCCTTCAGTTTCGAACGCCTCGAGGGTGATCTTCTGTTCCGGCAAGATCTATCACGATCTCGTGGCCGAACGGACAAAGTTGGGCGAAACCTCCACAGCAATCGTGCGAATCGAACAGTTGTATCCATTGCCATCTGAGGCCATTGCTGAAGAGGCGGCGAAGCATCCCAATGCAACTTTGCTCTGGGTTCAAGATGAACCTGCCAATCAGGGTCCTTGGCCGTTCATAGCGCTAAACACTGATGAAGCACTTGGGGGAAGAGGCCTGCGCCGAGTTTCACGCCGGGCAACTGCCAGCCCTGCGACTGGAAATCATTATGTTCACGAAGAAGAGCAGAAGGCACTTCTCATGGAGGCTTTCACTCGTTAATTATCGAAGGTGGCAAAGCCTTTCGATACCTAAATAACACCTTCCCGATGACCTCATCGGATTGAAGGTGACCCCAGGTACGCGAATCGGTGCTCTCTTTGGCATTATCACCTTCGACCCAAATACCTGCCGAATCTATGTGCTCTGGACCAAAATCCACGCCTTCTATCCGAATTAAACGCTTGATCTGAATGAAGTCACGTTCTCCATTTTTTCGGTTGATTCTTTGCACCAAAACGAGATCACCTATTTTCAGGGCAGTCGAAAGACCGAGCACCGCAAGGGTTTGCCGCTTCAGGTTCTGCCAAAGGTGGCGCGGGAAGCGCCGAACACCGAGGGGCATCCGGTTCCAATGAAGGAATTTCGAGAGGCGAGGCGACTTTCTTGGGAAGTAGCCACCACGAAAGATCCCACTTTCAGTGGGCCAGGTATTTACCAAGAGGAGATCGCCAGATTCGAGAGTAGGCGCCATCGAATTCCCAACGACTTTCAAACGTCTCAACAATCCAGCTCCCCCCCCCCACTACCCACCTCGGTTTTCGAAGTTTAACTTTTTCCAAGGCGTAGTACTCTCGCCATGTACGATTTTCGCTTTACCGAGGAGGATTTCGATGAAGGTAAGTTCACTATTTGCACCAAAGCTCCAGGGGTTCGCTCACTGCGACCTCCCATGCGGAGTTTATGATCCAGCCCAAGCAAAAATTGAGGCGCTCTCTGTCAAAGCCACGATGGAAAAATATGCTGCCAGCAGCGATCCAGATTTCAAAGCTCGTGCGGTTGCAATCAAAGAAGAGCGTTCAGAATTGGTAAAGCACCATCTCTGGGTTCTTTGGACCGATTACTTCAAGGCACCGCATTTTGAGGCCTACCCACAACTCAATGGCCTATTTAATGAGGCTACCAAGTTGGCCGGCGCAGGCGGAACAAAAGGCACCAACGATGTTGCAGTAGCCGAAAAGCTGCTCGCCAAGATCGATGAAATCGCAGAAATTTTCTGGGCCACTAAGAAGTAACTTCTTGAAGGCAAGAAGGTGGCTTCTCGAAGGTAAGGAAGCATTTGGTTTAGAAATTGACCTCACTCATGGGTGGGGTCAATTTTTTTGGGCTTTTTCAGCCAAGATTCCTTCAGCCGCCGAACGAGCCATGAAGGAAACTCGATCGACCAATTTTCGTCGAATGGTTGCGGTCGCGATCAATTTAGAATCCTGATTTATCTCTGCGCTAAAAGTGAGAAGCGTTCCCGATCCTTCAATGCAGGTTGCATGAGCCCTAATTTCGGCGCCCACGCCCACCGAACCATTAGTAGAAAAATCAATGCTTGTGGTTGTTGATGTTTCCCCAGTTAACAAAAATTCTGAGAGTGCCGCAGTGCATGCGCTTTCCAGCAAATTAATGAGAACGCTGGTTGCGATCACTGGTAAGTCGCTGATATTTGACGCAACGCAAGTATCGCCCGGGCGGACTGTTAGCGAAGCCATGCCAACGCTGCCGATTAATTTCTCCGCGTTCACATCGACGAGATTTCTCGATGGCTTCGTTGCTTCTTAAAACTAACCTTCATAAAACTAACCTTCATAAAACTAACCTAGTGCTTAAATGTTGCAACGTTATTTACTAGAAAGAAAAGTCGCCCCGAATTTCGTGCGAAGTTTCGATAATCTGAGTCACGCCATCAACCGTTATTTCTGTTCTGGTGTATTCGGAAAAAAATTGGCTCGTTCCAAATTGACCGGCACCAAATTGACCGGCACCCATTTGATTTTGATAGAGCAGATTCATCTGAGCTGCAAGCTCTTCAGTTTGGGCAAATATTTTTGCCTTGAGATCTTCAGGTGCGGCCTCTTGGCAAGATCTCCCCAGTAAAGATTGCAAAAGTGAGAGGGCTGCTTTTTCTTGTTCTAAGGTTCCTTTACAAGGAGGACATTCTTGGAAATGAATATTCAATGCTTGTACCTGTCCTGAATCTTGAAGTTCGTTGTCGATGAAAAGGACCAGGGCGTGCATAACGTCGTGGCAAGGGGTTTCGTGAGGACCGCCGCAGCTCATAGTGCGGGCTCCTTTCCGAATCCGCGGTCACGGGCATAATCAGCCAACGAAGCCCGCAATAACTTTCGACCACGGTGTAACCGAGACATGACTGTTCCAGTAGGAACTCCAACAATGTCGCCAATTTCTTTGTACGAAAAACCTTCGACATCGGCCAAATACACGGCCATTCGAAACTCTTCTGGAATAGCAGCAAGAGCTCGCTTGATATCGCCATCAGGAAGATTCTCTAGAACTTCATCCTCAGCGGATTTGCCTTGATCGCTGGTGTGGCTGGAGGCGGCGGCAATCTGCCAATCTTCCAACTCACCAGTTGCGATTTGAGGTTGGCGCTGTGCCTTGCGATAGGAATTTATAAAAGTGGTTGTGAGAATTCGATAGAGCCATGCTTTGAGATTTGTTCCGGGTTCGAATTGATGGAAGGAGGTAAAAGCTTTAGCAAAAGTATCTTGTACCAAATCTTGGGCATCATGAGGATTCTTGGTATATCGAAGCGCCGCCGAATAGAGCGCATCGGTGAAGACCAGGGCATCACGTTCGAAGCGAGCTTTGCGCTCGGACAAGGATTCACCATCTCGGGTAACGAGGGTTCGGGTGGTTCCGGTTGCAGGCAACATTGCTGTTGCAGGCAGAATTTCTGGGACCAGTACGGGATCGAGTTCGGAGGAGAATTCGTCGGAGATATCTTCGGAAATGTCAGAGGTATCGGTTGGCATCGGGAGTAAGGCTACTGCCATATCCGCCACCGCCTCATCTGAATTTCGCTGATAGTTAACCGTGTACCTGCTCAACATGATTCTCAGGGAGGTTATTCCCTCGGCTGGAATGGCAAACACATCGAGCGACTAGAAGAGGGTTTCCGGCTCTCCGATTTCGATTGGCTTGATGAGTTCGGATCCGGCATTTCTCGCATTATTGACCTTGGTCGAGACCGGGATTGCCTGTAAATCAGCAGCCGGCTCGGGGATATCTAGAAGGTCGATCAACTCTGTTGCAGCTCTATTCCCGATTTGGAGCCAATCGTTCCAGCGGTCAGGAGGAAGAAAGGTGGGCATTCGATGATGGATGGTGGCGAGAAAATCCACCGCGGGACGTGTGATCAACGAGGCGCTCTCCCAAATTTGGCCATTTCCATCTACCCACTGATCCCAAATGCCTGCAAAGACGAGCGTAGGGGCGCTTGGTTTAGCCGAAGAGATATAGAACGGCTGTTTTGAAGGATAGGGGCCTAGTTCGGTGGCCCATTCGTAATAACCACTTGCCGGAATCAGGCAACGTCTGCGTAAAAAGGCATTTCTAAAAGTTGGCTTTTCATGAACACTTTCAGTTCTGGCATTTATCGCCTGAGATTGAGATTTGACCGCCTCTGCGGTGCTCTTACTCCAAGGGGCAATCAGCCCCCAGGAAACCGTGGCCAGCTCACGAGCCCGATTTTGATTTTCCCGAATTATGTAAATTGATTTAGTCGGCGCAATATTCCAGTCAAAAGGCAAAATTGCCCCGGTTAACCCCGCAGTTATTTCAAACTCCTCGATTATTTCATCTGGAAGTTTTGAGAGGGCATAACGACCGCACATGTCCAAAGCCTAGCCATCGCCCGCTTAGAAAATGCTTCCCAACGAGCCTTGCAAGCACTCGGGTAGGCTTGTTGGTATGACTGAACTCTGGCGCGCGCCCTATCGTGGCACGACTCCAATCTTTGCCTCAGTTCGAATTCCAGGGTCAAAATCAGTGACCAATCGTGCGCTCATTTTGGCCGCGCTTGCTAATTCTCCTTCGATTCTCCGAAAGCCACTTCACTCTCGAGATTCTGAATTGATGATTGCCGGGTTAAGAGCGCTGGGGGTTCAGATCGATATCGACCCCCATTCGCATGACATCACGGTGAACCCCAGCAAACTTTTCGGTCCTGCTGCAATCGATGTCGGAAATGCCGGAACTGTGATGCGCTTCCTACCTCCGGTTGCAGCCCTGGCTCAGGGGTTAGTCCATTTTGATGGTGATCCACGATCGCATGAGAGGCCTCTTGGTCCAGTAATTACCGCATTGGAAGACCTGGGAGTCACTATCGAACATGGCGCGGCGTATCGATTGCCTGTGACCATAAACGGTTCTGGAAAATTGCGTGGCGGAAAGTTGGAGATTGATGCCAGCTCTTCAAGTCAATTTATTTCAGCATTGATGCTTATCGGCCCTGCTACCGAAACTGGAATCACAATTCGACATGTTGGTGGTCAACTTCCTTCGGCCCCGCATATCGAAATGACGGTAAAAATGTTGCGCGATTTTGGCGCAACGGTGACAACCTCGAACTTCGGAGCCACTGGGATTCATGAATGGCGGGTCGAACCGGGCGTTCTTCATGGCCAAGACCTGACCATCGAACCAGATTTATCGA
>CAIMZW010000039.1 GCA_903846075.1 uncultured Actinomycetes bacterium
CTGAGAATGGAAACACGTTTTCGGTTTATCTCGAATTTGGGGAAGTAATCGGAGATATTCGGGGTTATGGTCTGTAATCAATAGCTAGAAGGTTTTACCTAACTGGCTGTCATCGGTGAAGAGAGGCGAGTGCCATGAGCGCAGGCTTTGGTTTTTCAGACGAAGACGAAAACGGGAAAAGTTCGGAGAATAACTCGAATCAGAGTGGTGATGGTGGCTCCGACCGCGATAACTCCTCTGGAGATTCTTTCGGAAGCTTCCCGCCAAGTTTTGGATTTGGCGCCGGTGCAAATTTCGAAGCCCTCTTCCAGCAGTTCTCTAACTTTGGGATAAATCCCCAAACACTTTTTTCAGCGGGTACCGGAAATAACCCTCTGATCTCCATCGAAACCATCAGGGATGTCGCACGCAAATTCCTCGCAACGCAGAATGAAGTTCCTATTGGACTTTCCGATGTCGAAAAATGTAAAGCGATATTCGCGATTGCTGACAATTGGATGGACAACGTCACGTTATTTCCAACCACAACGCAATCGGTTCAACCAGCATGGAGTCGAAGAGATTGGCTGGATTCTTCGTTAACTGGTTGGCAAGGTTTGGTTGAACCGCTGGCAGAAGGAATGGCCGCTGCACTTTCGAAAGTGGTTTCAGAAGCAGGTCCAGATTTCACAACCGATATTGGATCAGAATTCGGATTACCTGAAGGTGAAAGCATTTCGCCGGAAATGTTGAAAGGCTTAACCACTTTGCTCCGATCCTTTATGGGATCGTTAATTGCCACCCAACTAGGCCACTCAGTCGGAACGCTAGCGACTTCGGTAACTGGCTCAAACGATGTAGCGATTCCTCTCTTCACCAAATCTGACTCTCATTTAATTCCCCAAAATGTCCAAGCATGGGGTGACGGTTTAGAACTGCCACAAACCGAAGTAGAGATTTATCTAGCGCTTCGAGAAGCCGCGGCTTCCCGGCTATTCACACACGCACCGTGGCTAAGCGATTACATCAAATCTGCCTTCACGGCGTATGGGAAAGGAATCCGCGTGGATATTCAGGCGATTCAAGAGCAAGCCGAGAGCGCAGTTAATTCCGGTGAGTTAGACATTAATAATCCTGAATCCCTTACCAGTGCTATTAATCAAGGGCTGTTCACTCCTGAACAATCTCCAGAACAAGAATTAGCACTTGCTCGACTGGAGATGATTCTTGCCCTCATCGAAGGCTGGATCGATCACGTCGTAACTTCGGCCGCACAAGATCGAATTCCTTCCCTAGCTGCACTTAATGAATCTTTACGAAGAAGGCGCGCATCTGCCTCACCTACTCAGCAACTTTTTGCTCAGCTGTTAGGTCTAGAAGTTTCGCCACGCAAAATGCGTGAATGTGCAGCCTTTTGGGCGAAGGTCTCAGAACTTCGTGGAATCGACGGGCGAGATTCGCGATGGGAAGATCCAGCTTTGTTGCCCACGGCAAATGACCTTGTGGATGTTGAAGGATTTCTTGCAAGCACTACGGTTCCAGATGATCTCTCTGGTCTGATTTAAAGCGAAGTCTCTTATTTAAAGCGAAGTCCCCGGGCGCACGATTTTTTATCTACCTTCCCCTTGCAGATAAAAAACGGTTATCCGAGGACCTCGTGGGGCAAACTTAGGTGAAAATCTTGGGATATTCAACTAATTTGAACGAGAATGGTTCTGCTTCAACGAGAATGGACTCGGGTAAAAACGAAGGTTCTCGAGCAAA
>CAIMZW010000040.1 GCA_903846075.1 uncultured Actinomycetes bacterium
CATCAGCACGACGAGCTTTGAGCTCCTCGAGTGACTCCTCATGAAGTTCTTCATCGGTCTTCCTGGGGGTGTCGTAATCGGTTGCCATGGCACCTCCTCTTTTTCTTTAAAGGATCCCTCCCCACCGAGTGGAGTGAAGAGATCCGCGAGTTGAACGGAACTAAAAAGCGTGAACGGGCGGATAATCCCCTATTAACGGAGTATTCGTCTAATTAACTCTCGGCGTGTCGTTATTATTCCCAGCACAAGTAGATTAAGCGTGGAAAGCGTGAAACTCCTGAGCAGAGCCGGTGATGTTGCCCTTAATTGGGCAGTTCATTTGACCTGCTAATTGACCAGTCGGATCGGATTCTGACCCCGAGCAACTAACCGATCGAAATGGTTCTCCCGTTTTTCAATGAAGGTTGAGACGTCAGAAGTCGCTTGGTTGATGAAAGCAGCCAATTCATCTCGAGCCACTTCGCCATCTCCACTTAGAGTCGTGAGATTAAAAATATCCCAAGCCCGCAAAACTGGGGCCACGACGTCCTCTAGGTGAAGTTGCAAGTCATAAATTCCGGCTAAGGCGATTTGCACCGACTTTCGCCCCCAACCAGGCATTCCGGCACCAGGCATTTGAAAGTTCGTGACAACATCGGTTATCGCACGCATTGCGGCATTAGGTTCGAGCTCGAGGGCCGCACCCAACAAATTGCGATAAAAGAGCATGTGAAGGTTTTCATCGAGAGCAACTCGAGCCAACATGCCCTCGCAAATTGGATCGTCGGAGATCTTGCCAGTATTTCGATGGGAAATTCGAGTAGCCAGTTCCTGGAACGTTACATAGGAAACGGTATGAAGCATGTCGTTGACATAGGGAGTCTCGTAACCGACGGCCATGTGGGCCATTCGAAGATCCTCTAGTTCGTCGGGATTAACTCCGCGAGTAGCCATTAAATAATCGCGAAGGACGATGCTGTGTCGACCCTCTTCGGCAGTCCAACGATTGAGCCAGGTATTCCAGGCCCCATCTCGTCCCATGGAAAGGGCAATTTCGGTGTGATAACTAGGCAGGTTATCTTCGGTCAAAAGATTGAGAACAAGTGAATCTTGGGCAATAGAAGTTAATTTGGAATCTTTGGCTTCCCACGCATCCCCATTTAATGGCCCAGCAAAATTTCGACCTTCACTCCAAGGAACATATTCGTGGGGGTACCAATCCTTGGTCGTCTTCAAGTGTCGTTCCAACTCGACGGCAACGACGGGTTCCAAATCTCTGATCAGCCGAGACTGAACGCTTTCGCTGCTACCTGACATTAACTGCCCCAATTCTCATTCTTTATAGGCGGACACGGTACTCCCCCGAGCATAATTACTCGCGAGTTAGCCCGCGAACTTTACGCGTGCGTTCCTTAGATCTCTCCAAGCGCCATTGGGCAATTTTGCCATGATGACCAGAGAGCAATATTTCAGGCACTCCCAAACCGCGCCAGATAGCGGGCTTGGTGTAACTGGGATATTCCAAGAGCGCTTCCTCATCGTCTAAGAGGGTATGACTCTCTTCGAGCAATGAATCTGGATTACCAATCACACCTGGAATGAGTCGAACGATCGCTTCAATCATGACCAGGGCGGCCGCTTCACCACCATTAATGACATAGTCACCAATAGATATCTCATGGACTCTAAAATTTGGTTGGCTTTGGTAATACTCGCTGACTCTGGCATCAATACCCTCATACCGGCCGCAGGCAATGATGATGTGCTCGGCGCGACTTAACTCTTCTGCTTTCTTCTGAGTGAAAAGCTCGCCAGCAGGGGTCGGAATGATGAGGTCGTGAATTTTTGCCTTCGAAAACTCCACCGATTGATCGATTGCTTCACCCCAAATCGTGGGCATCATCACCATGCCAGCGCCACCGCCGTAAGGAGTGTCATCAACTGTGCGGTGAAGGTCCTTGGCAAAGCCACGTAAATCATGACTTCCTATTTCAATGAGGCCTGACTGCCATGCCTTTCCGATCAGCGAGTTTTGCAGCGCCGAGTGAACATAATCTGGAAATATCGAATAGACATCGATGTGATGGGCGACTTCGTTAGATTTCATCGAGGAGTCCCGAAGGTGGATTCACAATGATGGTTTTAGTTTTCACATCAACAGTCGGAACAATCTCCCTAACAAAGGGAATCAGGATCTCACGTGAGCCGGTATCGACGGCCAGAAGATCATGTCCGGGAAGCGCGATGACATCTGTAACAACGCCTACGCGTTCATTACTGATGGTCAAGACGACACAATCTATTAATTGAAGAACATGGAAATCGTCTTCATCTTCGGCATCGGATTCGATATCGACATCGGAGTAAAGAATCGTGTCTCGTAACTCTTCGACTTGATTTC
>CAIMZW010000041.1 GCA_903846075.1 uncultured Actinomycetes bacterium
GAACATATGCGAAGAGCGCCTCTGATTTGTCGGTAGCAACGACGCCGTAGAGAAAAGCGCTTTGGTCTGGATGATCAACGCGAACTGTTCGACCTGAATGAAGAAGAGATCGCTTCTCTTTGTAGAGGGAGACCCAAGAACGAAGAATTTTTAACTCATCCTCGTTTGCCTCCGTGATATCCCATTCAATTCCGGCATGACCGAAGAGCGCATTGACGGCACGGAAACTGATTTCATGAGTTCTGGCGGTTTGATGACCATGCGTTGGTCCGATATGAGTACCTAGAAGTTCGGGTGGCATAACGAGTGAAGTCCAACGCTGAATTGTCTGACGTTCGAGAGCATCATTGTTATCGCTAGTCCAGAAACGATCAACCAAGTCAACTACTCCCAGATCAACTCTCGCACCGCCTGAGGCGCAGCTTTCAATCTCTAACTTAGGATGGCGTCGTTTTAATTCGGAGAACAAACGATAAATTGCCAAAGTTTGATTATGCACGGCCGCCTGGCCGAAATGGCCTGGTTCAATGAGAGCTCGGTTGTGGTCCCATTTAATGTAAGCAATGTTGTACTCACTCAAGACCGCATCGACCTGACCCAGAACGTGGTCAAAAGCACCGGGGTGAGTTAAGTCCAGAACCAACTGATTTCGCCACAGCGGTGGAGTTCGATCTGCGACATGCAAAATCCATTCCGGGTGTGCTCGATAGAGATCTGAATCTGGATTGACCATCTCCCCCTCGAACCAGAGTCCGAACTCGATTCCTCTGGCATTTATATATTCAATGATCGGATGTAAACCATTAGGCCAAACGGCGGGATCCACTACCCAATCGCCTAGACCAGCGCGGTCATGCCTGCGATCATGAAACCAACCATCATCAAGAACCATGCGTTCAACGCCAATTGCCGCTGCAGCATCGGTTATTTCTTTAATCTTCGCTTCATCGTGAGCAAAGTAGACCGCCTCCCAAACATTCAAAGTGAGAGGACGTGGTCGAATATTTGTTGGATGTGTCGGCCGAGCGCGCAACCAAGAATGGTAATGATCGCTCAATCCATCCAAGCCTTCATCGCTGTAATTGGCGATGACTGAAGGGATTTGGTAGCTGGCACCTGGTGCCAGTTGAATTTCGCCCGGAAGGAGGAGCTCTCCGGCTCCGATGGATTGCGTGCCCTCTGCGATTCGTTCCACGTGATGAACGGTGTTTCCACTCCATGCCAAGCTCAACGCCCAGGCTTCACCTCGAGCAAAATTGGTTTCGCGAGTCAAGGCAACTTGAGCGATTGTGTAGTCGTGACCTGACCTACCCTCTCTTCCTTCTCGAGAGGTAAGACCTGAGACGATCTCTCGGCGCTGCGGATGGCGTTCGTGAGACCAACGACCAGTGAAATCTAAAACTTCGCGGGCGCGTTCGGCCAGTGGCAGCCAATAAAGGAATTGATCAACAGTGTAAGCATCTGTTCCTAAATTGGTGAGCACTGCCGAGATTTTCAGGACTGCTTGGGGTGATAAATCAAATGCAAAATCAAGCCGTAACTGCGCCTCTTGGTCGATGAGCTCTGCTACTAGATGGTTACCTTGATGAGAATAATTGGTGAGAATAAATTGCGTCGACCAACTCTGTCCATTGCGGTGACCGACAAGGGTTGGGTGTCCCATGAATCCATGAGAATTTTCGCGCATGATCCCAGCGATGAGTGGTTGATCAGAACTGCTGTGAGAGACGGATTTTGTTGTCGCAGCGCGAAGATCTTCGGCGCCACCTAGTTCACCAAGTTCACCGCCCCAATAGAGGATGGAGAGAATCTCATCTTTTGTGTCGAGGAGAAGAGAAGTTCCAGCGGCGTGCAAATGAATAAGCGCATTCGGTTCCATGGTCTTCTCCGGTTCTCATTTTCCTCAACCTAACAATTTCAGACTCTACTAGAGCCATTTACATTCCGTTTCAAAATGATTATCACTAGAGTTGTCATTCTCAATTCGGTGAAAATCCCGACAAAATAATGGAGCCAAGAGTGAAATATTGGAACAGCCCTGAAACAACTGCCGTTAATCGCGAACCGATGCTCAATGTCGAACACGCGGACTCCCTCTCCCTTAACGGTCAATGGCGATTTCAACTTTTACGCTCTCCGGACTTGCAACCAACCGATTCTTGGAGCTCTATTCCGGTCCCTGGGCTCTGGACCATGCAACCCGAATCAGAGATTTTTTGGGATAAGCCGATCTACACCAATGTGCAGATGCCTTTTGAAGAGTTGCCCCCGGCTGTTCCGGCACTCAACCCAACCGGTATCTTCGAACGAGAATTTTCAGTTCCAACGGCTTGGAAAGGCAAGCGTGTCGTTCTGCAAATTGGTGGCTTCGAATCTGTCGCAATCGTTTCGATAAATGGAGTCGAAGTAGGCGTTGCAAAAGATTCTCGCTTGGCCTCCGATTTTGATATTACTTCCTTCCTTACTTCCCGAAAGAACAACCTTCAAATCAAAGTTGTTAAGTGGTCAGACGCCACCTTTGTTGAAGATCAAGATCAGTGGTGGCATGGTGGAATAACTCGCGCCGTCACCTTATTTGCGACCGAAAAAGTTCATATCTCTCGCTTCTACGCGACGGCCGGATTAGCCAAAGATGGCTCAACCGGAACTCTCAATATTCGCGCCTTTCTCGACAGCATTGATAATCAACTTCTTGAAGGTTGGACGGCCTCTGCCCGAGTTGAGGGGGTAGCTAAAAAAAGTTCACCCGTTATGTCCAAAACGTTGACTTCACACGTTCGCCCTAACTGGACTGAGATATCAGAGGAGCACAAACGGGTCGGGAGCAATTTTTTCCATGGTGAATATTGGAACGGTAAAATTCCGGCCTCGGTTATATCAACATTGCGTGAACTTGAACCTCCAACACCCGGGTACGCAGAATTCAATGTTTCGATTCCTAATATTTCTCCTTGGTCGGCCGAAAAACCCCAGCTCTATTCCCTCGTCGCGGAATTAAAAGATCCATCAGGTAGCGTCGTCGAGTCATTCACACAAAAAATCGGTTTTCGCGATGTTCGGGTCGTTGGCCATGACCTCTTAGTAAATGGGAAGGCAGTCATTCTCTACGGAATGAACCGTCACGATTTCAACGCCATAACGGGACGTGTTCTCACTCGCGAAGATATGCGAAACGACCTTCTTCAACTGAAGCGATTTAATTTCAATGCGGTTCGAACTTCTCACTACCCAAATGATCCAGCACTTTTGGAGATTGCTGATGAACTTGGTTTTTATGTGATTGGTGAGGCAAATATTGAGTCTCACGCATTTCAAGACAGTCTCTGCAATGACCAGAGATACCTCAACGCCTTTGTCGATCGAATCGCTCGAATGGTCCAGCGAGACATTCATCATCCCAGCGTGATCCTCTGGTCCCTTGGCAATGAATCAGGCCATGGCTTCAATCACGAAGCAGCCGCTTCGTATGTCCGTTCATTTGATCCAACTCGGCCGTTACATTACGAAGGAGCCATCCGAGGCAACTGGACAAAGGGTCATTCGGTGACTGATGTCGTTTGCCCGATGTATCCATCCATTGCCGCAATCACCTCCTATGCAAAGTCACCGCTCCTGGATCGTCCATTGATTATGTGCGAGTACTCCCATGCCATGGGCAATAGCAATGGAACGTTGGCTGAGTATTGGCAAGCCGTCCACGACCTTCCTGGACTTCAAGGAGGATTCATCTGGGAATTCTGGGATCACGGAATAACTCAGCACATGCCCGATGGAACTACTCGCTCGGCTTATGGTGGAGATTTTGGTGAGACCAAACACGATGGAAACTTCTGCTGTGATGGCATGGTCTTTCCAGATCGAAGCCCAAAGCCCGCGATGGTTGAATTCCGAAATATCGCAACACCTTTGGCTATCACAGCCCTTTCTGCCAATTCTGGAAAATTCAAAGTCTTCAATAAAAACTTCTTCCTTGATTCTTCCGGGTATGAAGTCCGATGGGAGATTTCGGCCAATGGTTTAACTGTGGAGTCAGGCAAAGTGGCTCTACCGACCATTGCTGCCAGAGGCTCTGCCACTATTCAGATAGCCGCCAAGAAACTGAAAGATACTTCGGACCTCGGCGAGCGCTTTGTTACCTTCACCATCCTGACAAAGAACTCGACTGAATGGCTTCGTGCCAAAAGCGAGATCGGTTTTGCCCAGTTCGCTCTAGCATCTAAGGCTCTGCCTAAGATGAAAATTTCACGTTCGAATGAACTCTCTTCCATCATCGATTCTGATGGCTCCATTCATTTGCCACATGGCCAATCAATTCCATCTCTCACGCTCTTCCGTGCCCCTACCGATAACGACCGAATCGGTCATATGGCGGCCCGTTGGCTTCGCTGGGGATTGGATCGACTCGAAGTAAAGAGCGCTAAGGTATCTCGTGGCGAAAGTTCGACCACGATCAAGAAAACCTGGCAGAGCCGAACTGGTATTGAGATCAAACATACCCAAGTTGTCACTCAAGTAGCCGGTGGTCTCCAAGTCACGGAATCCGTGGTCTTACCTAAGGCGCTGCACGATGTAGCTCGAATCGGTACCAACTTTGAACTTGATGGCGAACTATGCAACCTCACCTACTTTGGCGTTGGTCCACACGAGACCTACCCAGATCGCAAAATTGGAAAAGTTGGGCAATATTCATCATCGGTTGCCGACCAATATGTTCCTTATGTCCGACCACAAGAAAATGGTGGCCATGCCGGAGTTCGTTGGTTTGCCCTAACTTCCAAGAGTGCTCAACGGGTTCGGGTCTTCTTTGACCAACCGCTTCAACTCTCGGTTACCGAAAATCGAGCGCAAGACTTAGCCGCCGCGACTCACAATGTCGAAGTAAAGCCTTCAGGCAATACCATCGTTACCTTCGATATCGCCCACCGCGGAGTCGGTACCGCCTCGTGTGGTCCAGATACCCTCGATCAATACTTGATCAAACCAGGCACCTATGAGTGGACCTGGACTTTTCTCACAGATTAGTCACGCCTGCGGCCTTCCGATGTCATTGAAATGGGCAGGCCGCAGACACCCCTTTCAAGACTAGTTAAGATTGGTAATCGTGAGCCTGGAAAACAAAGTGACCTTAGGCGCTGGTGTCATTCGTTCGCAATTACGAATGGCAGATGGCCGCAAAATTCGCTACTACGACTCGACTGCGGCGACCCGAACGGCATCAGATCAACGCCCGGAAGAACCGCAGCCACCCATTGGCGAGATGCGCCTGGACTTACTGACTAACGAGTGGATTGCTATTGCCGCCCACCGACAGGGGCGAATCTTCCTACCGCCGAAGGAACTCTGCCCTCTCTGCCCTACGACCGGAGATCTTCTCTCGGAAATCCCGGATAGCAGTTACGAGGTTGTAGTTTTCGACAACAGATTCCCATCCTTGAAGAATCCCGAGTCCTCTTGGCATCTACCCGAGGCCAACGGTCTCGTTACCGAGATCCCCAGCGCCGCCGGAATCTGTGAAGTCGTCTGCTTCACCGCAGACCACGGCTCTTCCTTCGGTCAACTTGAACCTCAACAGATCCGAACTGTGGTTGAAGCCTGGCGAGATCGAACCCGTGAATTATCGAATTTGGATTTCGTCGAACAAATTTTTCCTTTTGAAAATCGAGGCGAAGAAATCGGCGTAACACTTGCTCATCCCCATGGTCAGATTTATGCCTACTCCTTCTTGCCACCTCGAACTGAAAAAATGTTGCGAGTAGCCACTGAATATTTTGCCGAGAATAATCGAGTCCTCCTCGACGACATTATCGCTCGAGAGATAAATGACGAAGTTCGCATCATTGCGAAAAACGAACACTGGATTGCCTACGTTCCCTTTGCCGCGCGTTACCCCTTTGAGATCCATGTAGCTCCGCTGGTCGGAGTACCCGACTTGGCCACTCTCTCCGATGACGCTGCAGATGCTTTTCCGACTATTGCCAAAGAAGTTCTACAAAGACTTGATGGCGTGTTCGGAATTCCGATGGCCTACATTGCTGCTTGGCATCAAGCTCCGGTGAAACAAGGTCGCGATGTTCTGCGATTACATTGGCAAATCACTAGCGTGCGCCGGGCGCCAGGTAAGTTGAAATACCTAGCGGGATCTGAATCTGCAATGGGCGCCTTCATTATGGATATGAAACCAGAGCAATCCGCAACTCAATTGCGAGAGGTCGTCCTAACGTGAAGATACTTGTCACTGGTGGTGCCGGGTATATCGGTTCAACTGCAGTTTCTATTCTGTTAGATCGTGGCTTCGACGTAAACGTTATCGATGACTGCAGCACAGGATACGCGGCAAGTGTCGATTCACGTGCAACCTTCTTTCAGAAAAGTATTCTCGAACCTGCTGCTCTTGATTATGCGCTTCAAGGCTGCGATGCAGTTATGCATTTCGCCGCTAAATCTCTCGTAGGTGAATCCGTCGTCAAACCCGAGATTTATTGGGAGACCAATGCCTACGGTTCTCGCCTTCTGCTTAATGCCATGCGACGTAACGGCGTTGAGAAATTAGTTTTCTCGTCAACCGCAGCCACCTATGGTGACTCTAAAGAAAATCCCATAACTGAAAACTCTGCGACGTCACCGACAAATCCTTATGGGGCATCAAAGTTGGCAGTGGATTACATGATTTCGGCCCAATCAACCGCCTACGGCCTATCAGCTGCCAGCCTTCGCTACTTCAATGTTGCAGGCGCTCTCAAGACCGAGAACGGTTGGCTCGCTGAGAAACATAACCCTGAGACCCATCTGATTCCGAACTTGCTTCGCTCCACACCAGAGTCGCCGATGAAAATCTTTGGCACTGACTGGCCAACTCCAGACGGTACTTGTATCCGTGACTACATCCACGTCGTTGATTTGATCGAAGCCCACATTAAAGCTTTAGAGAATCTCACTCCCGGCCGACACGAGATCATTAATCTCGGCAGCGGCGGCGGTTACTCCGTCAAAGAAGTTCTTGCTGCGGCAGAAAAAGTACTTGGTCGATCGATTCCGGCGATTGCGACAGATCGCAGGGCCGGTGATCCTGCAGTATTGGTCGCAGATATCTCGAAAGCGCGCGCCGTATTGGGTTGGCAACCAGAACGTTCTTTGCAATCAATGGTCTCGGATGCTTGGGAGTCTTTTTAAGTGGAAACGCTCGCTCAACAATTTTCGTCCTATTTTTCGATCGCTCCTGACGTTATCGCCCAAGCTCCAGGACGAGTCAATCTCATCGGTGAGCACATCGATTACAGCGATGGCTATGTACTTCCCTTCGCGATTAAAGATGTCACGATGGTTGCAATCTCTCGCCGCGATGATCGAGAGATTCATATTCGATCGATCCAACGCCCTGGCGATCTCAACCTAACCTCGCTGGATGAATTATCTCCGCAAACTGGTCAGATCTGGGCTCGCTATCCACTGGGCGTCATCTGGGCAATTGCGGGGCTGGATGATCAACATCATTTAACTGGATTAAATATTTTGATTGATGGAAAGGTTCCACTCGGGGCGGGGTTATCCTCCAGCGCTGCGTTGGAATGCTCCATTGCGACAGCGCTCAATGAACTCTTCGATCTCAACCTCTCCCTCACTGAATTGGCTTGGCTCACCCAGCGCGCAGAAAATGATTATGTTGGAATGCCTTGCGGAATCATGGATCAATCAATTTCACTCATGGGTAAAGCTGGCTCGGCTCTGCTCCTTGATACTCGAGATCTCTCGACCGAAGCAATTCCCTTTGAAATCGCCTCAGCAGGTCTGGAACTTCTTATTATCGATACTCAAGCCCACCATGCTTTGGTGGATGGCGGATATGCCGAACGTCGTGCCTCCTGCGAAAAAGCGGTTGCCGATTTAGGCATAACTTCACTTCGTGATATCAGCGTCGATGATTTTTATGCTCAAGGAACACTCTTAGACCAAACGACATTTATTCGTGCTCGTCATGCCGTTACTGAAATGCAGCGAGTTCTGGATGCTGTCGCAGTTCTCAAAGCGAGAGACTTTATTAGTCTGGGAAAGTTGCTCAATCAATCGCATGCTTCTTTGCGCGATGACTACACGGTTTCTTGCCCAGAGCTTGATCTCGCAGTGAGCGTTTCACAATCTCAAGGGGCACTCGGGGCGCGCATGGTCGGCGGCGGCTTCGGCGGCAGTGCAATTGCTCTCATCAAAGTTGAGAGTGCACCTAAAATCCGAGAAGCCATCACCACCGCCTTTGCCAAACACGGCTTCACATCACCTCGATTTTTCAATTCGCTGCCAAGTGACGGCGCCAAGATTCTTCATTGACACTCGCCATGAATTTTGCAAAACCGTTTCGAAATTTACTCGTAGCGTTTCTCATTGCGGCGATTTCTGCTTCTTCTTTGATTACGGGTTCGGCTCAGGCCAATCCAACTGACCTATGGAAGATTTCCGATGCAAACTTTAAGAAAGATACTGCCGGTTACCTGATTCCGAACTCAGTCATGCCCGGTGAAAAAGTAAAAATTTACGCAACCTGTCCAAAGGGAACATTTACCCTCCAAATTTTCAAAATGGGATATTTCGATGGCGTTGGCGCCCAATTGGTAAGCACAAGCTCATCGCTTCCTTGCATTTCCCAAACTCCAGCGACTGTTGATGACATTACCAATATGCATGAGAACCATTGGAAATTAAGCACCACATTTGATACTAAAGATTTGGCGCCAGGGTTCTATTTGATTCGAATTACCTCGAGCCATGGTCATCAAAGTTTTATAAACTTAGTGGTTCGCGACCAGAGCCGTGTTGGACGAATGGTCATCTCTATCCCCACGTTGACTGATGCCGCATATAACGCCTGGAACGGCGTGGATGCCTACGGAAATCCCTATCATTTCGCTAATCGAGCCCGAGTAATTTCTTTGGACCAGCCCAACTCAGAGTCTTTTGGAACTGGAAAATACCTATTGAATATTCAACCCTTGGTTGAATTGGCCGATAAATTAGATCTCAATCCGAGTTTTGTTACTGATGTTGATATTGCCACCAAACCAAAAATTTTGACCGGTGCCGTGACATTTGTTTCTGGAGGCCACGACGAATATTGGACTTTGGAAGAACGACAGGCAGTACTCAAGGCTCGAGAAAGTGGAACAAATCTTCTTTTCTTCGGAGCGAACGTTGAATACTGGAGAGTCCGACTTAGCCAATCCCCGTTGGGCAGTAACCGGCGGATGGATATTTATAAGAAACGAAGCGAAGATCCAAATACCAGCGCCCCAACAACTCGATTCCGAAACCTAAACTTGCCAGAACAGGTTCTCACTGGACAGATGTATCGCTGCTTTCCGGCTACCGGCCTCTTTACTATCGCCAAGCCAAATCTCTTTATCTTCCAAGGATTGAATCTGCATTTGGGCGATACCTTCGCTGGAATTTTAGGACCAGAGGTGGACAATGCCCCGATTCCGAATTCCTTTGATGGTAAATATGTCTTGGCCGCGAAGAGTCCCGTGACATGTGGGCGCTATAAGGAAAAGCCAAATGCCTACTCTTCCTTTTTTTATGGTGTTTCACCAAGCGGTGCCGGAACAATCTCCGTGGGAACAATGGATTGGGTCACGCGAGGGCTGACGAAGGAAGTTCCCGGCGATTCATACAAACTTGTTTTGCAAACGACTACAAAGATCCTGCAAGAGAGTTCACTTGGTCCGTTGGGGCAACTTCACCCAATAAATTAACAAGTGGCTGGACTTAATTCACCGGAATAACGGTCAGCACTTCGACGCCACCGATGGAATTTAAGACATTTAAAAGATCGGTTGGATCCGAACCTGGAACAGCGACAGTGATGTCATCGATTCCACGCCCCTCTTCGGTTCGAAGGACAACCAGGCTTCTAATATCTCCACCAGCAAAGCCAATGGCAGAAGCCACTGCGCCTAGGGATCCTGGACGGTCTGGGAGCGCAATTTGAACTTTGAAGAGTGCCATACCTCGCAGGATACACGCGAGCGATTACAAGGCTGTTACAAGCAGATAAAAAGTACTAAATCTGAATGATGTTCGCGCCAGAGATTGCCACATTAATTTTGGCAAGCGGTGCGGGAGCAGGACCTGCAACGACAGCCGCCCCTTGGTTTGGATCATAAGCAGCGCCATGGCAAGGGCATTGGATGAGATGGGAAGAAGGTGAATAAGCCACCACACACCCTTGATGAGTACAGACTGCTGAATAGGCAAATACACCAGCTTTGGTGCGGAACAAGATTGCCGGAGTTCCGTCGGTTGCGGTGAAAGAATACGTCGACCCTAGAGGAACATCGCTCAACTTCGCGATCGCACTACCTGAAGTGGGAACGGCAATTTTTGGCTTGAGCGCGCCACCAGCGAAAGCTGCAGCAATCGCGACAACTCCGACCCCTACAAGTCGAACGACTTCACGCCGATTTGTAAGGTCTGGAATGACTTCCTGGATGATTGACCCGCCCTTGGATCCTTTACCTTTACCCACCCTCGGCTTTTGCAGCAGGAGAACGAGTAGAACAATCCAGAGCACGAGGTAAGCGGTGTCGCTGCCAAGAAAATATGGTTTTACGCTCCACGAGGAAGAGAGCCAGAGCATCGCGCTCATTCCGGCGCCACCGATGGCTGCCAGGGAAATGGCGACCCCGCTGAGCACTGCCAACCCAATGGCAAATTCGGAGAGCATGACAAACCAACCGACCAAAGTCGCGTGTTCGATCATTTTTCGAAGGAGGAAACTGATTGGCGAATGACCTAAATATCCAGTGAGTTGGGTGCCGATGTAGTGGCTGGAAGCGGCATTGAGAAATCCAGAATCCGTTGCTTTATTCCACCCTGCGTAGACCCAAGTTACTCCCAGCCACAACCGGAGAATCGATAAAGCGAGGGGTTGGTTCTTCCAGTTCTTACTGGACCGCGAAAATGCGGATCGAGCCATGTGCGCCACCTTCTATATGACTTGCTCCCTGACTTGGACTCGAACCAAGAACCTGCCGGTTAACAGCCGGCTGCTCTGCCAATTGAGCTATCAGGGAATACTGTGCGGGAGGAACTCTAGCCGATTGAGTGGAAAAGATTAAAACTCAAAAGTGAGAACACCTGGAGAGTTATGGTAATTCTTCCCCAAGAGCGATCTCCTTTTGGCTCCTTCGTTCGGCCTCTCGGGCCACTAGCGCCGCAAAAGTCTCGTTATATTCCACTGGATTCTCCACGGGGTTGAGGCGTTGCAGGGTGGACTTGATCTCGGCAATTTGACGGCCTAAGGCCACCTCTCGAAGCCTGGCAAAGACGCTTGATATGTAGCGTTGGGAGACCTCCCGGTCCGTTCTGATGGGCTCTACAAGGAGTTCGGTGATGAGCGCTCGAAGCTCTGAATTTTCGGTGCGATCCACAATTGCCGCGGTATCCCCATCCGGAATGCTGTCGATTTGAGCCCTAACTTTGGCGTATTCGGGAACCGAGAATGCTTCTCTCTCGAGGAGCTTCCAATCTGGCACCAACTGCGAAAATTGCAATTTCGCCTTTAATACTTCCCGCTCCAGTAACAGTTGTGGATCTGAGAGGTTGATAGTTTTCGCGGGCGCCGTTGTGGGTGCCCCACCCAAGCGCCGTACCGCTGCCGAGACGTTATCAATCTCTAACCCCAACCAACCTGAAACCAATCGCACGTACTCTGGGCGAAGTGAAGCATCGCGAATCTTGCCAATTAAAGGTACTACTTGATTGAGCGCTGAAACTCGACCTTCGGCAGTAGCAATGTCGTACTGCTTGATAACACTCTTCATCGCAAATTCAAATAGTGGAACTCGCCTTGCGATGAGATCGCGCACTGCGGCATCGCCATGGTGCTGGCGAAGTTCGCACGGATCCATCCCGCTTGGCTCTACCGCAACAAATGTTTGTGCAACGAACTTTTGGTCGTCATCAAAAGCTCGAAGCGCAGCCTTCTGACCGGCAGCGTCGCCGTCGAAGGTGAAGATAACTTCGCCACGAAATGCATCATCATCCATTAATAATCTTCGAATGATTCGAATGTGATCATCGCCAAATGCGGTGCCACAAGTCGCAACAGCAGTCGTTATCCCGGCAAGATGCGCAGCCATCACATCGGTGTAGCCCTCAACGATTACCACTTGTCGTTTCTTGGCAATCTCCTTCTTCGCCATATCAAGACCGTAAAGAATTTGGCTCTTTTTATAAATGGGAGTCTCGGCGGTATTTAAATACTTGGGTCCCTGATCTGCATCATCACTGGCAAGTTTTCTCGCGCCGAAACCAACAACGTCTCCAGATATATCTTTGATCGGCCAAACTAGGCGATTTCGATAACGATCAATCGGACCTCGACTGCCCTCTTTGGTCAACCCGGCGGTGGAAAGTTCTAAGTCGCTAAAGCCTTGCGAGCGCAACCTCTTGTACATCCCATCCCATTCATCGGGGGCATACCCGACGCCAAATGTCGTAGCCGAGCCGCGATCGAAGCCACGCTTGGTGAGAAAGTCTCGGCCAATTTGAGCCCCGGGCAAAGAAAGTTGTTCTTGAAAGAAAACTGCTGCGGCGCTATTTGCTGCGACCAATCGCGATCGATTAATTCCCGATGTTGGCGCGGCACCACTTGTGTCATAACGCAGGGCGTAACCAATACGTTCGGCAAGTCGCTCGACGGTTTCCGAGAAACTCAAATGTTCAAGCTTCATTAGAAATGCGATGACATCGCCGCCTACTTGGCAACCAAAACAATGAAAATAACCTTTGCTGGGAGTAACGTGAAAGGAAGGGCTCTTCTCGTCATGGAAGGGGCAAAGTCCTTTTTTCTGTCCGCCACCAGCATTCTTTAGTTGGACATACTCCCCGACTACTTCATCGATAGGGCTGTGGTCGCGGACGTAGGTGACGTCTTCATCTTTAATTCGCCCGGACATGTTGGCATTCTATGTGAAAGGCCAAAATCTTGGTCAGGTCGAGCTATTTCAGATGGGCATGCAAAGCGTAGGCACCTGGATCCGTCAGCGATGCAACCTGGTCAATCACGACTCGAAGTCTTGCGGCATCATCTTTGGCGAGGTTCCAGTCATCGAGGAAGAAAGACTCCAAGGACATCGGAGCTTTCTGAAGAACCATTCCTACCAATTCTTGAATCAAAATTTGCTGATCGGAGTACCGCTTCTGTGAACTTTGAGCATTAATGACATAAAAGCCGGCGATTGATTTGAGGAGTGCCACTTCCACCCGTTGTTGGCGCGGCACCAGAAGATTGGCGCTATAACGAGTGAGGTCGGAGTCCCCATATTGGTCTCGGGTTTCCTTTTCGGCGGCAAGTGCAAATCTGCCAATTAACTGACTCGCCAAATCTTTCAATCGTGCCAACTCGCGATGGCTTCCGTTGTATTGAGTGGGCCAGCATGAGAGCTGTTGCAGCGAACTAAGCGCCTCTTCGGCTTCCTCGACCTGAATATCGGCCAAGTAAGATTTCTGCGCGACAGAAAATAACTCTGCTAAATCATTTCGCAAATCCTGAAGCTTGACTTGCCCGGAAACCAAGGCATCTTCGAAATCGTGAACGGAATAGGCGACATCGTCCGACCAATCCATGATTTGGGCTTCAAATGAGGTGCGAATTTCTGGCGCACCTTCTCTGACCCAGCGAAAGATGTCGAGGTCATCGTCATAGACGCCGAATTTCTTTGAATGCTCACCTCGAGGCCAGGGATATTTGGTCGCGGCATCGAGACTGGCTCGAGTCAGATTGAGACCGATAGAGCGTCCATCAGAGGCGACGGTCTTGGCTTCAAGGCGAACTAGGAGTCGAAAACTCTGGGCATTGCCTTCAAAACCGCCGCAATCAATAGCCAACTGATTGAGAGCATCTTCGCCATTGTGGCCGAATGGTGGGTGACCAATATCGTGAGCTAGGCATGCCCCTTCCATCAAATCAGGATCGGCTCCCAATGATTCGCCAAGTTCTCGTCCTACTTGCGCGCATTCCAAAGAATGGGAAAGTCGGGTCCTGGGAAAATCAGCGGCCCACGGAACGGCAACTTGAGTTTTTGCAGCAAGGCGACGCAGAGCAAATGAGTGAATGATTCGCGCACGGTCCCGGGCGAATTCGGTTCGTCCCGGACGTTTTGCGGGTTCATCGATAAATCGGGCACGGTCGTGATCTGAATAAGTGGATCGCTCTTGTGCTTGACGAAGAACCATGGATGTTGGGTATTACTTCTTCGTCTGGTCGGTGATATGAATTCCATGTCGACCAACAGTTATATAAACACCGTATGCAGTCGCCTCGCGAAATAAATATTTCCATCCCGAATTAGCTAGCGATGCTGGACCAGTTTTCGTTGGGGAACACGATGCCTTAACGCCTTGATCGCGAGCCATAGTTAGTGCACGAAGGCAGTGATAGGCATCTGTTGCAATGATGACACTGGCGTATTTCTTTTGATGCATATATTTCGCGTAAGCCTGAGTACTCGTGAGGGTGTCAATCCCGACAGGTATAACCTGGATTGCTTTCTTAGGAACACCATTCTTGGACAACCATTGCGCAGCCGATGCAGCTTCTGTTGTTCGGTCGCCGGTTTCATTGGATCCCACAGTGATAACTTTTTTACCCAAACCTTGGATATAGAGAGTCTTAGCCTCTTTTAATCGGTCAGTGAGAACTTCGCTCGGAGTTCCGTTGTATTGGGCAGCTCCTAAAACAACAATGACATCACTGCCTGTTGGCAATGATGTATGTGCTGTGTAGTACGTCAAACCCAGCAGATACATCGGAAAGATGAATGCGGCCAGAACAACAAGTGTGAGGAGCTTCTTAAGAATTTTAAAAGCCAGAAACATTTATCCTCCTGAGACCGAATCATCGATTGTTATTGCGGGTATTTCATTTGGATTGTTCAACCATCCATCAGGAAGTGAAACTGGTCGTCCGTGACTAGTTCGCCCGCGAGGGCCTTCACTTACCGCGAGTGGGTACTCCTGCTCCTCAAGTTGATCGAGTAAGTACTCAAGTTCTCCAAGAGAGGCAACCATGCCAAAGCGCGATCGCAATTCTCGGGCAACTCTAAAGCCTTTTAGGTACCAAGCCATGTGTTTTCGCAAATCTCGCATGGCACGTCCTTCGCTCTCGAAAAATTCTACGAGGAGTTGGCCGTGTCGAAACATAACTTTGCGAACTTCAAAGAGGGTGGGTGCCGAACGCAGGTCCTCCCCTTTAAAGGCGCTGACCAGATCGGCAAAGAGCCACGGACGTCCAAGGCAGCCTCGACCAACAACAACGCCAGCGCAGCCAGTTTCCGTCACCATTCGCAGACCGTCAGCGCCACTCCAAATATCGCCATTTCCCAGAACTGGAACTCCAGAAGGTTCCAAATGTTCTACCAATTTTGTTATTGCCGACCAATCGGCTTTGCCTTCATACATTTGGGAGGCAGTTCGAGCATGGAGCGCCACCCAAGCCACGCCAGCCTGCGCCGCCGAATCTGCCGCGTCAAAATAAGTTTTGTGCTCCTCATCAATTCCAATCCGCATCTTCACGGTAACTGGAATTCCGTATTTACTTGCAGCGGTAACGGCCGAATTCACAATGGCCGAGAAGAGCGGTCGTTTGAACGGAAGAGCTGCCCCGCCGCCTCGCCTAGTGACCTTGGGAACTGGACAGCCAAAATTTAGATCGATGTGATCGGCCAAATCTTCACTGCCTAATTGATCGACCGCCATTCCGACTACTTTCGGATCTACTCCATAGAGTTGAACTGAACGCGGGCTCTCCCCTTTTCCAGGAGTTATCAACCGCAGAGTTTCAGGGTGGCGTTCGATGAGCGCTCGCGCAGTGACCATCTCGGAGACGAACAATCCGGCACCTTGCTCTCGGCACAACGTTCTAAAAGCCGAATTGGTAATCCCTGCCATCGGTGCTAGAACAACCGGCGTAGCGAGAACCACTTCGTCATTCTCAAATCGACCATTGGCGATAGGAAGCCGAAGCGGCTTCGTGACGAGAGTATTTAGCAACCGAGCAACCGAGGCGCAAGCCAAGATTGAACCTGATCAATTCCGATGCGCTCTTGCGCCATGGAATCGCGATCACGAATGGTCACTGCATTATCTTCCAGAGTTTCGAAGTCAATGGTGATGCAGTATGGGGTTCCGATTTCATCTTGTCTGCGGTAGCGCCGACCAATGGCACCAGCATCATCAAAATCAACGCTCCAGTTTTGGCGAAGTTCGGCCGCTAAATCTCGCGCCTTGGGTGAGAGGTCGGCATTTCTCGAGAGCGGAAGAACAGCTACTTTGATGGGAGCCAAGCGGTGATCCAGCTTCATCACTGCTCGCTTTTCCATTTCGCCTTTCGCATTCGGGGCTTCATCCTCGGTAAACGCGTCCATCATGAATGTCAGCGCACAACGATCGACTCCGGCTGCAGGTTCAATAACAAAGGGAACCCATCGCTCATTTTTTTCCTGATCAAACCAAGAAAGATCTTTACCCGATGCAGCGCCATGCGCTTTGAGGTCAAAATCGGTCCGACTGGCAATACCTTCGAGCTCGCCCCACTCGGTGCCGGTGAATTCAAATTTATATTCGATATCAACAGTTCGTTTGGAATAGTGCGAGAGCTTCTCTTTCGGATGCTCGAACAGTCGAAGCCGATCAGGGTTAATGCCAAGGCCTTTGTACCAAGCCAAACGAGTATCAATCCAATACTGATGCCACTCTTCATCAGTACCGGGAACAACAAAGAATTCCATCTCCATCTGTTCGAACTCACGAGTTCGGAAAATAAAGTTTCCAGGCGTGATTTCATTGCGGAACGATTTACCAATTTGTCCGATACCAAATGGTGGTTTTTTTCGAGAAGTAGTGGCCACATTTTCAAAATTGATGAAAATTCCTTGTGCTGTTTCAGGGCGAAGGTATGCAAGTCCTGACTCATCCTCGACTGCACCAAGATAAGTTTTTAGCAACCCACTAAATTGCTTGGGAGTTGTGAACTTTCCTTTGTTGCCACAATTTGGGCAGTTAACTTCTTCCATCGAAACTGGAGGACGATTATTTTTCGCGGCAAATGCCTCTTCTAAATGATCAGCCCGGTAGCGCTTGTGGCATGCAGTGCATTCGGTTAAAGGATCAGAGAAAGTTTCAACGTGGCCGGATGCTTCCCATACTTCGCGAGCCAAAATGACGCACGAATCTAGACCAACGACATCTTCTCGGCCTTGAACCATGGAACGCCACCATTGGCGCTTGACGTTGTTCTTCAACTCGACACCAAGTGGGCCGTAATCCCAAGCAGCGCGCAGGCCGCCATAAATCTCAGACGAGGGGTAAACAAATCCTCGACGCTTTGCGAGGCTAACGATGGTGTCTAAACGATCTGCGGCCATTTTTCTGCTCACTTCCGGCTGGCTGTCGGCTTAATCCTTGCTGGTCGCAAGAGCCCCAATTTTACCGTGATTACTTACTCGATATACGCACCTGGCTCATCAATGGCTAGCGCAAGCAAGGGAATTGCCGACATTTTTACTGGATTCTTCCCCAAAGCCCGTCGATAGGAACCAATATCTCGCCATCTCGTCACCACAACCATGAGATCTGGTTCGTCAGTGTTCGTTCCCAAATCGCCTGAAAGAAAGCCTTCGCACTCGGCCAATGCCGCAATAGCAATCTCGGACTTAACGGCAAAATCTGCTTGTTCGTTGATCGGCACTCGAAAACGAGCAATTGCGATGGCAGTCATGGTGTGAGGGTACCTTGCCAATTTTGAAAATGACAATCATTTTCATTTCTACTATGGTGGCGCTATGACCGCAATCCTCCTGGCTGGATTAACCGTTCTGGCAACGACTGCCGGAGGTTTTGTCGCTATCAGATCCAAGGATCGATTCCATCTTGTCCTAGGACTTTCTGCTGGGCTTTTGTTGGGTTTAGTGGCCTTCGATCTGATGCCGGAAATATTTGCCAATGCAACTCTGACAATTCATAAGGTACCTGGCGCGATGGTCGCATTCGTCGGTGGATTTTTGGCGCTGCACTTCTTTGAACAATTTGCTGGATCACATGAACCAGCTGAATCTGAATACGACCACGACCATACCCATTACGGCAATATCGCTGGGGCACTGGGTGCGCTTGCAATGGCAGGACACGTGTTCATGGATGGTGTTGCAATTGCCCTCGCATTTCATGTCAGTAACGCGTTCGGCTTTGCTGTTTTCTTGGCACTGCTTGTTCATGCATTTAGCGATGGACTCAACACGGTCGCTCTTCTCATTAAAGGTGGGAAGTGGTCATCACGCGCCAAATTTCTGCTGGCCGTCGATGCGGTCGCTCGAATCAGCGGAGCAACGGTTGGAACCAGCCTTCACATCAGCACCCCATGGCTAGCCATCTACTTAGCGATCTTTGCTGGATTCATTATCTATATCGCAACTTCCCATATCCTCCCGGAGGCACATTCGCGCCACCCATCTCGAATGACCATGCTGGCAACTCTTGCAGGTGTGTTAATCATGTGGTTCGTAGTGGCTTCGCAATGAACAAATCTGCCGTTAAGGTCCGAAATGTCCTCGAACGTGTCGGTGGCTTTGCTAGTGCTCAAGAGCTTCATTTAGTTCTGCATCGAGACCAAGAAGCCATCGGTTTAACGACTGTCTATCGGGCGTTGCAATCTCTCGTTGCAGATGGAGCCGTCGATTTAATCCGACGCGAAGATGGCGAAGCGCTCTATCGATTATGTGGTGACAACCACCATCACCATTTGGTCTGCAAGTCGTGTGGAAAAACCGTCGAAGTTCCCGGTGGCGCGATTGAAAAGTGGGCCCTCAAAGCGGCACACGAAAATGGTTTTCGGGATATCGGCCATACGGCTGAGATCTTTGGAATCTGTTCTGATTGTTAAAATATTTTACGGATGCGCAAGTATGAATTCGATTGCTGCTCGACATGCAAGTACTCCTGCATGAAAGGACGACTCATCCCCAAGTTCGGGAAGTTCCAATCCAGATAAATCTCCAACCAGAACGTTCCAATGTGGATTCAAAATCGCAACCACTGGTCGCAAGGTATTAATCAGCCAATCCACTTTCTGAAAAGTGAAATTGGGTTGCGAACCATCAACTGGCATCGTGACCTTTCGCCAGAGACTGTCCAAGGCATTGGAATTTTCACTTGCTTGGGCAACGAGAAGTTGAACGCCACCTTCGGGCAAGGCTGCCAAAGACTTAATTTTCTTGGGGCTCGACAGCGGTATATGCGCCAGGCAGATTTCGTCTGGATGGGTGTAATAAACCGGCAAAAGTGGGGTCAATTGATGGGTTCCTGCAGTAACAAATAGCCGGTTATCGGCCCTGGGAATGGCTCGAAAATTCCATGGATGATTATCAAAAAAGTTAATTTCATCTGAATTTATTTTGCGAGCCAGTTCTTCGACGGGGTTGTAAACATTTTCCTGATTAGGAATAGTCAAAGTATCGATCTCCAAATATTGATCGAGATCGCCAACCTGAAAATTAAAGGGAACTGCAAAATTTTGCGTGATGACCTGTACGCCCAACGCATTAAGAAAATCTGGGTCGTTTGTACGACTTGCGAGAAACCCAGCAAACTTCACATGGTTCTTAGTAATCAGAAATTCATCGCCATCAAGTATGAGAATAAATTCGGCGCCATTTTTCCAGGCTAACCGCATTCCAAAACTAGTGATTGCAGCCTGATCAAACCTTTCGGAATAGTGAACATAATGAATCCGCCCAGACCAGACATGTTCATTCAGGTAAGCAATACCTGCCTGAGTGCCATCGGTGCTGGCATTGTCAATTAGCCAAACTTCATCACAATGATGAGTAAGCGCATGCGAGATCGTGACTGCTAACAGCGGCCACTCGTTTTTTGCCACGATCAAACCTGAGATCTTCACATGCCTCCTGAGTTGATGAAGTAATTAAGCCTTACCAAAGCGTCGCTCACGCTCGGCATAAATCTCAATTGCTCTCCAAAGCGTTCTTCGATCAACATCTGGCCAAAGAACATCCATAAAAACCATCTCGGCGTATGCAGACTGCCAAAGGAGAAAATTACTTGTTCTTTGCTCCCCCGAGGAACGAAGGAACAGGTCAACATCGTTCATCTTCGGTTGGTAAAGATATTTTTCAAATACTTTTGCTGAAATCTTTGTTGGATCTATTTTCTTGGATTTTGCCTCCAGTGCGATCCGAGTGACGGCATCTACAATCTCTGCTCGTCCACCATAGTTCACGCACATATTCAGAGTAAGAATGTTATTTCCATGAGTAAGTTCTTCGGCAATCTGCAATTCCTTAATAACGCTACTCCACAATTTTTGCGGGCGGCCCACCCACCGGACCTTCACTCCTAGTTCATTCATTTCATCCCGGCGACGGCGAATCACGTCACGATTAAATCCCATAAGGAACTTGACCTCTTCGGGACTGCGACGCCAATTTTCCGTGGAAAAGGCGTAGGCGCTGACTTCCTTGACTCCAATTTCAATTGCGCCGTGGACTAGGTCTAGAAGTGAGGCCTCTCCTGCCTCATGGCCAGAAGTTCTAGGAAGTCCTCGAGCCTTTGCCCATCTGCCATTTCCATCCATGACGACTGCAACATGGCGTGGAATCTGATCTGAGGAGAGCTTGGGCGGCTTGGCACCGGAGGGGTGAGGAGTTGGTGCCCGAAATTTTTTAGCCATAGTTAGGCACGTTCAACCAATGGAAGACTTCGAAGTCCGCGCTCAAGGTGCCACTGTAAATATGCAGCAATCAATCCTGACGCCTCTCGACGATTACGAAGTTCGCTGGATACTGCGCTCTCCCAATCTCCAGTCTGCAGATCAGACATGAGCTGGAGAGTTTCAGGAGCTGGCGTTGCGGCGGCCGATGGCTTGCAATTGAGACAGACACTTCCACCACCCATAAGTGAAAAATATTTGTGTGGACCTGGTTCATCGCATCGGCTGCAATTAGTCAGTGAAGGCGCGTAACCAGCTACCGAGAGCGAGCGCAAAAGATAGGCGTCTAAAATGAGCGATGGGTCGTAGGTTTGATGAGCCAGTGCTTTCAGTGCCCCGACGACAAGTAAGAAATGTTGAAGTGCCGGTTCATGTTCTTGCGCGGTGAATCGTTCGGCAGATTCTAAAATTGCATTTGCAATAGTCCATTGCTGGTAATCGCCCGAAAGTAGGTCGCCATAATTTTCAATACTCTCAGCCTGGGTCACCGTATCTAGATTTTTGCCGGTGTAGAGCTGCAAGTCCACATAACTTGTTGGTTCTAAGCGAGCACCAAATCGTGACTTCGTTCGACGAACTCCTTTGGCGACTGCTCGTAATCGGCCGTGCTCTTTAGTAAAGAGAGTGATGATGCGATCGGCTTCGCCCAATTTCTGGGTCCGAAGCACGATCGCCTGATCACGATATAAAGTCACGGTTCACACCGTAATGGCATTTATTTCCGAAGTCCGCGATTGACGGCCGAAATTACTGCCTTTAATGAAGCGGTGGTCGTACTTGGGTCGATTCCTACGCCCCAGTAAATGTGACCATTGACTTCACACTCAAGATACGCGGCTGCCTTGGCATCCCCACCAGCCGAGAGAGCATGCTCGTAGTAATCCAAAACCCGAACAGTTGCGGGAGCGATATGTTCGTTAATAATGGCAACAAATGCCGCAATTGGGCCATTGCCAGATCCTTTGAGCGTAGAAACTTGGCCGTTATCAGCGAGCTCAACGCTCAATTGAACATCTTCGTCCAAGTGGGAACTCTGAGAGAGTCCATCGAGGCGAAATTGACCCCAATTGTGTTTTTGCGCTGGCAGGTATTCGTCTTCAAAAATCTCCCAGAGTTGGGATGGCGAAACTTCTCCACCCGCCTCATCTGTTGTGGATTGAACGACCTGACTAAATTCAATCTGAAGCCTTCGCGGCAGATCCAATTGATGCTCATTCTTCATCAAGTAGGCGACCCCGCCTTTGCCGGATTGGCTATTGACGCGAATGACTGCTTCATAAGAGCGACCGATATCTTTTGGATCAATCGGAAGGTAAGGCACCGCCCATAATTGCTGATCAATGGTTCGACCTGCTGCTGTGGCATCTCGCTCTAAATGTTCAAAGCCTTTTTTAATCGCATCCTGATGCGAACCTGAAAAAGCGGTGAAGACTAAATCACCACCATATGGGTGACGTTCTGGAACACGAAGTTGATTGGCGTATTCAACGGTACGACGAACTTCATCGATGTTGGAAAAATCAATATGTGGATCAACGCCTTGGCTAAATAAGTTCAGGCCCAAAGTCACTAAACAAACATTTCCAGTTCGCTCGCCATTTCCAAAGAGGGTTCCTTCGATGCGATCGGCTCCGGCAAGGTATCCCAACTCCGCCGCAGCAACACCAGTTCCTCGATCATTATGAGGGTGCAAACTCAGGACAACTGAATCTCGATAAGCCAAATTGCGATGCATCCATTCAATGGAATCGGCATAAACGTTAGGAGTCGCCATCTCAACTGTGGCTGGCAAATTCACAATGCTCTTCCACGATGGCGTTGGACGCCAAACATCATTGACGGCATTGCAGACATCAAGAGCAAATTCCAATTCTGTTCCCGTATAAGACTCGGGTGAATATTCAAAGGAGACAAGGGTTCCTGGAACTGTGTCAGTCAAACGCAAGCAAAGTTGCGCGCCATCCGTGGCAATCTTCTTAATGCCTTCTTTATCCAGCCCAAAGACGACTCGACGCTGAAGAGTCGAAGTCGAGTTATATAGGTGAACCACAGCATGCTTTGCGCCTTTAATAGATTCATAAGTTCGACGAATTAACGATTCGCGCGCCTGCGTCAATACCTGAATGACGACATCATCAGGAATTAAATCTTCCTCGATAATTTTGCGGACAAAATCAAAATCTGTCTGACTTGCGCTCGGGAAGCCAACTTCGATTTCTTTGTAACCCATGGAAACCAAAAGATTGAACATCGCCAGTTTGCGATTTGCATCCATCGGATCGATCAGGGCTTGATTGCCATCTCGTAGATCGACCGAGCACCATTGTGGTGCCTTTGTTATCTGCTTGGTTGGCCAGGTTCGATCGGAAAGATCAACTGGAATAAAAGGTGCATACCGATGAATCGGCATTGAGCTTGGGATCTGCTTGGGAAAATTCACTTTTCTCTACTCCTCGTGTTATTTAGTCGCGGTTGGTTGGTTGGCTACCGGCACGACCAAACCCCGCGGGCGAGGTGACCGGTTAGTTGGCCCCGCCGCGGCAGCGAAGGAGGAGTCCTAGAGGAGAGAGAATGCTGCACATACCTGAAAGGATAACTTGTTCGCCTGAAAGTGAGCAAACTTCCCTATTTAGAGGACGGGGAGGTATCGATTTAACTCGTACTCACTCACTTGCTTGCGATATTCAGCCCATTCGGCACGTTTATTTCGCAGAACGTATTCGAAAACATCTTCTCCTAGCGTCGCGCGAACTAATGCGCTCTTCTCCATGGCATTAATTGCCTCTTCAAGATTAGTTGGCAGACTCTCAGGATTACTTGAAGCTTCCAAAATGTAACCCTCTTCGATGCCTTTAAGCCCTGCCGCAATAATGACGGCAAAAGCCAAGTACGGATTACATGCCGAATCCGGCGAGCGAACCTCGATGCGCGTTGAATTCTCTTTTTTCGGCTTGTAGGAAGGGATTCGGACTAAAGAAGAACGATCGTTATGGCCCCACGTCACCAAAGCAGGAGCTTCGCCCCCACCAGTAAGCCGCTTGTAAGAATTCACCCACTGATTAGTGATGGCTGTGAACTCACGTGCATGCTTGAGAACTCCAGCAATAAAAGATCGACCAATCGCAGAAAGTTGGTGATCTGCACCTTCTTCATAAAACGCATTTTCTTCACCACTAAAGAGTGAGAAGTGGGTATGCATTCCAGAGCCCGGATAATCAGTAAAAGGTTTCGGCATGAATGAAGCATGAAAACCTTGATCCAAAGCCACTTCCTTCACAACGTGACGGAAAGTCATGATGTTATCTGCAGTGCTTAAGGCATCGGCATAACGAAGGTCGATTTCTTGCTGTCCTGGTGCGGCCTCGTGATGGCTGAACTCCACTGAGACCCCCATTGCCTCAAGCAATGTGATTGCTTGGCGACGGAAATCATGACCGACTACCGATGGAGTTTGATCAAAGTAACCCCCTGAATCGACCGGGGTTGGAATTTCACCGGCAACTGGAGGTTTGGCAAAAAGGAAAAATTCCATCTCGGGATGGGTATAACAAGTGAAACCCATCTCCCCCGCTTTGCTCAACGTTCGCTTGAGCACATTTCGTGGATCGGCCGATGATGGCTGTCCATCAGGGGCTGCAATATCGCAAAACATCCTCGCCGCTCCTGGGGCTTCAGTTCGCCACGGTAGCACCGCAAAACTAGAGGCATCGGGCTTTGCCAACATGTCAGATTCGGTTACTCGAGCAAAGCCTTCAATAGCCGAGCCGTCGAACCCAATTCCCTCTTCAAAGGCATTTTCCAATTCGGCAGGTGCAATTGCCACAGATTTTAAGAAACCCAGAACATCGGTAAACCAGAGTCTGACAAAGCGAATTCCACGCTCCTCGAGGGTGCGCAGGACGAACTCTTCTTGGCGGGAAATCTCATCGCTCATGGCGTCAATCCTGCCAATCTTGCGTTACGAATATGTTAACGAGGGTTAAGCGCTCAAGCCATGGGCTTTCGCAATATCCCCTACTGGCTCAAGCCATGGGCTTTCGCCACTGCCTCGTAATAAATCTTCCCTTCATGCGCATTTAAGCCTCTTCCAAGTCCTGGATCTTCGCCAAGAGCGAGTTCCCAGCCCTTATTTGCCAAAGCAAGCGCATAACGAATTGTCGCATTTGCCAAAGCGTAGGTAGAGGTCGCAGGAACGGCCCCAGGCATATTTGCCACGCAGTAATAGAGCGAGTTGTGAACTGGGTAGGTAGGTTCGGCGTGAGTGGTTGGGCGGGAACCTTCAAAGCAGCCGCCTTGGTCGATGGCGACGTCAACGAGAACGCTTCCTGGACGCATCTTTGCCACTAATCCATCGGTCACCAGTTTTGGTGCCTTTGCACCATGAACCAAGACTGCCCCGATGACTAGATCGGCATCGAGAAGTTGACGTTCAATTTCATAGGCGGAAGAAGCAAGAGTCTTGACCTGACCGGCAAAGAGGTTATCAATCTCACGAAGTCGATTGAGGTCGAGATCCAAAATCGTCACATCGGCGCGCATACCATGAGCAATTGTTGCTGCGGCGAGGCCAACCACGCCACCTCCCAAAATTACGACTTTACCTTGGCGAACGCCCGGGACTCCGCCTAACAAAACGCCGCGGCCGCCTTCATTCTTTTGCAAGGTGACGGCTCCGACTTGAATCGACATTCGACCTGCGACTTCACTCATGGGAGCAAGCAGCGGAAGTTGTCGATTTACTTCAACAGTTTCATAAGCAATAGCAGTTACACCTGATGCCAAAATAGCGTCCGTGCATTCACGCGAAGCCGCCAGGTGGAGATAAGTAAAGAGGATTTGGCCTTTGCGCATTCGGTGATATTCCGAAGCGATGGGTTCCTTAACTTTCAATATGAGATCTGATTGCGCCCAAAGATCATCTGCACTTTCGATGATTGTTGCTCCGGCTTGCACATAATCATGATCAGTTATTGCCGATCCAATTCCGGCTCCGGTCTCCACTAAAACTTTATGACCATTAGTCACAAGTGAGTGAACTCCGGACGGCGTTGCGGCAACTCGAAATTCGTTATTTTTAACTTCTTTGGGAATTCCAACGATCACGATCAGACCTCTCTAGGTTTTCAGTCTGGCACCTTCGCGGGGTTAGGCAACCCCACTCTCATTATGCTACTCGCCAAAAAGTGAGGCGCAGATCTTCGGGTGAAGTTCGGCACGCATGGTGGCAAAACTCTGCGGTGGCCAGCCTGCGGCAAATACTCGACGAAGCAACTTCGCCATTGGGTAGGTAATGTCATCCTCGAAGGCTCGATCCAGCGCCCGACCGGCCATTGCGCCATCACCACGTTCGTAAGAGACAGCTGCAAAGAGCGTGGCCACCGGAGCGACATAATTCTTCGGAGCTCGACGAAGCATCCAGTGCCACATCGCAGCGAGGGAATCAATATTCTCGTTATTGGTAATTCCCATCGCATAATCGCGCACTTGGAGGTCTTGAAGTCGAGAGAGAACTAACGCGACTAACGCCTTATCTTCGGTGAATCCCGTTTCAATAAATTCCTTGGCTAACCGATCGACTGCATGCGCTCCTTCTCGTTGCAATTTCGAAGTGCTCTCATCCTCATAATCAATATCGGCAACTTTTCTTACTAATTTCTTTAGTTCTGGATCGAGAGGTAGTGGAGCCAAGGATTCCTTGAGAGCTTGAAGGTTTTCGAAGGGCACTCGTTTTCCCGCGATTACCTGTTCAGCAACAATCCGGGAATCCTGCATCTCTGGCACGGGGTTGCCATGTGGCGGGCAGCATTTCTCATCACCACACAATGTCGATCGCCATCGCCCATGCTTGACTTCTAAGATCTCGTGAATACTCATTTCGCGGATCTCGATTGCACTTCTCAATGAGTCGATGATGTACTCACTCTCCAACACATCATCGGGAAGATAAGCGACGATGAGAGCGGAATCGGCTTTTTCGCGAACCAAGTAATTCGCCAGAGTATCGATCTGATCCGGGTCGGCTTCGCGAGGAAAATCAATCCGCATCGCCATTCCGATCTCTTCCTCACGAAGTGCTATAACGACGAGAGAATCTTCCGGGTGATAACCAACAAGGAATGGAACTGCGGCGAGCAAGTCATGAGGTGAAGTTAGGGTTGTCATTGTCGAAGAATTATTGAGTTTTGAATGAGGTAAAGCTGTTCACGATCGAGACTGTGGATAGAGGCGCTCTGTGGTTACTTAATGTAGTTAGTCGGCGCTGAGGCGATATCAACAGGAAGTGAAATGGTTTGAGTAATCGCACCACCTAGGACGGGGAAGGAATTTCCCTGAGCGCTCCATGTCCCGCCCCAAGATATTCCTACCGAAGCCATATATAGCCCAGGGGATCGATAAGAGTGAGTTATTACTCCGGATGGATATGTCGAACCAGCTTGGTTAGTCGAGGAGGTACTTCCATCACCGAAGTTCCACGTGAAAGTTGGCTGTAAATTCACACCGACGGAGATCCCAAGGATGGATGCGACCGTAGTGAACGCTGGATTAGTGTCGGTCCAAAAATAGATGGGAACTCCCACTAAAGAGGTCGAACTAGGTTGTTTAAATAACCGGTGCATAGGCAAGAGTTGGGTGAGTTGATCGGAGAGTGAAACTGAGGCCACCGTGGTTACCTTCGGTTTGTGCACCACAGTTCTGGGTTTACTTCTTTGAATCGGAACGGTCCGCCGAGGCGCAGGTTTCCACGGAATCCAGGTATAAACCTGCCTCGATCGGGGAACCGGCTTTGCAGTGGGGCGAATAATTTTCGGTTTCGCCTTTGTAGTCGTTGAATTTCCGGGCGAACCTTGATGGGCCGTGATAATGATGGAATTGCTATTTTGATCAGCCTGAACTGAGATACAGGCCTGCGAAATGCAATCGGTTGCCGATGAAATATTTGGGAAAGCCACCGCTATCAATAGTCCCAGTACGAGAATGAAAATACCTGATTGATTCTTAGTTCTTAACATTGGAAGGAAATTACCAACTCTTACCTTGTAACTAATTTCATTAAATCGCTACCTGTGGATAGCGGTTGCGATAGGAAAATTTCTGACTTTCGTGACACGCTAGCGTTATGGTTTCGCACGATGGTGATGGTTGGATTGAATGTCAATGCGGCAATCGCCATTGGGGAAAAAACGGCGCGGCCGGCTTATTGCTAGTTCGTAATCAGAAAGTGCTTCTTCAACATCGCGCCCCTTGGGTCCACAACGGAGATAGTTGGGGCATCCCAGGCGGGGCACGCGATTCTCATGAAAATGTTCTTGAGGCGGCCCTACGGGAGGCGGCGGAAGAGATTGGTCTTGATCCCATTCATGTCACCCCGGTCGAGACATTTGAAGATGACCATGGCAATTGGCGATATGACACGGTGATCGCAAAAGCTGATGAATCTTTGGTGGCTCATGAAATGAACGATGAGTCGCTCCAAGTTAGCTGGGTGAATTTTGGCGAAGTGGTTGATATGGATCTGCACCCAAGTTTTGCCGCCACTTGGCCATTCTTACTTCAGCGATTGCGAGAACTCTTTATCTAATCGCTGCAGCGACTCTTTAATTATCTTTCCATCACTTGTTCGCCAAAATGGTGGCATGGAATTGAGAAGAACTGATCCGTAACGTTTGGTCACAATTCGCGAATCTAATATTGCAACCACGCCACGATCATCCATAGAACGAATCAATCGGCCGGTGCCTTGGGCAAGTAAAAGGGCTGCTCTAGGAAGTGAAACCTGCATAAAACCACTCCCACCCGTTGCGTCAGCCTCAGCTGCGCGCGCACTCATCACCGGATCATCGGGGCGTGGAAAAGGGATTCGATCTATAGCCACCAAGGTGCAGGCAGGGCCTGGAACGTCGATGCCTTGCCAGAGTGAAATAGTTCCGAGCAAAATCGATGTTGGCTCTTTGGCAAAGCGTTCGACGAGGGAGCCGACGCTATCGCCTTTTCGTTGGGTGATAATCGGCAATTTTAATTCGGCAAGGACAGATCTCAGATGCGCATCTGCCATCTCTACCCCGCGCCAAGAAGAGAAGAGAGCTAGCGTTCGCCCACCTGCCGCTTCGATGAGTTCGCCTAATTCGACTAAAGCTTCTTTCGCGGGACCATCACGGCCAGGTTCTGGAAGATGTTTCGGCAAATAGAGCATCCCTTGATTAGCAAAATCGAATGGTGAACCCACATCCAACATTTGGACATTAGATGGATCTACTCCCCACGGTTGGGATTCCTCATCACTTTCTTCCGCGGCAGTTGTTGAAAGGAATCCAATACTTTTTGCAATCGAATCAAAACTCTTTCCCACCGAAAGCGTCGCGCTCGTAGCGATAACGGGAGTTCCGCTGAGTAAGTTTTTCCGCAAAACCGAAGAGACAGCAAGCGGGGCAAGATAGAAGGTGGAGAAAGTCGGGTCGAACCAGAGAACTTGAGTATGACCTGGTTTCAACATTTTCACCGCGGTTTGTGTCACCTCATTTGTCGCTCCCTTTACTCGGGCGCGCTCTGCAACCGAATCTGAATCCACCACATCGGAGTCTGCATTAATAAGTGCGACTACAGCCTGAGACGTTTCCCTAACTTTTCGAATCGGGGCTTCGAGCTCGGCCGGCAAGATTTCCAATCGCCCGGCAAGGCCACCTGACCTTTTTAAGTCCTCGGCGTAATCACCAATTGCTTCAGCTAATTCATCGGCCGCCTTATTAAATGCATCCGACTCTTTACTCGGCAAATGTTTCTTTGCCATTTTTGCCGCTCGTTCAATTCGACTCGCAGATAATTCTTCGGTGACGGCCTGCGTCGTTCGGTCCATAAATTCGTGCGCCTCATCGAGAATAACCGCATCTCGCTCGGGCAAAATTGGATGATTATCTACAATTTCGATCGCTAAAAGAGTGTGGTTTGTAACTACTACATCCGCCTTGGCCGCTTTCTCTTTCGCGATGACGGAGAAACATTGGGTTCCGAAAGGACAATCATCTGCGCCGACGCACTCTCGCCCAGAAACCGAGTTGGCATACCAAACCCGACGGTCCACTTCAGGAGCATCATCGCGATCTCCGGAAGATCCAGATTTCTGCGCCCACTCTCGCAATTTCTTTGAATCCTTCTCCAGCGCGCTGGTCTCGAGCAGGATTTCCCCATCGGGATCCGAGCCTGATGCGTTCATCTTTTGCAGACAGAGATAATTCCCTTTGCCTTTATAGACTGCGAAAGAGATAGTTCGCTTTAATTCCGTTTCAAGTGCCGCTTTAATTCGAGGCAAATCGCGTTCTACCAATTGACGCTGCAGTGCCAAAGTCGCGGTAGCTACCAAAACTTTTTTCCCGTGAACCAGAGCAGGAACCAGGTACGCCAGCGACTTTCCAGTGCCAGTTCCGGCTTGAACTAATAAATGGTGCCGATCGGTCAGCGCATTTGCCACCGCTTCTGCCATCTCGATTTGACCAGCCCGAGGTTGACCTCCGATTGCCTCGACGGCTGCATCAAGGGCAGATCGAACGCGCGCTTGAATATCGTCGGTCGGATTACTCACCTCGCCACCCTATCTGCAGGGGCGCGAATGCGTTGAACTAGGCCAATCAAGTTGTGATTTATTGGACGACGTTAATGCGCCGTAATGGTCACACCTTTACCGACAACCACAATTCCGCCTTCAGAGATCGTAAAGCGAGCGCGATCTCGTTCGTGATCCACGCCAACCTGTGCTCCTGGTTCGACGATGACATTCTTATCCAAAATTGCGTTACGGATGATGGCACCCGCTCCAATTCGAACTGAAGGCATCAGAACAGAGCCTTGAACCAACGCGTTCGGATTTACCGATACATCAAAGGATGCAACAGTTCGCTCGACTCGGCCGCCAGCGATGATGGAACCCGCGCCCACAATGGAATCCACGGCCGAACCATTCTCGGAAAACTTTGCCGGTGGTAATGAAGGTGGGTTAGTCAGCAACGGCCATTCGCGGTTGTAGAGATTGAAAATTGGATGGATGGAGACTAAGTCCATATGCGCTTCGTAGTAGGCATCGATGCTACCTACATCGCGCCAATAGCCTTTGTCTCGATCGGTCTCGCCAGGAACTACATTATGAGCAAAATCGTAGGCGCGAGCCAACCCCTGCGCCGTCATCATCGGAATGATGTTTCCGCCTAGGTCATGACGACTCTCTAAATCTTCCGCATCTGCGATCAGGGCATCTTCCATCGCATCGCGTTTGAAAATGTAATTACCCATTGACACCAAGGCATAGTCAGGATTGCCCGGCATGCCTGGTGGATTGGCCGGCTTCTCGTGGAATGCCTTAATCGTCACACCGTCATCTGCCAGCTCAATAACCCCAAATTCAGAAGCTTCCTCTCGCTTGACCCGAATGGCAGCAACAGTTACTCCGGCCCCAGTCTCCAAGTGGAATTGGAACATCTGCTCTGGGTCCATGCGATAGACGTGATCGGCGCCAAAGACTAAAACGTGCTCGGGGTCTTCATCGTGAATGAGATTGAAGTTCTGCAAAATTGCATCCGCACTTCCGGTGTACCAACGAGGTCCCAGACGTTGTTGGGCAGGAACAGGAGTCACATAATTTCCCAGAAGCGTCGACATCCGCCAAGTTGTGGTGATGTGGCGGTCGAGTGAGTGCGATTTATATTGGGTCAGCACGGCGATCTTTCGCAGATCGGCGTTCACCAAATTCGAAAGCACGAAATCAATCAGGCGGTAGGCACCACCAAAGGGAACCGCGGGCTTTGCCCGATCGGCCGTGAGGGGCATGAGACGCTTGCCCTCGCCACCGGCGAGAACGATTCCTAAGGGACGGTCTTGTCGTGACATGCTCGAACGATACCCTTAGGTCTAACAATCTCAGTAGAGTTTTGAGATGCGTTTTTTCCCGGTCAACTAAGGATGGCAAGAATGAGAATTGGGTTAATCACAAAGGAATGGCCACCAAATATCTATGGCGGCGCTGGCGTTCATGCCCTCCAATTGACCCAGGCACTTCAAAAATCGATAACTGTTGATGTCTCATGCTTCGGCGAACCTCGCGAGGATGCTAAGGCCTTCGCACTTCCGGCCGGATTAGAAAATCTCAATCCAGCTTTGCAAGCTTTCACCACCGATATTGAAATCGCACAGTCCTTGGGCGGAGTGGACCTGGTTCATAGTCACACTTGGTATGCAAATATGGCTGGACATTTCGGCTCACTTCTCCATGGGATCCCTCACATCATTACTGCCCATTCTCTCGAGCCAGATCGACCGTGGAAGGCAGAGCAATTGGGCGGTGGCTATCGCCTCTCATCATGGGCCGAGAAAACTGCCTATGAGGCAGCCGATGCAATCATCGCCGTCAGCAATGGCATGCGTGCCGATGTGCTCCGGGCATATCCAAACTTGGACCCAGCGAAAGTTCACACCATTCTCAACGGTGTAGATACTCAGAAATATTCACCACGGGAAGATCAGGCTTTGCTCGATCGCCTCGGTGTGCATGGTCGCTTTGCCATCTTCGTGGGACGGATCACGAGACAAAAAGGATTAGGCCACCTGCTTCGGGCATGGCAGAGCGTCTCCCCCGATATTGGACTCATGATCGCAGCCGGCAGCCCAGATGAACCTGCAATCGGAGCCGAAACCGCTGCCTTAATCCATGATCTTCAAGCCACTCGTAGCAACGTCTGGTGGCAAGAGAAGATGCTGCCGCAACCAGAACTCAATGCCCTCCTCTCCAGTGCTGATCTCTTTATCTGTCCATCTGTCTACGAACCATTGGGAATTGTGAATCTAGAGGCAATGGCTTGCCAGACCGCAGTTCTGGCTTCTCGAGTTGGTGGCATCCCTGAGGTAGTCGCAGAAAATGAAACTGGCGAATTGGTTGATTACAACGGAGATGGTCCAGCATTTGAGGCAGCCCTTGCTTATCGAATTCAAGAGATGGTCAACGATCCCGCGAAGTTGGCACGTTACGGTCAAGCTGGACGAGAACGAGCCATTAACCACTTTGGCTGGGATGCAATCGCACAACAGACAATCTCACTTTATTCATCAGTAATTTCTGCCAAGAACTAATTAAATGTCTCGTAGAAGTTACTTTAACTTTTTGGCTGTCGGTTTACTGTGGGGAATTCCCTACTTATTGCTCAAAATAGCGGTGAAGGAAATTCAGCCGACTGTCATTGTATTTGCGCGAGTCCTTATCGGTGCTTGTGTATTGATTCCATTGGCCATTCGACAGGGCAGTTTTTCGCTCTCACTGAAGAATTGGCGCTACGTCATTCCTTATGCGGCATTGGAAATGATTGGTCCCTGGATTTTAATTACGACAGCCGAGCAAAAGTTAAATTCTGGTTTAGCAGGCCTCCTCGTTGCCACCGTTCCTATCTGGTCCACTTTGATCACTTCTCTTCAAGGCGACCGTTCGGCGTGGCATAAGAAGCGGTTATTTGGTTTGGTTATCGGATTTCTAGGTCTGGTTCTGGTTGTCGGGATTGAAAGCCTCTCCCAGAAACAGAGCACAACGGCGATTGGGATGATTCTCCTGGCCGCAATGGGTTATGCCTACGCTCCGATACGAGTCAACCAAAAGATTCCACATGTTGATGGCATGGCCATCAATGGATTTGCGATGCTGACAACTGCGATTTTCTACTTACCATTTGCAATCGTTCAAGCGCCGAACCATTTGCCGTCAACGAAAGCTATCTCCGCCGTCGTTGGCCTCGGGTTATTTTCCACTGCTTTCGCTTTCATCTACTTCTTTAAGCTGATGCGAGATATCGGTCCTGCCCGCGCTTCATTAGTCACCTATGTCAATACGGCATTTGCCGTAATTCTCGGCGTAATTATTTTAGGTGAACCACTTACGTTGGGAATTGCCCTTGGTCTGCCTTTAGTCCTGATTGGTTCCTACTTTGCAAGCCGAAAGTCAGCGCTTACTTCTCAGTAAAACCCAATCGGGCAAGAGCCTTGGGATCTCGTTGCCATTCCTTTGAAATTTTCACATGAAGGCCAAGATAAATTTTTGCATCTAAAAATGACTCGATTGCTTGACGAGATTTAATTCCGATTGCCTTGAGTCTGGATCCTTGAGGGCCAATAATGATCGATTTCTGGCTATCGCGTTCGACATGGATAGTGGCATGAATGTCATAAAAATTCTTACCCTCGCGAAGGGACATTTCATCGATGGTGATCATGACCGAATGTGGCAACTCTTCGTATAAATCTGCGATAGCAACTTCCCGGATTAATTCGGTAATCGTTAGCTCCGAAGCCTGATCTGTAGTGATGTCCTCTGGATACAAAGAGGGCGAGATAGGCAAAGTTCCAGAAAGTAGTTGGAGCAAAAGTTCGGTCTGCTCCTCTTGTTTTGCCGAGACCGGAACGATCTCTTGAACATTTAAACCCAACCGAGTGATGAATTCTGAAACTTTAGAGAGATGCTCCATCAGTTGTTCTGGTTTTACTCGGTCTATTTTGGTGATCGCAATGAAAACATGACGTTGCTTTAATACTTGAAGCGCAATGAATTCATCGCCACGACCAATTGCCTCATCTGCTGGCAAGCAGATCAGGACAGCATCCACAGATTCAAGATTTTCCGAGACCATTGCATTCAGCCGAGTTCCTAAAAGAGTTTTCGGCTTATGAACACCAGGGGTGTCTACGACGATCATCTGAAAGTCGGGCCGTGAGATTATTCCTCGGATCGGATTTCGAGTTGTATTTGGATGATGAGAAGTTATAACTATCTTCTTCCCCACTAAAGCGTTAACTAAAGTTGATTTTCCAGTATTAGGCCTGCCAATAATCGCAACGAATCCGGCGCGATGTTGGTCTGTGCTCATAGGAGAAGTCTCTCACTTTACGTTCAGAGCGGTAACCACCTCAAAAACATCGCTAATGGAGGTAACTAGTTCGGCGCTTCGCTCTGCTATTAAGCGATGACAACCTTCACTTGCTGGAGAGGTAATGGGGCCCGGAACCGCAAGAACATGGCGAAATATCTCGGACGCATCCCTCGCGGTACGTAAAGATCCACTTCGATATGCAGCCTCTACAACAATTGTCCCTTGAGAAAGTGCAGCAATGAGGCGATTGCGGGTGAGAAAGCGAAAAGGTTCGGCACGAACAGATGGCATCACTTCAGAGATCAATATTCCAGAGTCGCAAATCTCTTCAAATAATCCAAGGTTTCCAGCCGGGTAGCCTTGGGAAAATCCAGAGGCGAGAACGGCACAAGTAATTCCGTCGTTCAGGAGTGCACTCTTATGAGCTGTTGAATCGATCCCATATGCGCCACCACTGATAATGCTCCATTCATGATCAACTGCGCCAAATGCGAAATCCGAGGCAACTCGAATTCCATAGCTTGTTGGATTTCTACTTCCTACGATCGCCAGGGATTTCTGGAGCGCCACTAGCGCCATTCGTTCGCCTTTTGCAAGGAGGGCGATTGGAGGTGAAGCGAGATCATTTACTTGAATTGGCCAATCCTCGTCATCGGGAAAGAGAAAGTAAGACTGTGATTTCTCAACTTCAGAGAGGAGAGCTTCAACATTTTGTCGCCCAAGGCGTTCCTTTATTTTCTCTTTTCTGGGTGCGTCTTCACTTAATTTTCCAGTCTCAATCTCACTTAGTACTCGCTCGCATCCGTAGCGCAAGATTCGTTCGCTCCAGAATTGACTACCGCCCTCAATCGCCGCGAATAGTCGAATCCGTGCAATTTGTTCTTGGTTCATGCAGTGAACTCGCCAAGCGACTGACGAAACTCAAGTGCACTCTGAACATCAGAAAGAGTCGGTCGTTGATGGCCTTCAAGGTCAGCGATTGTCCAAGCAACTCGAATTATTTTATGAAATCCACGAGCAGATAACTCTTCTCGATCGAGAACTTGATAGAGGAAATTCATGGCGCTCTTTTCGGCGCAATATTTCTCACGCAACTCGCGAGGTGGAATTTGTGAATTGAGCGTCCAGCCAAGTCCGCGAAACCTAACGGCACTTTTCTGCCTTGCTTCCAACACCCTAGTTCGAACTGTCAGGCTATCTTCGCCCAATTCGACTCTGGCCATCTCCAATCGCGAAGGACTTTCCACTACGACTCGCACATCAATCCGATCCAAGATTGGTCCGGATAATCTCTGCAAATATCTTCGAATTTGAAGTGAAGAGCAAGAACAGGATCTACCGCGACCTGAATATCGACCGCATGGACAAGGATTCGCAGCGAGTATCAAGAGAAAATCTGCCGGATAGGTGACATTTCCAATTGCTCGAGAGATGCTGACTTTGCCGGACTCTAACGGCTGGCGCAATGAATCTAATACTCCTGCTGAACATTCAGGTGCCTCATCAATAAAGAGCACTCCATGATGAGCCAAGGAACAGATTCCAGGTTTTATGTAATGTGCACCGCCGCCCACCATGGATACAGCAGTGGCGCTGTGATGAGGTGCTAAGAAAGGCGGTGATGTAGGCAATTGGTTTGCTCCGAGAAGTTTCCCCGCTATCGATGAGATGGCAGCCACTTCCAGAGCTGCATCAGGATCAAGTTGCGGCATTATCGAAGGAAGGCGCTCTGCCAACATGGTCTTACCAGTTCCCGGCGGTCCGATAAAAAGTAAGTGATGACCTCCGGCAGCAGCGATTTCCATGGCACGTCTTGCCTGGGCCTGCCCTACAACATCTGCCAAGTCAAGGTTTCGGTCAGCAGGTTGCAGTTCTTTCGGATTAACTTTTGGTAATTCGCAAATGACGCCATTTCGCAGGAAATCCAAAAGCTCGTGCAAATTTAGCGCTGGGATAATTTCCATATCGGTAACCAGACTCGCTTCCGAGTAACTAGCACCGGCAATACAAGCTTTAGTAAATCCCAATTTTCTCGCTGCGAGCAGAGCCGGCAATATCCCGCGCACTGGACGAAGTTCGCCGTTGAGTCCCAATTCAGCTAAGAAAATCATCTCTGCAATTGCGCTGTCAGAAAGAGCACCTTGAGCAACGAGAAGTGCAATGGCAATAGGTAGGTCAAAGCCAGATCCACTCTTGGGCAACCAAGCCGGCGATAACGAGACGGTGACTCGACGATTTGGCCAGGGCTCACCCGAATTAATAATTGCCGAGCGAACTCGATCTTTGGATTCGGAGAGCGCGGCATCGGGCAGCCCCAACAAAATATATGAAGGGATACCATCGGAAATATCTGCCTCAATACGGACCGCATCACCGGATAGACCGAAGAGAGAGATTGAGGAGACGGAGGCGATCGCCATTTACAAAACACCGACTCGATAGTCGAGTGAAAGCTCTCTGGAATCTTGACCAAGAATCACTCCCGCGCAATCAATGCGAAATGTATGACCCCAAGACTGATGCAGAGCTAACCAAGCGAGCGCGAGTCGTTGCAGGCGCAACGCCTTCTTTGCATCAATTGCCTCAAGCGGATCGCCAAAACGATGAGAGGAACGAGTTTTTACTTCAACAAAGACGATGATTCCATTAGGTGATTTTGCGACGAGGTCCAACTCGCCCTCTTTAATTCGCCAATTGCGGTCGAGAATTTCATAACCCTGCTCGCACAAATAATTGGCGACAATCTCTTCGCCGTTGCGCCCAAGTCCGATTCGATCCGTCATAGGAACGAAAGGTTAGGAAATTACGATGTACTTACAATTCGAATTCGTGCGCTCTTGTTAATGACAATCACTTGTGGAAACTATTTAACGACCTTGACTGTCACTTTGAACGAGCCATTTGTGCCGGTGCATCTCATCGCTTCACCACAAGAAGTTCGCGAAGCAACCAAGTGAGTAATTCCAATTTTTACGGCGGAAAACTTCCAGGTTTGAACTCCACAACCGCTTCCAGGTACGCCACATCCAGCCGGAGCACCCGCTCCTGGCATGATTGGTTTTTGCACTACGTCGCCTTTTTCTTTCAAAGAGGCGGTTGATTTAACAGTACCTAAATTCCAATACATGGAATGGAGTGAAAGTGAAACCGTAGAACCAGATTTCACCGTAATCGTTTGATTGGCATTGCTTTCAGAGATCGTTGTAGCTGAGGTTGCATAGGAATTATTCACTCCGAGCAATCCACCGATTGAAAGCGCAACCAGGGTCACAAATGCACGAGATTTCCTTTTACTGATCATGGGTCGCACCTTCCTCTTCGGTTTGCTTCATCAGTTCAGCGATGTTCTTAAACGAGTATCGATGGATGTTGCTTGGTCCCAAGTTTACGAGTGCCTGACTGTGAGACTTCGTTAAATAGCCTTTGTGTTTACTGAGACCATATCCTGGATGTGCTCCATCAAGTTCAACCATCAAATGATCCCGATGGACTTTTGCCAAGATAGATGCGGCCGCGATTGATAACGATGTTTGGTCGCCTTTCCACACGGCAAGATGAGGGACACCTAATCCTTCAATCGGATAGCCATCGGTGAGAACATAGTCGGGGGAAATTTCCAAGGCTTGAACAGCCCGCCGCATACCTGCCAGATTCGACTTGTGAAGCCCGTAGTCATCTATTTCGGCGGCAGAAATTTCAACGATTGCATAACTGAGCGCACACTCCAGGATCACATCGAAAAGACGTTCGCGATGGGAGGATTTCACTTTCTTCGAATCGTCCAGATTTGAAAGTCTAGGATCGTCCAGATTTGAAAGTATTACTGCGGCGATAACTAACGGACCGGCAGATGCGCCGCGACCGGCTTCATCAACGCCAGCAACGCAAGTAAAACCCGAACTTCGTAGAGTGCGATCTACTTCGCCGGCTGCGCTCATTTAAGGGTTCTTTTTAACTGCAATCTTCGATAAATCGTGACCCACGGGAAGGAAATTCAAGTGATTAAGTGGCCAGACCACGAATTCGGCTCGTCCGACAACATCTGATAACGGAACCATTCCCTTATGTATGTCATCAGTATGAAAACGGGAGTCGGCACTGGCACCGCGATGGTCTCCCATAACCCAAATAAATCCTTTAGGTACGGTCACATCAAAATTATTGTCACTGGGCTTATTGCCAGAAAAAATATAAGGCTCGTTAACTGATATGCCATTAATTTGCAATCGCCCTTTGGTGTCACAACAAATGACATGATCGCCGCCAACACCAATGACACGTTTAATCAAATATTGCTCGGCCGGGTCGGGCAAAATTCCTACATCGACTAAGCCGGTCTTGAAAAATTGCAAAACTTTTGGAGTCGTATTCGGAGGGGTAGAACCCAACCAATTTGCTGGATCTTTAAAGACGACAACTTCGCCACGTTTAATATCGCTAAAAAAAGTAGCTAACTTATTGACTGCAATCCGGTCACCAATTTGAAGTGTGTTTTGCATTGACCCAGAAGGAATGAAGAAAAAATGAATCAAAAAAGTCTTCACAATTATTGAAACGACCAAAGCCGATACAACAATGATCGGAATTTCCCTCAGGAGGGAACCCTTCTTGGGTGCGCGCATTAGGCGCTTATTAGGCTTGAGTTGGGGTTTCTTCGGCTACAACTTCTGTCGCAGCTACATCAACAACATCAACTACTGGAGTCTCAACTTCAGCAACGGCAACGGCCTCAACTGGAGTTTCCACTACTGGTGCCTCGACGACAGGTGCCTCGACGACAGGCGCAACAACAACCTGCTCAACAATAAATTCATTATTTGCGCCACGACGCTCTTTAATCTTGGCAGCCTTACCGCGAAGATCGCGAAGGTAGTACAACTTTGCCCGGCGAACATCGCCACGACGGAACATTTCGAACTTCTCAATGACTGGGGTGTGCACTGGGAAGGTACGTTCGACACCGACACCATAGGAAAGCTTGCGGATGGTGAAGGTCTCGCGAATGCCATCACCTTGGCGACGGATTACTACGCCTTGGAATACCTGGATACGGCTCTTGCTGCCCTCAATAACCCGAACGTGGACCTTAATTTCGTCTCCTGGTCGGAAATCGATCAAATCGGAGCGAAGTGATGCGGCATCAACCGCGTCGAGCACGTTCATAGCAGGTCCTAACGGTAAGAAAACGATTCAAGGAATGGTGCTGATACGGCACCTGAGGGGGTTATCTTGCCATAGACAGGGGTGGGAGAACAATTTCACGCCTATTCGGGCTAAATCACCCTATTTCGGACACTAATTGAGCGTGCAGAGTAGGTCCGGCAGCAATAACCATCTCATGATCGGCCGGTCCGCCATTTCGTCCCGTCACAATCGCCCCAGCTTCCCTCGCCACCAACCCGCCAGCCGCCAAATCCCACTCGTTCAACGTCGCCTCGAAATACCCGTCCACGCTGCCCATGCCAACAAAACAGAGATCCACCGCTGCCCCACCAGAGCGTCGCAAATCCCGAATTTTGGGGATTAACTTGGCCACCAAGGCGGCCTGTCCATGGCGTAAATCGAGGTCGTAGGAGAAGCCAGTCATGATCAACGCTCGATGTAATTCCACCGGGTCGTTGCAAGAAATCGTGGCACCATTGAAAAATGCTCCCCCACCACGGGTGGCCCACCAAGTCGAATTAATAGTCGGGGCATAGACAACGCCGACGACCACGCCGTTCTCATCCTTCGCCGCAATGCTGACATTCCAGCCCGGTAACCCATAAAAATAATTCACCGTTCCATCCAGCGGATCGATTACCCAGGTGATTCCTGAACCAGAAGGGCGTGAACTGCCCTCCTCACCAATGATGCCATCGCTCGGCCTGGCAGCAAGTATTCGCTCGACGATCAACTTCTCACTTGCCTTATCCATCTGGGTTGCGAAATCAACGGCCGATGTTTTTTGGGTGACATCAAATACTGCGGGACGTTGCATTAACAGCGTTCCAGCCTCGATCGCCACCAATTTCGCTAACTCAAGCAACTCCGAAAATTGTGGCGCGCCGTTTCCCATGTATGAAATCTATCGCTGTTTTACCCCTGCCCTGTGGCACTCTTGTCCTGTGACTGAATTGATTATTACTGGTCGCTCAGAAGATGGAGAGTATTTAGAACTCACAAATGCTCAGGGCGAGGCCTTCACCTTGTCTCTCGCCGAGGTGGAAGAAGAACTGATGTCTGAATCATTAACCCCTGCCCCTAAATTGGTTGCCCTCTCCAACTATTACGACCAAAAGGATGAAGCTGTGGTTACGGTTAAAGAAATTCAAGCCAGACTTCGCGCAGGTCAAACCATGGATGACATATCAGCAGAGACCGAATGGTCGGTCGAGAAAATAGAAAAGTTCTCTGGGCCAATTCTGCAAGAGCGTGACTATGTCATTTCTTTGGCCTTGAAAAGTCCACTTCGCCGGGAATCGCAATCACCAACCTTGGAGGCGACAACCCATACCCAGCTCTTGCCTAGAGGCGTTTCTGTCGATGAGATCGAATGGAACAATGCACGAAACGAAGATGGAACTTGGAAAATCCAACTCAGCTATCCGGTTAAAGATGGAATTGAAAAAGCATCGTGGACCTTTGATTTACCAAAACAAACATTGACTCCCAATGATGAGGGAGCCAAATGGATCTCAGGCGAGGACTCCCCAAGCAAAGTAAAAGTACCGAGCCATGGCAATATTTATAACAACCCGCCTGCCCCTCGCCTTGTCGCGGTTCGTGAAGAAGAATCTGTGGAAACCATCCGCATCAACACAACACCAGTCGCACCGATTGCGCCGTCTGTTGTCCAACCATCGCTCATCGACGAAGGCGCAGCCGAAGTTCCTGCCGATGCCAAAAAAGATGGTGTGACTAAACGAATTCGAATTCCGTCTTGGGATGACATCATGTTTGGAAAGAACGACGACAAATAGTTCTTGTTAGGGGCTAGTTCCCTCATAAACAATTTTGTAAGAAGTACCCAGGTGCGCGATTGTTATGAAATTCGAATTACCGAAATCATTTTGTTTATGCATGACATACATAATCCAAGCAGCGCTAGCACTTTTTGGAACACTTCCTCCTCGTGAACCCAGTGGAACTCCAACGCCATTCGAACATGGATTGATACCTTCATAATTTCGATTAACAATCACACCGGAAATATTCGTCACCTTTATTGGCAACAGATTTCGCTCTTGATAATGCTTTGTGACAAGAAATGTCAGAATCCGACGTAACTCCGCCGAGACACTCACCTTCATATAGAGCGAATCGGTGCATTTAGGTAGAACACGATCCAAATATTTTGTTGCCATCAAAGTCGTTGAACTTTTCCACACTAATCCTGCAGAAGTTTTCAAACACATCTGAGAGCCGCCTTTGGCGATGGAGGCGACGATTTCCTGATTTTCGACAGCGCAGTGAGTTCCAATCTTGGGAATGGTTGCTGCTTGAGCAACCCCTCCACTGCTGAGCAATGTTGAGATAAGGATGATTGAGAACGAAGAACGAAACTTCATTCGAGCCTTTATTTTACGTGTTCGCGAAAAAATTCAACCGTTCGTTCCCAGGTAATTTCGGCAGCTTCTCTGTCGTAAACCTCGGGGCGATCATCATTGAAGAAAGCATGCTTCGTTCCGGGATAGTCGAAAGTCTCGACAGATCCATGTGCAGCCGTAATTGCGGCAACCGCCTCTTGGATTCCCGGGGCAGATGAAGTGCCATCTGATTCGGCACAGTGAATCATGGCGAACTTGCCTGCGTAACTTTCCCACTTCGGAGCCATTCGCTCCCACGATCCTCCGGGATAGAAACCTACAGATGCGTTAATCGAATCGACAATGGTGGAACTCCAAATCGCAAGCGATCCACCCATGCAAAATCCGACGGCGCCAACTGAAGTTGAAATAGTTTCTGGTCGAGAGAGAAGGAAATGCGCCGCCGCCGAAATATCGCGTGACGCTTCCTGCATCTCCATTTCCATCATTAACTTGCGAGCGGTATCCGGTTCCGCAGCAGCTTGTCCGTGATAAAGGTCGGGGGCTAATGCGACAAAGCCCGCAGCAGCGAAGCGATCTACAACAGCTTTAATGTGGTCCACCAAGCCCCACCACTCTTGAATCACAATCACGGCTGGTCCCGAACCAGAAGGAGGAAGTGCCAAATAGCCGGACCCTGAAACGTCGCCTTCGCGGAAAGTTATTGATTCACCCATGGCGAAACGATATCTCTTTCATTAGTCAAAGAGCGTACTGAAATTAGGAGATTGTGTTTGTCAGCAACGGAATTTCTCGCTCGATCTCCGACATCGCACCGTGGTGACCGACCATGGAACTTTCTTGCGGAATTCGCGATGGATCTATCAGAATGACTTCACCGTGGGGAATGGCAATCAAATCACCCATCCGTTCCGAGCTTTCTAGCGAGACCTCGCTGCCAAATAGCCCTTGGTTGATTGCCTCTTCGCGACTAAAGACTGAAGCCTTCTCCCCTAAAGTCGTTCGCCATCTATCTAGTGAATCGGAGAGCGAACCTTCGCGAAGATAGATGTGTCTAGCTCTTGGTTCGCCCCCAACTAATGTCACGTCCTCCATCAAAGGATTTTCTTCTCCCAAAATGATCTTCTCCCCGACGTTGATCATTCCGTGATCCGAGGTGACCCAAAGTCTGGTTCCTTTTGGCAAACGTTGCACCAAACTTGAAACCAAGTTACTGACCGATTGCAGAGCAAGCAGCCACTTCTCAGAACCAACTCCTTTCTCATGTCCAGCGCTATCAACGTTATTAACATAGAGATAAACGAAGGATGGCGTGGAGGCCAACGCCTTCGCGGCCAAACCCACCATCTCCTCAACATAATTAGTGCCTAAATAATCAGCCCCGCGCAAGGCGGCTCGGGTAAAGCCAGAACCTTCGTACCTTTTTGCTGCGACATGGCTTACCGAAATTCCTGCTGACTTACCTCGTTCAAAGAGGGTTGAAGTACTTTGCCAAATTCCAGGATCCACTCGTTCATCCCACTTGAGAGCATTGAGCAATCGACCGGGCTCGCCACTTCTTGGAACCCGAACGGTATAGCCCAACATTCCATGTACTCCAGGAAGTACTCCGGTGCCCAATGATGAAAGGTTTGTCGCGGTAGTGGTGGGAAAATGTGAAATGAGATTTGGCAGATTTTCTAGTTGTTGAAAAATAGGAAAGTCGCTACCGAACTTTGCCAGCGCATCTAGCCCCAGACCATCAACAAGGAGTAAGCATTCCCGGCCAAAAGGTGAAGGTCCGATTCCAAGTTGATCAGAAGTTCCAGGCAACCCAAGACCAGAAAAAATAGAGTGCGATAGTTCGGAGAGATATCGCGTCACAGGGCGTATCTTGCCCGAATCTCCATCTCCGCGCGTGATTACTACCTGTTCAGGCAGGACGAGTAATCTGAGAGCCATGATTAAGTACTCCGAAGAAGTCGCAGATGCCATCTTTCGCAAGAAGCCAGTCGTTGCCCTGGAATCGACCATCATCAGCCACGGCTTGCCTCGTCCTAAGAACCTTGAGGTGGCCTTTGAGGTAGAGGCAATCGTTCGAGATTCTGGCGCCACCCCAGCCACCATCGCCTTGATCGACGGCGTGATTCATGTGGGTTTGGAGTTGGAAGAGATGGAGCGGATCGCCAATGACGATCAAGTAGTCAAGGCATCAACTAGAGATTTGGCAATCATTGAGAGCAAAAAACTCAGCGCCGCAACAACCGTCGCCGCCACCGCGCACATTGCGGCCCTTGCTGGCATTTCAGTATTTGCAACCGGCGGACTTGGTGGCGTTCACCGTGGCCATACCTACGACGAATCGGCCGATCTTCTGGCATTGGCACGAATACCGATTGTGATCGTCTGCGCTGGTGTGAAATCTATTTTGGATGTACCTGCAACATTAGAACGATTAGAGACTTTGGCTGTTCCCGTTCTTGGATATCGAACCAATAAATTCCCTGGTTTTTATCTCACCGATTCTGGCTACGAAATCGAACACCGCGTTGAGTCGGCCGATGAGATTGCCTCGATTTGGAAGAACCGAGTAGAAATCAAGACCGATGATTGCGCGATCGTGGTAACAAACCCAGTTCAGAACCAAATGGATGTCGAACTTCATAATCGCATCCTTCAGGAGGGTTTGGCGGGCGCCGAGGCTGCTCATATAACCGGTAAGGCAGTCACGCCATATCTACTCGAATATTTCCACTCCTCAAGCGGCGGAGAGTCTCTGCGAGTCAATATCGAAATCATCAAGTCGAACACTGCACTGGCCAGCCAAATAGCACTCGCCCTACACCACTGATTTGGCGAACTTGCAAGTGCCCATAAAGGTCTTATGTATTGGCGACATCATGTTGGATGTTGTCGCAATTTTGGAGTCGGAGATTCATTACGCAAGTGATACCCGAGCCAAAATAAGCACGCATGGCGGTGGCGCTGCAGCAAATGTTGCCACCTGGTTGGCACATACCGGAGTGGAATCATTTCTCATCGCTCGAGTTGGTGACGATGCGGCCGGTCGAACAGTTCTTGCCGAATTGGATAAGTACGGGGTTCTGCACTCCAATAACGTGATCAAAGATCGCAGTACTGGAGTGGTTATCGTTCTCGTGGACAAAAGCGGTGAGCGAACAATGTTTCCTGACTGGGGTGCAAACTCTGGTCTCTCCCCCGCAGATTTGCCTCCGCTAGATGATATTTCGGCAATTTATCTATCTGGGTATCCGCTGATAAATCCGGCGTCGAGAACTGGCGTTTTAGAGATTATCGAAATTGCCCAAGCAAAAAAATTGCCGCTTATTTTCGATCCCGCTTCCGTTGGAGTCCTCGCCGAAGTCGGCATCCCCACGGTTCAGACTTGGCTACCAAAAATGAATGTCTTGGTTTTGAATGAAGAGGAGGCTCACTTTCTCTCAGGCGAGGCAAACCCCATCGCAGCCGCGAAGACCCTCCTTGAATTTAGCGAGACCGTTGTGATCAAACGCGGTGCTAATGGCGCGCTAGCCCAAAGTCGGACGTCACCTCTTGTTCAGGTTCCGGCTCGTGAAACTACCGTTATCGATACCACCGGTGCCGGGGACTCCTTTGCCGCAGGATTTCTCCCGTTATGGATTTCTGGAGCACCTCTGGAAGAGGCGCTACTCGCGGGAACTGCTACCTCCGCTCAATGTGTGGCTATCGTTGGCGCCCGACCGCTTGTCGTTAACCACTAATAAGCACTGAGATTGGCAAGATAGCCCCATGGCACGAACCCCTAAAGCCGTTCTCCCAAAACCTGGTGAGAACCCTGGTCGCATCGTCGATATTGATGTCTCGCAAGAGATGTCCGATTCCTTCCTGGAGTATGCCTATTCGGTGATTTACTCCCGCGCCCTGCCTGATGCCCGAGACGGATTAAAACCAGTCCAACGTCGGATCCTCCACCAGATGTCTGAGATGGGGCTACGCCCTGAGCGCGGCCATGTGAAATGTGCTCGAGTCGTCGGTGAGGTTATGGGAAAGCTTCACCCACACGGAGATGGCGCGATCTACGATGCCTTGGTTCGAATGTCGCAAAACTTCTCGATGCGTCTGCCCCTGATCGATGGCCACGGAAACTTTGGATCCTTAGATGCTGGCCCTGCTGCCATGCGCTACACCGAATCACGTCTGGCGCCTGCTGCGATGGCCATGGTCAATGAGAGTGATGAAAATACCGTCGATTTCGGCGCTAACTACGACGGCCAACTTTTGGAGCCACTGGTATTACCTTCGGCATTTCCCAATCTCTTGGTGAATGGCGCGACTGGTATCGCAGTAGGTATGGCCACCAATATGGCACCGCATAACCTCACCGAAGTCATTGCCGCGACCAAACACTTAATTGAATTTCCCAATGCCAGTTTGAAGACATTAATGAAGTACATCCCCGCACCGGACTTTCCTACCGGCGGTGAAATTGTTGGTTTGGAAGGTATCGCAGAGGCATACGAAACCGGGCGCGGCTCATTCAAGGTTCGGGCCACTGCAGTGATCGAAAAAGTTTCCTCCCGCAAAACCGGAATTGTTGTGACTGAATTTCCTTTCACCATCGGCCCTGAGAAAATCGTGGAAAAGATTGCAGATCTCGTTAAGGCGAAGAAGATTCTTGGCATCTCCGACATCATCGATCTCTCTGACGGCCAACAGGGCACCAAAGTGGTGATCGAAATCAAAAATGGTTTTGAAGCCGAAGATATTTTGGAAAAGCTTTATAAATTAACTCCGATGGAAGATGCTTTCTCAATTAACGCAGTGGCGCTCGTTAATGGAAAGCCTCAAACACTTGGCCTGCGTGACCTTCTTCAAGTATTCATCGATCACCGAATTTCTGTTATTCGCCGGCGCTCGGAATATCGCAAAGCAAAAGCGGAAAGTCGCTTAACATTGGTAGACGGCCTCCTAAAAGCGATCATCGACATCGACAAGGTCATCAAAATTATTCGCGGCAGCGAAGATGCCGCCGAAGCAAAGATTGCTTTAATCCAGGGATTTGCCCTCAGCGAAGAACAAGCAACTTACATTCTCGATATGCCACTTCGGCGCCTGACAAAGATGTCAAAAATTGAACTCGAAACTGAGCAAGCCGAACTCAATATGACAATCGCTACTTTGAAGAAATTATTAGGCAGTGAATCGGCAATTCGAAAGCAAGTTTCGGAAGAATTAACAGTCGTAGGCAAGAATTTCGGCACTCCACGTCGAACCAGACTTGAAGCCCTGCCAGAGAAAGAAAAGGAAACCCTTTTCTAATCTTTGATCCTTAAGCGTCGATTCGCTCGCGATCAATTTCAGCGGTAGAGATAAATTCTTTTCGGGGAGCAACGTCATTGCCCATCAGAAGTTCAAACATCGCCTCTGCCGCAACTGCATCCTTCATCGTAACCCGACGAAGAGTTCGGTGATTGGGGTCCATGGTCGTTTCCCGAAGTTGATCTGCATCCATCTCGCCAAGACCTTTGTATCGTTGGATTGGCTCCTTCCAACGTTTTCCATTTTTCGTCAGTTCATTGAGAACTTTCCGCATTTCATCATCTGAATAGGTGTAGAAAAGCTCGCCCCGTTTTCCGCCAACAACATCGATCCGATGTAACGGTGGAATAGCAGCGAAGACCCGGCCGCTTTCAATGAGAGGTCGCATATACCTGTAGAGCAAAGTGAGAAGCAAGCAGCGAATGTGTGCACCATCCACATCGGCATCAGACATCAGAATGACTCGGCCGTACCTTGCTTCATCCAATTGAAAAGATCGACCAGAACCGGCTCCGATGACTTGAATGATTGAGGCACATTCATTGTTCTCGAGCATTTGCGAAAGCGAAGCCTTCTGAACATTCAAGATTTTTCCGCGAATAGGCAGGATGGCTTGGAATTCGGAGTTTCGCGCGGCTTTCGTCGTTCCTAAGGCTGAATCTCCCTCAACAATGAAAAGCTCGGTTCGATTGGTGTCATCTGACCGACAATCGGAGAGCTTGGTGGGAAGCGAGGAGCTCTCTAGAGCGCTCTTGCGACGTTGGAGATCTTTATGTGCCCGAGCCGAAATTCTGGTGCGAGAAGCAGCGGCGATCTTCTCTAAAACCAAGCGACCTGTGGCTTTATCTATTCGTTTAGTGGTGTTGAAGAAGGCTTTCAATTGCTCGGAGACAACCGTCGCGACAATTTTCGATGCGGCTGCAGTCCCCAGAACTTCTTTGGTTTGACCTTCAAATTGCGGCTCCGACATCCGAACTGTCACGACTGCAGTCATTCCTTCCAGAACATCGTCCTTAATTACGTCGCCTTCATTGTTCTTTAGAGTCTTGGTGGCTCTGAGAGCATCATTGAATGCCTTAGTGATCGCACGTTCGAAGCCTTGGATATGTGTCCCACCTTTAGGAGTGGAAATGATATTTACGAAGGAACTGATCGTGGACTCGTAACCAACTCCCCACTGCATTGCGATATCTACGCCCATGGTTCGATCGACATCGCGAGGGACCATATGTCCTTGTTCATCAAGCACAGGAACGGTTTCGGTGTAGTTACCAGTGCCAGAAATTCGAATCACTTCACCGATTGGTTCATCGGGTCGGAGAAAGGCGCAAAATTCCGAGATCCCGCCTTTATGAAAAAAAGTTTCCGAGGTGGGAACTGCCCCACGTTGATCGTTGACAATGAGAGTCAGTCCCGGAACTAAATATGAAGTTTGTCTGGCGCGCGCATAGATATCTTCAATCGCGAGTTCTGCCTCTTTCAGAAAAATTTGGCGATCAAACCACCACTTAATGCGAGTTCCGGTAATTCGTGGTGCAACTTTTCCAGTAATTCGAAGTCCAGAATGTTCCTTGAATTTCGCATCTGGTCCGTCGCCGTTGAAAATTCCGGCCGCTCCGCGTTGAAAAGACATCCAATAAATCTTCCCATTGCGATCGACTTCGACATCCAATCGCGATGCCAGAGCATTCACCACCGAGGCGCCAACGCCGTGCAGTCCACCAGAGGCAGCATAAGAACCGCCGCCAAATTTTCCACCAGCATGAAGTTTGGTCATGACAACTTCGACACCTGTTAAGCCAGTCTTGGGTTCTTTATCGACCGGAATTCCGCGACCATCATCTTTTACTTCGACGGAACCATCGGCCTCAAGATTTATTTCGATTTTTTTGCAATGCCCGCCAAGTGCTTCATCGACCGAGTTATCAATAATTTCCCAGAGACAGTGCATTAATCCTCGGGAATCCGTGGTGCCGATATACATACCTGGACGCTTACGAACCGCATCAAGACCCTCAAGCACGGCCAAATCTTTAGCTGTATATCCCGGTTCGCTCTTCTTCGGGGTAGTTTTCACTTTTGCTTTGCTGGCCACGGGGCGCAGATTATCCACTTTTACCAAGGAAAGTTCGGTTTTGCCTATCTTTCACAGATGCGAATATTTCAACTCTGTTAATTTCCTGCGAATCCCCATAAAAGTGAGAGATATATGACACGAAAATAGAGTTTTCAGTATTAAATAGAGCAGGGAATAAAGAGCAGGTAGTTCGATGTTCTCTAAATCAGTCGACAGAAATGTCGGTGATTGCTTTAAACTACAGTTGGAGCAAGTAAACCGAAAGGCGTGAACCCTATGACTGAGCAGTTGATACTCGAACCTACTCCGCTCAATGCGATCGATCGTTGTGATCGTTGCGGAGCGCAAGCTTATGTTCGTGCGACTTTGCTCAATGGTGGCGAGCTCTTGTTCTGCGGACACCACGCAAAAGAGTATGCCGAGCGTCTCAAGCCTCTGGTTGCAAAGATCCAAGACGAGACCAGCAAACTTATTGAAGTTGCCTCAGACGCTCGTTAAGAGCGCTCTCGTACGGCAAAGTTAACTTACAACTTTTTCGGAATTAGGCTTTTTCGCCATTCTCTTCTTTAACATCTTCTTTCTTTGAGATGTAGCCCTCGGCTGCAAATCCAGCAGCCTTGTGTGAGCTATCGCAGAACGGCATATCTTTCGAGAACCCACATCGGCAGAGCGAAAAATCGGTGCGGGTATCGATGACATTGCCATCCATATCTACGAAATCGACCGTTCCCATTACTCGAATGGAGCCGCCCGGCCTTACCCGTAGGCGAACTCTGGAGGGATCAAGCGGCTGATTAGTCAAGATAATCACGCAATACTTGAGATCTAGATGGGTGTCGCAATTTGGACATCGTCTTTGATTCGATCTGACGAATTCGCTCGCGAGTTACGCCATAAACCTTGCCAATCTCATCGAGAGTTTTTGGCTGGCCATCGGTTAAACCGAAGCGCATCGCAACTACGCCAGCTTCGCGTTCAGACAAAGTATCGAGAACCGAGTGGAGTTGTTCCTGAAGCAAGGTAAAGGAGACAGCGTCAGCCGGAACAATAGCCTCGGAATCTTCGATCAGATCACCGAATTCAGAGTCACCTTCTTCGCCCAGTGGAGTGTGAAGGGAAATTGGCTCGCGACCATACTTCTGAACTTCGACAACCTTCTCGGGAGTCATATCTAATTCTTTTGCCAACTCTTCTGGCGTTGGTTCGCGGCCAAGGTCTTGCAACATCTGGCGTTGAACTCGTGCCAACTTATTAATTACTTCCACCATGTGGACCGGAATACGAATGGTACGAGCTTGGTCGGCCATGGCACGGGTAATCGCTTGGCGAATCCACCATGTGGCATAGGTAGAGAATTTGTAACCCTTTGTATAGTCGAATTTCTCAACCGCTCGGATAAGGCCGAGGTTTCCCTCTTGAATCAGATCAAGAAAGAGCATTCCGCGACCGGTATAACGCTTCGCAAGTGAAACCACGAGGCGAAGGTTTGCCTCTAGAAGGTGATTCTTCGCGCGGCGACCATCGAGAACGAGTTGTTCAAACTCGCGGCGCATTTTCTTATCCATCTTCTTATCTTTTGCCAAACGCTCTTCGGCAAACAGACCAGCTTCAACGCGCAAAGAAAGTTCAACTTCCATCTCAGCATTAAGCAGAGGAACTCGACCGATTAACTTCAAATAATCTTTTACTGGGTCAGCAGTTGCACCTGCGGTAAGAACTGTCTGTGGCGGCGCATCATCTTCTTCAGAATCTTTAATCGTAAAAGCGTTCTCTTCGTTCTGAGATTCTTCCGCGACGTTAACCACTCGAATTTCGCTGCCGGTCTCTTCGACAACAACCTCTTCTTTGATCTCTTCAACAAGAGATTCCAAATCTTCTAAATCAATATCTTCAAGTTCAACATCGTCGCCATCACGTTTGGCAATGACGACCGCACCTTCGCCAGCCACATCGGCAATCAGAACTTCTTCAATCTCTACTTCTTCAACTTCGATTTCAACTTCATCGTCAAGTTCAATCTTCTTTTCCGCTAACGGATTCTTCTTTGCTTCCAATTCAGCTTTGGAGGGAAATAATTTTCGACCAGCAGCCTTCTTCTCAGCTTTTGCTTCGGCTTGTGCCTCATTGGCCAACTTTTTAGCAGCGAGTTCTACTTTAGAAGGAAAGAGGTGCTTGCCCGAAGGCTTAGCTTCAACTTCCTTTTTCTTTGGTGCTGCAGTTTTTTTCTCAACAATTTTTTTAGCGCTAACTTTGACCGGCGCTACTTTTTCGGCAGGTGCTTTCTTTGCGATGGGTTTGGCTACGGCTTTAGTGGTGCTCACTTTTGTAGCGGGAGCGCTCTTCTTTACCGACTTACTCTTTACTGGGGCTGCCTTGCTCTCTTTAGTCGCTGCTTTAACAGGCGCAGCGGCCTTTACAGATTTAGAAGTTGCCTTAGATGCTGCTTTGGTTCCGTTTTTGAGCGCACTAATTCCAGCCACAGATCATCCTTTTGTTTGTCTGATTGAACTTGCAACCAGGGGAACTTGCTTAGGCATATTATAAGTTGTCCACAGGCTCTTTCGCACCATTTCGAGCCCTTTTGGGGGTTTTCCGGCCCCACTTTGAAGAAATCCCAAAAAAAATTCGGGGAAATTCAGGAAAAATCAACTATTTCTGGAAATTCCCAACTCCACTGCTCGGCGAACGACCTCTCCGACTGCCTCCACGTCGATAAGAAAGCCATCATGACCAAAGGGCGAATAAATTCGGGTGAGTTCTACGGCGGTCGGGGTTAACTCCACGATCTCTTCCTGCAATCTCGGTGGAAAGAGTCGATCTGTATCAATGGAGACCACAACAACCGGAATGGTGATCGTAGAAAGCGCAGCTGCGACTCCCCCACGTTCCCGGCCAACATCGTGTGAATTCATTGCTTCCGTGAGGGCAATATAGGTATTGGCATCAAAGCGCTTGGCCAACTTATTAGCTTGATGATCAAGATAAGACTCAACTGCATATCGACCGGTGTCATCGCCCTGCAATTCGCGACCGAAGCGAACATCCATCTCAGTCTCCGTGCGATAAGTCAGGTGCGCAATTCGCCTGGCGATTCCCATACCCTCGATAGGGCCACGTTCTTGCTCGTAATAATCCCCACCGTTGTAGTACGGATCTGCTTTGATGGCGCGAATTTGAATCGATGCTGCGCCAATTTGATCACCAGTTGCCACCGCTGAGGAACCAATGGTGCAGATGGCATTAACTCGATCCGGATGTTGGATTGCCCATTCCAGAGAACGCATTCCTCCCAGAGAGGGCCCAACCGCCAGAACATAATGCGAAATTTTGAGCAAGTCCGTGACGCGAAGTTCAGCAGCAACCATGTCTCTGATGGTTACAGTCGGAAATCGTGAACCCCAACGTTTTCCATCTGGAGCGATGGATGATGGACCTGTACTTCCTTGGCAGCCACCAATCACGTTGGGACAGATAATAAAATATTTATCCGTATCCAAGGGAAGACCTGGACCGAGCATCGAGGGCCACCAGCCTGGAACATCTGACCATCCCGTTAGCGCATGGTTGACCAAAATTGCATTGTCGCCGGCTTCGTTCAAAGTGCCCCAGGTTTGGTAAGCAATCGTCGTATCCAACAACTTTTCGCCCGATTCCAACTCGAGGTCGCCTATTTTCAGAAAGCGCCGTTCACCGGGGTCATGGCTCTCAAGCCAAGCCCCAGTGACAAGGAACTCACATCCGCTCTCCATGAGGGTAAGTGTATTGAAAGCGCGGGAACGCTAGAGCGCAGCAGCAAATCCGACAATGATGTCGGCCTTAATGTCCTCGATGTTCTCAAGTCCAACGGAAAGCCGAACTAGGCCAGGGGTCACACCAGCAGTCAGCTGTTCCTCAGGTGAAAGCTGAGAGTGTGTGGTTGAGGCAGGATGAATAACCAAAGATCGAACGTCACCAATATTCGCTACATGAGAATGCAAGGTCAGGGCTTCAACAAATTTCTTACCGGCCTCAATTCCGCCTTTGATTTCAAAGGAGAGAACCGAACCACTTCCCTTCGGGGCATATTTATTTGCCAAGGCATGCCATTTAGATGACGGCAGCGAGGCATAGTTAACGCTGAGGACTTGTGGGTGAGCTTCTAACCATTTCGCAAGAGCTTGAGCATTCGATACATGTCGTTCAATGCGAAGGGAGAGAGTTTCCAGACCTTGTGCCAGCAACCAGGCGTTGAATGGACTAACGGCTGCGCCAATGTCACGCAGCAAAGTCAGGCGAATTTTGAAAATGTAAGAGAGGTTTGCGCCGAAGGCAGATCCCACGCCAAGTGCTTGGGCATAGACCAAACCGTGATAGCTAGGGTCTGGTTCGTTAAAGTTTTTAAACTTTTCCTTTTGCAGCGCGTAGTCAAAGTTTCCGGAATCGACGATGGCGCCGACAACTGCATTTCCATGACCTGAAAGAAACTTGGTTGCTGAGTGAACGACCACGTCAGCGCCATATTCAATGGGACGAATCAAGAAGGGCGTGGCCACCGTGTTATCGACGATGAGCGGGACGCCATTTTCGTGAGCAATCTTCGCAACTGTTTCAATATCCAGAACATCATTTTTTGGGTTAGCAATAGTCTCACCAAAGAATGCTTTGGTGTTTGGCTTTACGGCTGCGCGCCATGACTCTGGATCGTCAGGATTATCGACGAAGGTCACTTCAATTCCGAACTTAGGCAAGGTGTAATGGAAGAGATTGTAAGTTCCCCCATAAAGGCTTGGCGAAGAAACAATGTGGTCGCCAGCCTCCGCAACGTTGAGAATTGCAAAGGAAGTTGCAGCCGAACCTGAGGCGACCAGAAGCGCCGCTACTCCGCCTTCAAGAGAGGCGATGCGTTGTTCGACCGCATCTTGAGTCGGGTTCATAATCCGGGTGTAGATATTTCCAAGTTCTGCAAGACCGAAGAGATCCGCTGCATGCTTTGTGTCGCGGAATGCATACGCGGTTGTTTGATATAACGGCAATGCGCGAGCGCCTGTCGTTGGATCTGGAACTTGGCCAGCATGGATCTGCCGAGTTTCAAAAGATGAGTCAGCAAGTGAAAATTCAGACACGAAAACCTCCTACAAAGTTAGGGGTCGAGATCGACCCGCGCTTGTCATTCGCAACTCGCGTATGACCTGGTCTTCACCCGGAGCACCCCACCGCGGCGGAGGGTTGCCGTCCAGTAAGCCGGGGCTAAAACCTGGAACTCGTGACCTGAAGCGAAATAGTAAAAGAGCATTATCGAATTGTCTAAACGCCTACGCCTTGCATGTAATAGGTGCTATTAAAAGGCTTCGCGCCAACCTGAAGTAATCGGAAGTCTGCGATCTTTCCCAAACGCTCTTCGAGAAATTTTGGTCCCTGGTGGGTATTGGCGACGTTTGTATTCGGCGCGATCAACAAGTTGAATCACGCGACGGGCCAATGCTTCGTCAAATCCAGCAGCTAGAACTCCGGAGAGTCCCCCATCGTTATCGATATAAATATTGAGTATCTGATCCAAGATTTCATATTCAGGCAATGAGTCAGAATCCTTCTGCCCTGGGCGCAATTCGGCACTAGGTTCTTTCGAAATGGAGTTCTCGGGAATTGGCGGAATCTGACCAAGTTCTAGAGCCCTTTGATTGCGCCATTTAGCCAAAGCCCAGACATCAACTTTGAAAAGATCTTTAATCGGAGCAAATCCACCCACGGCATCACCATACAAAGTTGAATAACCGGCTGAGAGTTCGGATTTATTGCCGTTAGCTAAAACGAGATGTCCCTCTTGATTTGATAGGCCCATCAAAGTTGTTCCTCGAACGCGTGCCTGAACGTTCTCTTCCGCTACACCAACTAAGCCGAGATTTTGGAGGAAGGTGGCCACCATAGGTTCGATGCTAATCACCCGATAATTGAGGCCAATATTCTTTGCGCATTGCGCCGCATCTGCAAGTGAATGTTCAGAGGAATATCGACTCGGAAGCGCTACTCCGTAAACATTCTTCGCATCGATAGCATCTGCCGCAATTGCCATAACGAGGCTCGAATCAATTCCGCCAGACATGCCCGTGATGACGCTCGGAAAATTATTCTTCTTTACATAATCGCGAAGACCAACAACCAATGCGTTCCAAATTTGTTCCTCTTCGGAAATTCGCTTCGCAACTCCCGGAGTCAAAGCCTTGTAGGAATCAATGGGCTCGTCAGAAATAACTAGATTCGGCTCGCTGGTGCCAAGTTTGGCTTCAATATCTACGACTACAAGGCCATCGCTAAATTGTGGCGCTCGCGCTATCAACTCGCCTTCGGAAGATACGACAATACTGTCACCATCAAAAACCAGATCATCTTGCCCACCGGTCATATTTACATAAACAAGAGGCGCTGCAATTTCGCGAGCTCGCCGGCGAACGAGAGAAAGTCTGACATCATCTTTATTGCGTTCAAATGGACTGCCATTGGGAACCAGAACCAAACCCGGAGTTCTGGCAGTCAAATCTGACACGGGACCTTGTGATTTCCAAATGTCCTCGCAGATTGCAATTCCGATATCAATGCCAAGATACCTAAAGACTAAGGACTCACTACCGGCTACAAAATTTCGGAACTCATCGAAGACGCCGTAGTTCGGCAAATGGTGCTTTATATATTTTGCGAGAACCTCGCCTCGATGAATGATGGCAACGGCATTTTGTGGTTTGTGATTCTCGCTCTCCTCCAAATAACCGACCACACAGACCAATTCGCCCACGCCTTGCACCGAGAGGTCATTGGCAAGTTGCACCACAGCGGTTTTGGAAGCGTTTCGAAAAGTCGATCGCAGGGCAAGGTCTTCGACGGGATACCCAGTCACGATCATTTCTGGAAAGAGGATGAGGTGAGCGCCAGCGACCAAGGCTGATTTGGCGTACGAGAGGATTAACTCGCAGTTCCCCGAAATATCGCCGACAGTTGGGTTTATTTGAGCGGCTGCGACTCGAATCTGCCCGGATTTTCTTTTCACGGATAGAGCGTACCTCGCTAGACTTTCTCCCACGACGGGGACCACATTCGTGGCACCGATCGCTGGAGGTTTTGATATGTCTAATGCGAATTCTCTCGGCACTTCTCTAAATGCCGATGGCTCACGAAAATCCATCTCGCGGATATCCATTGCTGACCTGGCCAAATTTAAACGCGATGGTCACAAGTGGGCGATGCTGACCAGTTACGAACAGATGACAGCATCCATATTTGATGAAGCCGGGATTCCCGTTCTTCTGGTTGGGGATAGTGCTGGCAACAATTTCTTGGGCGAAGAGAACACCATTCCGGTCACCGTTGATGAACTCATTCCCTTGGCACGTGCTGTTGTCCGAGGAAGTTCCAGGGCGCTAGTCGTTGCTGATCTTCCCTTTGGATCTTATGAGGGCGGACCCGAGAGCGCGTTGAACTCCGCAATTCGATTCTTTAAAGAAGCGAAAGTTCATGCAGTGAAACTTGAAGGTGGCGCCAAAGTAGTGCCTCAGATCAAACAATTGATCGCGGCCGGAATTCCCGTAATGGGCCATCTTGGTTTAACACCGCAATCAGTCCATGCCCTTGGTGGGTTCAAGGTTCAAGGACGTGGCGAAGATGCCGAGCGAATTAAGGCTGATGCCAGGGCCCTTCAAGAGGCCGGTATCTTCGCGCTGGTGCTCGAACTTGTTCCTCAATCACTTGCGCGGGAAATCTCAAGCGAACTTTCCATTCCGGTAATCGGAATTGGCGCCGGCCCCGAATGCGATGCCCAAGTACTTGTTTGGACCGATGCATTTGGCCTCACTCAAAATGCGCCGAGGCTGGCAAAGGCTTATCGAAATTTACGACAAGAGTTAATCGAGGGCGCGCAAGATTTTGCGCGAGAAGTAGAAACGGGAAAATTCCCCGCGGAGGTAAACTCCTTTAAATGAAGAAGTTCACAATCGATGTCTCCCTATTAAAGAAATATCGGGATTTTCGATTGCTCTGGACTTCTGGGCTTATCTCCTATTTCGGTTCAATGATGACCAATGTGGCGATGCCCTTCCAAATAAAACTTCTCACTAACTCCTACCTTGCCGTGGGCATTATGGGCGCCTTCGAAATAGTTCCTTTAATTTTCTTCGGACTATACGGTGGAGTTCTGGCAGATTCCGTGGACCGAAAAAAAATGATTTGGATGACAGAAGGCACGGCACTCCTCATCTCACTGGGTCTTCTGTTCAACTCATTTCTTTCTCATCCGCATGTGATCGTTCTCTATATCGCTGCGGCGCTTTTCTCCGCGGTCTATGGGCTTCATAGTCCAAGCGCTGGCTCGCTTTTGCCGAGCATGATCAGCCATAGCGATTTACCCAATGCAAATGCGCTAATGAGTCTGCAAGGACAAGTCGGAATGATTGCGGGACCAGCAATTGCAGGAGTGCTGATCTCGACGATAAATGTAAGTTCTGGCTATTTCGTCGATGTTCTCAGTTACATCGTCTCCGTTGCCCTTCTTCTACGGATAAAAGCATTTCCAGCACGAGATCAAAACGAAACCACCAGCGAAAATCCCCTCAAGAGTTTGGTTTCCGGTATTAAATACGCTGCATCAAGAAAAGATTTAATGGGCACTTATATTGTCGACCTCGCGGCTATGTTCTTCGCAATGCCCGACGCACTCTTTCCCTTTTGGGCTGACCAGATCCATTCGAGGTGGGCCCTCGGCTTTTTCTATGCCGCTGGAACAATTGGGGCGATTTTTGTCACTTTGACGAGCAGGTGGATAAATAATTTTAAGTTTCATGGTCGTGCAGTTCTCTTTGCTGCTCTAGGTTGGGGAGCTGCCATCTCCTTGGCCGGTAGTTTCACCTCCCTACCCCTCATCATCTTTTTTCTCGCCATTGCTGGCGCAGCAGACATGGTGAGTGGACTTTTTCGCATGGCAATCTGGAATCAATCAATTCCGGACAATTACCGAGGACGTTTAGCTGGAATCGAAGTGCTGTCCTACTCGATTGGACCCATGGGAGGGCAGCTAAGGGCAGGATCCATGGCGGCGCTCACCTCGCTTCGAACTTCTGTCATTAGTGGAGGTCTCCTCTGTATTGGAGTAGTGGGCATAGCCGGTACCTCCTTGAAGAAGTTCCGAAATTACGATGTCACTACCAACGAGTTCGCACTTCGCCACCGCGAATTACAAGAAGAGGAAATTCCACCTTCATAACGGCAGTCCGAATAATTCATTCCAAGATGGAAAAGCGAAATTCTTTCCTTGCGAGGTAAACTCCTTTCAATGAAGAAGTTAACCATCGATATTTCCCCGCTAAAGAAGTATCGAGACTTCCGTTTGCTATGGAGCTCTGGACTCATCTCTCGATTTGGTTCGATGATGACCTATGTTGCGATGCCCTTTCAAATAAAACTACTCACTAATTCATACCTCGCAGTGAGTCTCATGGGGGCCATTGAAATCATCCCTCTCATTCTCTTTGGACTTTATGGTGGTGTGCTCGCTGATTCCGTGGATCGAAAGAAGATGATCTGGATAACCGAAGCATTGGCTCTTTTCATTTCCCTTGGACTTCTCGTTAATTCGCTCCTGCCCCATCCGCACTTAATTGCTCTCTATGTTGCAGGTGCACTTTTTTCTGCAGTCAATGGCTTACATAGCCCGAGCGCCGGATCAATATTGCCTCGAATGGTGAGCCACGGCGATCTTCCCAATGCCAGCGCTCTTATGAGCCTTCAAGGGCAGTTTGGTGTTATCACGGGGCCAGCAATCGCAGGTATCTTGATCTCCACCGTCAATGTGAGTGCGGGATATCTGGTTGATGTAATTAGTTACATTGCATCGGTTGCACTTTTGCTTCGAATCCAATCCTTCCCTCCCAATGAAAAGAATGAATCGATTCTCGAAACTCCGATCAAAAGCCTCATCGCCGGTGTGAAGTACGCTGCATCGCGCAGAGATTTATTGGGAACGTATATAGTCGATTTGGCTGCCATGTTCTTTGCCATGCCAAACGCACTCTATCCATTTTGGGCCGATCAAATACACGCTAGATGGGCGCTTGGCTTCTTCTATGCCTCAGGAACTGTTGGTGCGCTCTTTGTCACACTGACAAGTCGATGGATTAACACCTATAAATTCCACGGTCGAGCCGTTCTTTTCGCAGCACTGGGTTGGGGTGCCGCAATTTCGTTAGCTGGAGTCTTCACATCTCTACCTCTCATTATTTTCTTTCTTGCGGTTGCAGGTGCTGCAGATATGGTGAGCGCACTTTTTCGCAGCGCCATCTGGAATCAATCGATTCCCGACAGTTATCGGGGTCGATTAGCCGGAATTGAACTACTTTCTTACTCTGTAGGCCCATTAGGCGGACAAATGCGCGCTGGATCCGTGGCTGCAATCACAACTCTTCGAACATCTGTCATCAGTGGCGGTCTACTTTGTATAGGTGTTGTAGGAATTGCAGGAAGTTCACTAAAGAAATTTAGAAATTATGATGTAACAACGAATCCATTTGCAGTAAGACAACGAGAGATAAAAGAAATGGAAAATAAAAAATCATCAGAAGATTGATGCACATTCGAAAAATATTTTTGTAAATACATAAAAAGAGAAAAAATCGGTGGCGCGACACGCGGGGTCTTTTTCACTCAAAATAGTGGAAAGTTCAGGTAAATGCTGTCACGCTTAGCCCTGAACAGGTTCGGTGACGGATCGAACCATTCTGATAGGAGATGTACGTGGCTGCAGCTAAGAAAGTTGTAAAGAAAGTTGCCAAGAAGGCAGCAGTAAAGAAGGCCGTTAAGAAGGTTGCCAAGAAGGCCGCTGCTAAGCCAGCAGTCAAGAAGGCAGCAGTCAAGAAGGTCGTAAAGAAGGTTGCCAAGAAGGCCGCTGCTAAGCCAGCAGCAAAGAAGGCAGCTGTAAAGAAGGTTGCCAAGAAGGCAGCTCCAAAGAAGGTTGCTAAGAAAGCCGCTGCTAAGCCAGCAGCAAAGCCAGCAGCAAAGAAGGCAGCTCCAAAGCGCCGCGCAAAGAAGGCTGTTGCTGCAAAGTAACTAGTTCTACCAAAAAGCCCCGTCATTTATTTGACGGGGCTTTTTACTGTTCACAACTTATTGTTCTTATTACTTACTCACAATTTTCTTTGGTGTAGAAGTTTCATCAAGAAATTGACCACGCAGTTCACCGATGACTCGATCGAATATTTTTGCCAAATCTTCTTGATCCTTAACAGTTAAGTGATCAACAAATCTTCCGCGCACACTTGCGACATGATCAGGCGCGGCTTTAACAATTGCTTTCCATCCCCGATCTGTCATCACTGCAAAATATCCACGCTTATCCGAAGTGCACTCTTCGCGTCGAACCCACCCTGCTTTTTCCATAACTTTCATTCGGTGAGAAAGCCTGGATTTAGAAATCATCGAGATCTCTGCTAGTTCGCTCATTCGCATCTTCCGACCGGGTGCATCACTGAGTTGTGCCAAGACTTCATAATCGGCCATCGAAAGATCATGTCCTTCGAGATCGGTATCAAGAGCCTCGAGGAGCCTGCGGGATGCGATGATGTAGGAACGCCAAGCCTTCATTTCGCGTGGATTTAACCAGCGCGGCTCTTCTTTTTTAATTGCCATATGCGAATAATACGCGATTTCAAGAGTAATTGAAAGTTCAACTACCTGTGGCTAAGGTAGGGTTTTGCCATGAAAAGTGGCCTTGATTTGTCGAATATCCAACCCAATATCCGTCCTCAGGATGACTTATTTCGCTTTATGAACGGTAAATGGCTCGAGGAGTCAGTTATTGCGGAAGATCGAGCAAGCGATGGCGCCTTTTATAAACTCTACGAAGATGCAGAGGAACAAGTTCGCGACATCATTGAAGAACTCTCGCAATCACCTCAAACACCCGGCACTAATGCCCAGAAGATTGGCGACCTCTATGCCTCGTTTATGGACGAAGACCGAGCCAATGAACTAGGGGTCAGTCCGATTCGAAAGTATCTCGATCAAGCTCTCGCAGTCTCCACTCCGGATGAGTTCTATCAAACTCTCGGATATTTCGAGACTTTGGGGCTTGGTGGACTTTTCTATACCTACATCAATACCGATGCTAGGGATTCAAATACCTATATTTCTTACTTCGGCCAATCTGGACTCTCTTTGCCCGATGAGGCCTACTACCGAGAAGAAGAACACGCAGCTCTTCGCGAAGCCTTAACGGTTCACATTGCCAAAATGTTTTCCTTGGCAAACATTAGCGATGGCGAAATTCACGCAAAAAATATTCTCGAACTTGAGACTGCGATTGCTTCTCATCACTGGGATCAAGTTAAAGATCGTGATGCTGTTCTTACCTATAACAAGATGTCTTATAAAGAACTTCAAGAGTTGGCCCCCGATTTCCAATGGGAAATTTGGCGCGAACATTCTCGTACGCCGTTGAAAATTGTTGAGACTACAATCATTTCCCAGCCAAGTTTCTTCAGTGGCATAAGTTCTTTACTTGCAAACTTTGATGCTGCTAAGTGGAGTTCGTGGTTGACGTGGCATGCTCTTTCTGGTGCCGCCCCGTATCTCAATTCGGAAATCATCGACCAGAATTTTTCTTTCTACGGAACGACCCTTTCCGGAACACCGCAATTGCGCGCCCGTTGGAAGCGTGGTGTGAGTTTGGTTCAAGGCGCATTAGGTGAAGCAATCGGACAAATTTATGTCGAGCGACATTTTCCACCGGCGGCCAAAGAGCGAATGATCGAATTGGTGAAAAACCTTCTTGAGGCATATCGAGTCGACATCCTTGCATTGGAATGGATGGGCGAGGAGACAAAGAAGAAGGCGATCGAGAAATTAAATAAGTTCACACCGAAGATCGGTTATCCAGATAAATGGCGGGATTACTCAGCTTTGGAAATCGTCCGCGATGATTTAATGGGCAACTTGGCTCGGTTAACAACATTTGCTCAAGAGTACGAGTACGCAAAAGTCGGATCACCAGTGGATCGAAGTGAATGGCACATGACCCCTCAAACGGTGAATGCCTATTACAACCCCGGCCTCAATGAGATTGTTTTTCCGGCCGCTATTTTGCAGCCACCATTTTTCGACCTTGAATCTGACGATGCAGCTAACTACGGTGGAATCGGAGCAGTTATCGGCCACGAAATTGGTCATGGCTTTGACGACCAAGGATCAAAATATGATGGCGACGGCAATCTGCAGGATTGGTGGAGCGATGAAGATCGCGAGAAATTCGAAGCCCAATCTGCCATTTTGATCGATCAATATGACAAGTTGAGCCCGGCTCAAGCTCCCGACCTTCATGTCAATGGGGCTCTGACGGTAGGAGAAAATATTGGTGACCTGGGCGGACTCACCATTGCCCTAAAAGCTTATGAAATTTCCCTACAAGGGGAAGAACCGGCTGAACTCGATGGCTTCACAGGAGTTCAACGATTACTCCTTGGCTTTGCTCAAGTCTGGCGGACCAAACGTCGTCCCGAAGAGACTCGCCAACTCATTGCCATCGACCCCCACTCCCCAGAGGAGTTTCGTTGTAACCAAATCGTCCGAAACCTCCATGAGTTCTATGAGGCATTCGATGTGAAGCCAACCGATGCTCTTTACCTCGACCCATCTCAGAGAGTTCGAATCTGGTAGCGCTGATAGAATTGAAGCAGTATTCGAAAACTTCGAGAGGTTTGATATGAAGAAATCTTTGGTCTTCGTTCCAGTTGCTGCGCTCCTGCTTCTCCTTGCGGGTTGTGGTGGATCTTCTAAAAGCGCGACCCCAACTGATACCGCCAGTCAAACGGCCGCAGCTGAAACTTCTGGAGCATTTGATAAGGCAGTGGCACTAGGTAGCGGAGTCACCGTCACCGTTGCCGCTCCAACTAACTTCAAACCGGGACAATTTGCCACCAACTACTTCGCTGGCAATGTAGCTAACAAACTTTCCATTACCGTGAAGAACGATGGCTCAGCGCCCCTAGATCTTTCTACGATTGTGATTGATCAAGCATCAGGAACGAATGCTTGCGTAGATGTCCTTGACGGTGATAACGGAATTAATGGTGCACCTTCAGACCCGGTTGCCCCTAAAACAAGTGCAACTTTCGCCTACGGCGTAGGTTGCTCGGCAAAAATTGGAGATCCACTCACTCTTACCATCACCTTGGGCAGTGCAACCTCTGCTGTGACTGGCAAACTCGTTTAATTAGGTCATAAGAAAAGCCCTCAAGTAAAACTTGAGGGCTTTTCGGTTTTACAATCCTTTAGGCAGGTTCAGGGAAGTGGCAGGCCAAGGTGTGCTTGGGTGAGATTTCCACCAGAGCCGGAACGCTGGTACGACAAATATCCTGCGCCTTCCAGCATCGAGTGTTGAAAACACAACCTGCTGGCGGATTTACTGGGCTGGGAAGATCGCCACGCAAAATAATTCGCTCCCGCTTACGTTCAATCTCTGGGTCCGGGATTGGAACAGCCGAAAGCAGCGCCTTGGTGTACGGATGACGTGGCTTGAAGAAGAGTTCGGCGGTATCCGCCATCTCCATCACCTTGCCAAGGTACATAACCACGACGCGATCAGAGATATGTTGAACCACGGAAAGATCGTGGGCAACAAATAGGTAAGCCAATCCCAACTCTTGCTGAAGGTCATCGAGAAGGTTAACTACTTGAGCTTGAATAGATACATCGAGGGCAGACACTGGTTCATCCGCAACAATCAATTTAGGTTTGAGAGCCAATGCGCGAGCAATTCCGATGCGCTGACGTTGACCACCAGAGAACTCATGCGGAAAGCGGTTGATGTGTTCGGGATTGAGCCCGACTCGCTCGAGTAACTCTTGAACTGCTTTCTTGGTGCCGCCTTCTGGCTTGATTCCATGAATATCGTAAGAAGCCGAAACGATCGTTCCCACAGTGTGGCGCGGATTGAGAGAGGCAAAGGGATCTTGAAAGATCATTTGCATTTGGGAACGAAGTGGCTTCATTTCGCGGCGACTTAACTTGGTGATGTCTTGCCCATCAAAAATAATCTTTCCTGATGTTGGCTCGTACAACTTGAGAACAGTTCGACCTACGGTGGTCTTTCCGCAACCCGATTCACCAACAAGGCCAACTGTCTCGCCACGTGCAACATCAAGAGTGACGCCGTCGACGGCTTTAACGACGCCCTTCACCTTATTGAAAACACCACCAGTGGTGGTATCGAAGTGCTTAGTCAGATTCTCTAACGTTAAAACATTCTCACTCAATTGTGGCTACCCCTAACATCAGAAGTGTTGAGCTCAAGTAGTTGAGCAGATGTTAAATGGCAACGAGTCAGGTGAGCCGGAGCCTTCTCTTCTAGGGCTGGAGCAACTGTTGCACAAAGATTTCCTGGAACGTGTGAAGCAAATTCACAACGAGCTCGGAAGGAGCAACCGGCTGGTAGACCTATCAATGACGGAGGTTGACCAGGAATAGTTTTCAGACGATGGCTATCTAGTTGATCCACCCGAGGAATAGATTGCAGAAGACCCATTGTGTAGGGCTGGAGTGATCGATAATAAATTTCATCAACCTTTGCCTGTTCGACAATCTTTCCGGCATACATCACGTTGACCCGATCAGCGACTTCGGCCACCACGCCCAAATCGTGAGTAATCAAAATTACCGCCATATTGAATTCCTTTTGCATATCGCGAAGCAACTGCAAGATCTGAGATTGGACTGTTACATCCAGCGCAGTTGTTGGTTCATCTGCAATCAGAAGTTGTGGATTATTGACCAAGGCCATCGCAATCATGACGCGCTGGCGCATACCACCAGAAAATTGGTGCGGATACTCATTAACTCGACGACCTGCGTCTGGAATTCCAACGAGATCAAGCATCTCAGTGGCCTTTTTCAAACCATCTTTCTTATTTCCCTCGTTGTAGAGGCGCCAGGCTTCGGAAATCTGATCTCCGATGGAGTAATACGGATGCAGTGAGGACATCGGATCTTGAAAAATCATCGCCATTGCTTTTCCGCGCAGCCTACGAACAGTTTCGGCCGGGGCAGTAATAACATCTACCGGACCGCTCTCAAGATTAAGGATTGCCTGCCCAGAGATGATGGTGCGCGCAGGATTGTGCAATCCCATGATGGCTAAGTTGGAGACGGACTTACCCGAACCCGACTCCCCCACGATCGCCAAGGTTTCGCCCAAGGCCACTTCGAAAGATATATCTTGGGATGCATTTACATTGCCGTCTTCGGTGGGAAAACTGACATTGAGATTTTTTACTTCTAAGAAAGGTTTCATGCGACCCTCACTCGTGGGTCGATAAATGCATAAGCAATATCTACGACCAAGTTTGCGATAACAACAAATGCTGCGGCCAGAAGAGTCGTGGAGAGAATGACCGGAAGGTCATAATCTGTCAGAACTGCTTTGATCGATAGTCGTCCAAGTCCAGGAAGATTGAAGATTTGTTCGGTAATAATCGCACCGCCGAGAAGGCCGGCAAAGTCCAGACCGGCGATAGTTAGGATTGGTGAGAGCGCAGCGCGCAAAGTGTGCTTGCGCAAAATGACGCCGCTACTTAGACCCTTTGCTTTTGCAGTGCGAATGAAATCTTCGCTGGATGTCTCAATAACATTGGAACGGGTAAATCGCGTGTAAGTGGCTGCATACGCCAGCGCCAGGGTGATACACGGGAAGATAAATTCTTTGAAATAACCCCAAGGGTTGGAGAAGGGCGACATCCACTGCCCCATCTCAATTGGGTTAATTAAATTAAATTTCAAAACGACAAAGAGCAGAATCAAAAGACCAGAAATAAATGTCGGAAGTGATGTTCCCACCAACACGAAGACGGTAGCGATTCGATCTGGCATTCTTCCCTTAAATCTTGCGGCGAGGACACCGAGTGAAATACCCATAATCATCCAGAGTATGAATGAACCAATGGCGAGTGAAAAGGTGACTGGGAAAGCTTGACCAATAAGTGATGTAACGCAGGAGTGTTGATTAAAAGAATATCCAAAAGAAGGAGCGCCACAAACGATGGCTGCGGATCCTTCCGCATAGGAACGTCCAGCAAAGAGGCCGTGAATAAAGCGCCACCATTGCTCCCACCAAGGAACATCAAGCCCGAGGCGATGTCGGTTGGCTTCAATCAGGGCCGGGAAACAGGATTTACCGCATGTGAGTCTTGCGGGGTCAATCGGAAGATAGTTAAAGATGATGAAGACCACGATGCTGACGAGAACCAAGACCGCAAAGGTATAGGCCAACCGCCGAGAGACGAACTTCAACATTTTCTTAACTACCAACCCTTCAAGGAATCACTTTTACACAGATAAAAGGTGGCCCGGAATTGGGCCACCTTTTATCTACTTGATTATTAGATTTACTTTACGTAGAGAGCTGGGAACAAGAAGGTTCCTTGTGGATCCCAGAATGCTACGCCGCCAACCTTTGAGCCCCAGTCAAGCTGAGCCTTACCGAAGATTGGTGGAGTAATCCAGAACTGATCCATAGCGAACTGAGCAAGAGACTTCCAAGCTGCAGCTTGCTTTGGACGGTTGGTCTCAGCAGATGCTGCATCGACCTTTGCCTTGAAGGCTGGATAAACCGCATCGCCCCAGTTACCGGAGAGGTCGAAGCCACCATCTTTGAGGAATAGTGGTGGGATAACGGTTGAAGCGTTAGCCCAGTCAGCGCCCCAACCAGCACGAGTAACGTCACCTTGCTTGGTGATGTCCTGAACTGTTGGGTAGTACTGACCTGAAGGGATGAAGTTGAACTTGGTGTTGAATCCAGCAGCATCGAGACCGGCCTTAAGCAAGACCGATGCCTTCTGCTGAGTGGAGGTGTTTGGAAGGTCGATAGAGATACCAGCATCGCCAGTTACCTTTGCATAAGTTGCAGGGCAATCGGTCTTTGCTTGTGCCAACAATGACTTCGCATATGCTGGGTTACCAGCAGTCTTGAAGTTGGAATCGTGAACGTTTCCAGTGGTCTTTGCATAGTCCAGACCAAGAACTGGCTTGATTGGGCTATCGCCGACATCACCGTAGAAGACGGTTCCACCAGCAAGGTCAATCAGAGATTGAATTGGCCAGGCATAGAAGACAGCCTTGCGAACTGCCAGGCAATCAAGGTGACCGGCTGAGGAGTTCAATCCGTAGTAACGAACATATGGATCGTAAACGTTCATGCGTCGTGCTGAGTACTTATCGTCAGCAAAGAATGCACGGTTATTTACTGGTTGTAGTCCATCGAGGTTAACGGTGTTTGGAATTGAGTCAGACAACATGATCTGATCGATGACGTTGGAATCAAGACCGAAACGAACGGTTACGTTATCTGGATATGGAGTACGAACGGAATCCGAAGCCTTGCTCCAGTTAGCGTTACGGACCAAGTCCATTTCACCATTGATGGTGTACTTAGCGATCTTGTATGGACCAGATGACAATGGGTGCAAGTCGTACTTGTCACCAGTGTCCTTGGAGGCCTTTACTGGACCGAAAGCTGGGTAGGAAGTTGCATAGTTGAAGTCAGCAACTGAGTGGCTCAAGTTGAAGGTGATGGTGCGGTTATCCTTCGAGCAAGTTACTGCCTTGTCGAATAGTTTTTGACCAGTCTTCTTGTATGGGCCTGCATAGAGCGAGTTGCCCTTTGCATCTTGTGGAATAGCAAGCATGGAAAGTGCATAAGCAGGACCGTCAGTGATGACGTCGGTTGCGAAGGTACGTGAAACACCGTACTTCACATCAGCACAGGTGATGGCGGTGCCATCTTCCCACTTCACGCCTGGACGGAGTGTGAACTTCCAGGTCTTAGCTGAATTGCTTGGAACACCAGTATTGGTTGCAAGGTCAGCAACGAGGCCGGAACCAGAAGGTCCAGCGGCTGGCTTGTAAACAACCAAGTTACGGTAAAGATAGGTATTGAAGAACGCGATGTCTTGACCGGTGTAGTTACGTTGTGGGTCGGCATGCGCGAATTGCCCCGCGTGGGTGATCATATATAGCGTTCCGCCAGTTGTTGGCTTCGCGCTTGCGCCGCTCGCGCCACCTACCAGCAAACCACCGGCAACCAGTGCGGCTGCTGCGGCTGTTGCGATAAGTCGACGGCGAACGTTCGCCATGTTCTTCTCGGACATCAGTCCTCCTTATTATGTTGTCTGTTCCGAACCGCGGTGCGCGAATCGGACATTTAGTACGGTCATCTTAGATTGGTAATACTGTGTTTGGTAAGGATTCCTCGACTCGTAATCAAATCTTTACATTTGAGATACATCACCGCTTTGGAACCCTTGTGTCCCCAAATACCCTTATCTGGAGTCCGACTTTGGATCCAGGGCATCCCGAATCCCGTCGCCCATCAGGTTCAATGCAAGAACGATGATGATCAACATGGCACTCGGAATAATCAGGTAGGCCGGGTCGGTCTGCCAGTACGTGACTGCGTCAGAGAGAACCAGGCCCCAGGTTGAGGCAGGCGGAAGAACACCAACTCCAAGGAAGGAGAAAGTGGCCTCAGCGGCCAGATAACCAGGTAGGGAAAGCGATAAGAAAACGATGGCAGTTGGCCACAAGTTAGGCAGAATCTCCTTGGTAATAATTCTCCAATTGGAGGCGCCAAGAGATTGAGCGGCCATGACGAAGTCACGTTCGCGCATACTTAAAGCTTGAGATCGAACAAGACGGGCAAATCCAGTCCAACCAAAGAAGACGAAGAAAACGCAGAGTACGACAAGGCGAGCGCCATTGTCTTTGGCGATGTGAAGAGCCTCAACGCGCTGAACGAGTGGAAGGCTGAGGGCAACAATCATGAATGTGGAAGGAAAAGCTAGCAAGAAGTCGATAAAACGACCGATAACGGCGTCAATTCGGCCACGGAAGTAGCCGGCAGTTATGCCGATCAGCATTCCAATACCAATCGATGCAACGCTAGTAATAAGCGCAATAGAGAACGAGATTCGGGAGCCATAGAGCAGCATGGCTAGAACATCTCGGCCAGCGCCAGGTTCAATTCCTAGCGGGTGTGCCGCGCTCATTCCACCAAGTGGACCAATCGGCATACCTACGTCGGAGAGAGCTTTAGGGTACGTCGTAATCGGACCTAGATTGAGAATACCCGTGATGACCGGGGCGAGAAATGCGCAGAGAATAAAGAAGAGCGCAACGCAGCCAGAAAAGACCGCTGTCTTATTGCGCCTAAAGCGCATCCACGCGATTTGGCGCGGAGTTCGCTGAACAACTGCCTTGGCAGCCTCTGGTGAGTCATCAACAATCAAACTCAAGTTTTGTCCCCCGACTCTTCTCTTGGCGCATTCCCTACCCCTACTTGCTGGTAAGTGGGGTAAAGGTAGCCCAAAATTCACCCGAAATGCCAATGAACTCTATGTCAAAACTGGGTGAGTTGGAATACTGGTTAGATTGCCCTATGTCGAAGGAGAGGTCAGTTGAGAGGCCAATAACAAGCC
>CAIMZW010000042.1 GCA_903846075.1 uncultured Actinomycetes bacterium
CAATCGACTAGTACCAATCGACTAGTACCAATCGACTAGTACCAATCGACTAGTACCAATCGACTAGTACCAATCGACTAGTACCAATCGACTAGTACTAGTCACATTCACTGATTAATGACCGCTAATCAACAATTGCCAATCAACAATTGCCAATCAACTCACAAATATTTATGGAGCTACATACTGCAAGGCGTTCGGAATTCGATGTTGCGTTCGATTGCGAACTCTAAACATCACTCATTGTGATGAGTCCGCTTCAAATCTGATGTTGATAATGCTTTCATCCACAGGAACGAGAAGTGTCCAACTATTTGCCGGCGCGAAAGGTAAATATTCGCCTGTAGATATTTCAACAGATTTTCAACGAATAGAAATTAAAGGAGATGTTAATGAAAACTCAATCATCTTTGATACTTCGGTCTCAAATTGGCTTGCAATTAGGCATTAACAGGTATTTTTCTAGATTTTCAAACCTCATATCAAAAGTTGATTCATTAAAGGATGACCGAGGTGATGTTCCGGGATGGGTCTTGGTGGTACTAATGACCACTGGTTTAATAACTGGTATTTGGACCGTTGCCGCACCACGGCTTTCCTCGATACTCACTCACTCTCTCGATAACATGAACAACATTCGATAGCGTGTAATCGGAATGATTGGGCAAAAACATCGAGAAAATCCATCGGATGGCCTTCGCTCTGATCGTGGGAGCGTTGAGGCCGCGTTAGTGATGATTCCTACGATCTTGCTCTTTTTAGGTGTGCTACAACTCAGTGGCAACGTTTTGAGTCAATCAGTCTCATCCAATCAAGTGCAAGGGCAAATCTCAAATCTCGCCTTACTCGGTTCAAGCAACTCCGGAATATCGTCTCAAAGTCCAAGTCAGCCAACTGCGAGTGGTCCACAAACGGTTTCAAATGAGCCACTTGTAACGCAGAGAGTCCCGCTTCCAGGTGGCGGCTACTTAATTGTCGGCAATAAAAAGGAATTGGCACCTGCTCTTTCACCCATGATTATTGGACATAACTCCTATTCGAGTATAGGAATTGCCGTTGACGAAAATCCCTAAGACATCTTTTTATCGGAACGCAACGACGGCACTTCTTCGGAACGCAACCACGGCACTTCCTGGGAACGCAACCACGGCACTTCCTGGGAACGCAACGACGGCACTTCTTCGGAACGCGAAAAGAGATGGAGGTAGCGCAATTCTGGAATTTCTCATATTTGCGTTACCGCTATTCATTCCTTTGGCGCTATTTCTCCAAAACGTAAATCAAAGCTCTCAACTTCAATATGACACCAATAATTACGCTCGCCAATTGGCAAGAGCCTACGTGACTAGTCCGTCAGCCGATTATCTTGATGCCAGACTAAATGCCGTCACTCAAACATTCATGACAAAAGTCTTTTCGAAGGACTCCGTAACTTCGATTCCGATAATAAATGTTCAATGCGCACGTACTCCCTGTTTGACACCTGGATCGGCTATAGAACTTTCAGTAGTTGTCCGGGCAAGCAATGCCCAATCCATTTCTAGAACTAGTGTCAAGGCATATGTCGATGCGTGGCGCTAAAAGAGCAAGCAATCACTTCCCTGACTCAAGCAATGACCGAGGGTCTTTAACGGTTCTAACCTCAGGTCTCTTCGTCTTGTTGCTCTTACTTTCTTTTGGCTTGATCGACGTATCAAATGCTTATGTCGCCAAAAAGGAGCTCTTACATATAGGTGAGGCCGCCATCAGTAATGCATCACATTCCCTTGCTGCCTCTCGATATTACAACGGTCAACTTTCTGTCGCACATTTGCAATCTGGCAAAACCGAATTCCGGGTTCCGATTGACTGTTCGGCGGCGCAAAGCACCTTCTACTCCGAAATTTCGGGGGAAAATTTGCGAGGTTTTCCCATTCAGGTAGAGAATTGGAGTTGCCAAGACGACGTCCTTACCGCAAGCCTCAAAAGTTCTATTTCGCTTCCCCTGCAACTCCCTCTTATTGGAGGTGCCATCGGCGACCCCATTGCTGTTGACGCGACCATTGGGGCAACATCACTTTATGGCTCCTCCTGAGATTCGAAACCACAATATGGATATGAAAAGTTTGAGGAGTTCAGCAATCGAAGTCCAGCAATCGAAGTTCAGCAATCGAAGTTCAGAAGCTGGGAGATTGAAGGAAAAGTATTGACCATCGAGAAACCATTAAGATTCTGTCGTGGCTGCTCGCGAATTCGATCTTGAGATCGAGAAACTCAATGTAATCCTGGCCGCAATTGAACAAGTTCTTAACTTGCCGAAATTGCGCGAGGACGCTGCCGAGTTGGAGAAAGCGGCGAGCGCACCAAATTTATGGGATGACCCGGAGAAAGCTCAGGCAGTAACGAGTCGCCTTTCCAGAGTTCAGGTTGTTATTACTCGGGTTAGTGGAATTCGTCGGCGCTTAGACGACGTTCCCATCCTCCTGGAATTGGCCCAATCTGAGTCCGATGAAAAAGCACTCCAAGATGCAGGTACCGAACTTGATGAGGTTGGAAAGTCGATCCGGGATCTTGAGGTTCAAACACTGCTTAGTGGCGAGTACGACGAGCGGGATGCCTTGGTAACGATTAGGTCCGAGGCAGGTGGTGTCGAGGCTGCTGACTGGGCTGAGATGTTGATGCGAATGTATTTACGTTACTGCGAACGTCATCATTTTAAAGTGGATGTCCTCGAAACTTCGTATGCGGAAGAAGCCGGAATTAAATCAACCACTTTTCGCGTGAGCACGCCTTACGCATATGGAACTTTATCCGTGGAGCAGGGGACCCACCGTTTGGTTCGTATCTCTCCCTTCGACAGCCAAAGTCGACGTCACACCTCATTTGCAGGGGTGGAAGTTGTTCCCGTTGTTGAACAGAGCGACCATATAGATATTGATGAAAAAGAAATCCGTGTTGATGTTTATCGCTCATCTGGTCCGGGTGGTCAAGGCGTGAACACCACGGATTCAGCCGTACGAATTACTCACTTGGCCACTGGAATCGTGGTCTCCTGCCAAAATGAACGATCGCAAATTCAAAATAGAGCGACGGCAATGGCGGTTTTGCAATCAAAATTGCTCGAACGTCGTCGACAAGAAGAGCGTGCGCGGATGGATGCGCTCAAGGGTGATAATTCTGGTTCCTGGGGAAATCAAATGCGCTCTTATGTCCTTGCTCCGTACCAAATGGTCAAAGATCTGAGAACAGATTTTGAAGTTGGTAATCCGGCGGCAGTTCTTGATGGCGAAATCGACGGATTTATCGAAGCCGGCATTAAATGGCGAAAGAGCAGTGAAAACTAGTTCGTTCCCCAGCCTTCGATCCAGAATCCAGCCTTCGATCCAGAATCCAGCCTTCGATCCAGAATCCAGCTTTCGATCCAGAATCCAGCCAGAGTCAATCTCTTTTGGCCTTGGTGAGAACTTTTGCCAACGGCCCGGAAGAGACAAAAGCACCAACGCGAGTTTGCTACCTCGCATGGGTAGGTGAATGGGGAGATGATTTGTCCTATTTGTCCGCTTCTGAGCCCCGGTTGAAGGCCTCAACTTCATCTTCAATACGTAAATTGCCGAGTGGGGCTTACATGAAATTAACCTATCTAACAGCCATTTTGGCGAGTATTTACGGCTGAATTCCAGCCAAGTTACCTAAACTGTGCTTCTGCCAAGGAACTCCCTGTTCGTGGCTTAATGAGGTGTGCGTGATTCGCTTTGAAAATGTAACCAAGATTTACCCTAAACAGGAGCGCGCTGCCCTGGATAGCGTGGATTTGGAAATCCTCAAAGGTGAATTCGTCTTCCTCGTGGGTCTCTCGGGTTCGGGAAAGTCCACTTTTCTGCGCTTAGTTCTACGCGAAGAACGACCAACGTCGGGAACAATCACGGTCGCTGGGAAGAACTTAAATACTTTAGCCACGCATAAAATTCCTGAACTTCGCCGCCAAGTTGGAACGGTATTTCAAGATTTCCGATTGCTGCCGAATAAGACCGTTCACGAAAATGTTGCGTTCACCTTGCATGTGTTGGGCTACTCGCAGAAAGTGATCAATCGAGAAGTGCCTGAAGTTCTTGAGTTGGTTGGATTGGAAGAGAAAGCTGATCGCAAACCTTCGGAACTTTCTGGTGGCGAACAGCAACGGGTGGCTATCGCCCGAGCTTATGTCAGTCGCCCCATTATTTTGATTGCTGATGAACCGACTGGAAACTTAGATCCGGCAACTTCGGTCGGAATTATGAAATTACTCGATCGGATTAATCGTGAGGGCACAACGGTTGTGATGGCAACGCACGATTCCGGAATTGTTGATCAAATGCGTAAGCGAGTTATCGAACTCGAAGGTGGTCACGTAGTTCGTGATCAGGTTCGCGGCGTCTATGGATATACGGGTTAAGGGGAGACGATGCGTACTCGATTTGTTTTCGGTGAAGTAAAGATTGGTCTCCGTCGTAACCTGACAATGACATTTGCGGTAATGATTACAGTTGCAATCTCTCTAACTTTGCTTGGAATTGGCTTACTGGCGAATTCCCAAGTTCGAGTCATGAAAGATTATTGGTACGACAAGATTGAGGTCTCGGTCTTTCTTTGCGGAACATTATCCGAGTCGCCTTCTTGCGCTGGCGGGCCAATCACATCCAACCAGCGACTTGCAATTCAAAATGATTTAAACGCACTTCCGGTCGTTGCTAAGGTGTATTACGAATCGCAATCCCAAGCCTTTCAACATTTTCAGGAGCGATTTAAAGGTTCGGCCATCGCTCAAAATGTCACGGCCGATCAATTGCCAGAATCCTTTCGAGTGAAATTAAAAGATCCAACTAAGTTTTCAGTAATTCAAAGCGCATTCTCAGGTCGACCAGGCGTAGATACAGTTCAAGACCAGCGAACAATCCTTGAGAAGTTCTTCAAGTTGCTGGGAGTCTTGCGCGATGGTGCCTTGGCGATCGGATTAGCCAGCGTTCTCACTGCCGCACTTTTGATCAGCAATACCTTGAAAATTGCCGCGTTTAATAGACGTCGCGAAACTGGTGTGATGCGGTTAGTCGGTGCTTCGTCCTTCTCCATTCAACTGCCATTCCTGCTTGAAGGCATTTTCTCCGCAATCGTCGGATGGGGGATCTCTACCGGATTGCTATCCGCGTTCAAG
>CAIMZW010000043.1 GCA_903846075.1 uncultured Actinomycetes bacterium
GAAAGCCGGGGGATAGTTGGGCCTTCGGAGGGTTCGAAGGCGCGAGTCGTTCTGGTCAGCATCGAGCAGTTACCTGATGTTCTCGAGCAGTTGCAAGGAAATATTTAGCCAAAATTCATCTGCTAGCCCTCAAGTGCGACTTGAGAGTAACTGCCATGCGGTCGTACTCTAAGCACCTCACGATTTCCTAGCATTTTCCTAGTATCAAACTTTCCAGAAAGTTGTCGAGGCAGATGGGCACATTGGGTCAGGCGTTACGCGCAGCGCGCGAAGCAGCAGGTATGACCGTTGCCCAAGTTTCTGCCGCAACCCGAGTTCGTGAAAATGTGATTCTCGATTTAGAGAACGACAAATTTGTTTCATCAGGTGGCGTTGCTTATGCCCGCGGACATATCCGAACCATTGCCGGGCTCGTTGGTGCAGATTCAGATTCACTGATCGCTTTACTTGAAGAGGCGACTGGCGAAGTTAATCGCCCAATGATTGATCTCCTCACGGAAAATTATGTAACCGCACCAAAGCGCGAAGGTCCAAAAGTTTCTTATAAAACACTTTCTATTGTTGCCGCAACCATTGTTGGGTTGCTTATTTTGGTTCCAGCTCTTTCTGGAGTACTAAAAGCATCGCCAACTAAATTGGCGAACGCAGCTGCTTCTGCTTCCGACACTCCTTCTAATCCTTCACCAACAATTACTTCCGGAACCGTGGTTGCAACAAAGACCTCTGATGTGACCGTAATTATTTCTGCTGTGGGTGGTTCCTCTTGGTTAGGGGTTACCGATAGCACGGGAACTCAAGTATTCAACGGCACTTTAGTTAAGGGCCAAACTCAAACTTTTAGCGATAATCAATTGATCCGATTCGTGATCGGAAACGCCGGAGCCGTCAACCTCAATGTCAATGGCGTCAATTCCGGGACTCCAGGTGCAACAGGTGAGGTCGTCCATCTCGAATTTGGCCCAGGAGCCACTTCCCAAGGCTAAAAACTGTTAGTGGCAGGCTCTTTCGGTAGTATCAAGCCAATGAGCACTGACCGAAATCTGCGAACCGTTGCTCTTGTGACCTTAGGTTGCGCTCGCAATGAAGTCGACTCCGAAGAATTAGCCGGTCGATTGGCCGCAGATGGTTGGACTTTGGTCGATGATCCAGCCAATGCTGAGATCGCTGTCATCAATACCTGCGGGTTTATTGAAAGCGCCAAGAAAGATTCTGTGGATGCGCTCCTGGAAGCCCATTCCCTCAAAGGCAATGGCACTACTCAGGCGGTAGTCGCAGTCGGGTGCATGGCTGAAAGATATGGCAAAGAGTTGGCAGATGCCCTTCCTGAAGCAGATGCAATTTTAGGTTTCGATGATTACGCCGATATCTCGGCAAGGCTCAACACCATTATCAGTGGTGGATCAGTCGCAGCACACGCGCCAAAAGATCGTCGAACATTGCTGCCGATCTCTCCCTCAAAGCGTCAATCACCAAACCCTTCGAAAGTCGACCTTTCGGTCGATGTACCCGGACAGGTGGGTCAGGGAGTTCGAATCCTTCGCAA
>CAIMZW010000044.1 GCA_903846075.1 uncultured Actinomycetes bacterium
TGAGAAGACGCATTAGCGCAATAACGGTCGCTGGACCGCAAGAACCATCCACCTTTACCCCTGCGGATTTTTGAAATTCGGCGACGGCAGATTCGGTAAGAGTTCCATAAATTCCATCAACTCGCCCCGCATTAAAACCCATCTCAACTAATCGGGCTTGAAGCAAAGCAATATCATCACCGCGCATAAGCGATCCTGGGTTATGTCGAAGAATTCGATCGCCCAATTTCCAATGCGCCTCATCAAGGGCGCGAAAAGTTACTTGGTTAACAATGCCCGTGACAATTAGTCCACGTTCTTGTTGAAAAGCCTTTATCGCGTTCTCTACTTGGCTATCAAAATGTTCGGTCATTTCCTGTAAAAAACCTAAACGAGAGAGCGTTGTAGTGATGGAAGTGATCACATCCCCAGTGTCGCCTAAAGCAAAATCTTTAAACGACACCTCTTTGAATGACACTGCAGGTGGGTCGAATTAGAGGTAAGCCGCTAGTTCTTTAAGCAACGCTGGCTTTGGTTTTGCACCAATAATTGATTTCACAACTTCGCCATTCACATAAACATTAAGAGTTGGAATCGAAGTAATTCCATACTTGATGGCAATAGCCGACTCTTCATCAGTGTTGAGTTTTACTACCTTGATTTTCTCGCTATTTTCGCTAGCAATCTCATCCAAGATGGGACCGACGGCTCGGCATGGACCACACCACTCGGCCCAAAAATCAACAAGTACTGGAGTTGAACTCTTCAAAACCACTTCATCAAAAGTAGCGGCGGTAACTGCTGGTGCTGCGCTCATTTATTGCTCCTCGGTTCGGTTATTAAGTCTAGATTTAAAGGTTAGTTATGTCCCGCTAGGAAACGCTCGGCATCTAGTGCTGCGGCACAGCCAGACCCGGCTGCGGTTATCGCTTGTCGATAGGTGTGATCAACGAGATCGCCGCAAGCGAATACACCATTGGCTGAAGTTTTGGTTGTCCTACCCCCAACCTCAACATAGCCCTCGTCATTGAGGTCGATTTGGCCCACAAGAAGTTCACTTCGTGGCACATGTCCGATAGCGACAAAAAGTCCAGTGAATTCACGCTCACTCACATCGTGAGTAACAGTATTGCGCAACTTGAGGGCACTGACCTTCTCGTTGCCGAGTACATCAATTACTTCGGTATTCCATAAAAATTCAATCTTTGGATTGGCTGCTGCACGCTCGGCCATAATTTTTGAGGCACGAAGTGAATCACGACGATGAATGAGAACTACTTTGCTAGCAAAACGAGTCAAGAAGGTGGCCTCTTCCACAGCAGAATCTCCACCACCAACAACAGCAATTACTTGATCCCGGAAGAAGAAACCATCACAGGTGGCACACCAAGAAACTCCCCGGCCAGAGAGTCTTTTTTCATTCGGTAAACCAATCTCTTTATAAGCAGAACCAGTCGCCAAGATAACGGAGCGAGCTTGGATGACATTCCCAGATCCGTCCTTTAAAACTTTAACTTCACCTTCGAGTGACATCTCAACAATGTCATCCGTAACCAGAGTCGTACCGAATTTCTTAGCCTGATTACGCATCATCTCCATGAGATCAGGTCCAATGACGCCGTCCGGAAATCCAGGGAAATTTTCTACCTCAGTTGTATTCATGAGTGCGCCACCTGCTGTGACTGAACCCTCGTAAAGAACTGGAGAAAGTTGGGCACGAGCGGCATAGATGGCAGCGGTATAGCCCGCTGGACCAGAACCAACGATGACGACGTTATGAATTTCGCTCATCCCGATACCCTACCTTTTCTTAAAAGTTGAATTGCACTGGCAACTTCCGTGATTCCGAGTAGCTTGGCAAAAACGATATAGCCAACACCGCTGACACCTAGAACGAATAATAAGTGGATGGTATTCCCGCCTGGCAGGTAACCGACTAAAAATCGCATCGGAACGGCAATGAGAAGGGCGACCACAACCAACTTAAGGTAAAAACCAACAGTTTCGCCAACATGGATATTAACTTCGTAACGGCGAAGCAATCGAAGGGTGCACCAAGCTCCCACGAAATAGCTCACCGAGAGCGCCCCAGCCAATCCGACTGTTACCCATTTTGCAGGAAGGGCGGCCGCAAGAATCAGGGAAATTGCGATTGCGATTGCATTCATGAGTGCATTGCTAATTACTTGCAACTTAACATTCTCAAAAGCATTGAGCCCGCGAAGGGCAATGAGATTGACACTTAAAGGAAGCAAACCTAAGGCGAATCCTGCCAACGTATTGCCCAAGTACTGAGAATCGTTTGCAGAAATCCCGAAGAAAAGCGCGTGCGTGATTAATGGCCCAAAAAGCAGAAAGGCGATTGCACTCGGAACGGTAAATATTCCCACCAGTCGAATGGCACGAACCAATTGGTCGTGAATTTCGGTCGGCTTTTTTTCAATTACTAAGGCAGATAAATGTGGAAGTAAGGCAGTAACAATAGAAATAGTGATGATCGAATGAGGCAACATAAGAATCAAAAAGGCATTGCTATACGGAGTAAAACCCACACCAGTTGTGACACCTGCCTTGAGAGCTCGAACCGCTGCGCTCGTAGATAAGTTGACAGTAACTAAATAACTAATTTGTGAAATAGCCGCAAAGAGCAAAGTCCAAGAGGCTAAATGTAATGAATTGCGTAGTTCGCTATCGCGCCAATCAAAACGCATACGGATCTTTATCTTGGTCTTTCGAATCACTGGAATTAAAACCAAAGTTTGAACTACATACCCTGCCGTAGTGCCAAGGCCCAACCAAGTAGTTTCAGAGAAAGAAATATTTCCAACTCTAAGATGGGCAGCCGATGAAAGAAACCAACCAAAAATAGCGATAGTTAGCAGGTTATTAGCAACCGGTGCCCACATCATTGGTCCGAACTTTTCCTTCGCATTTGCTATTTGGCTGAGTAAGGCGAAAAGCCCCATGAAGAAAATTTGCGGCAAGCAGTAACGCATAAAGAGCACAGTGAGATGAAATTCCGGACGACCTACATAACCTGTTGCAAAAATCCGAACCAAGAGGGGTGCAAATAGAACCGAGACGATAACTAGTGAACCGAGAAGAAAGATAGTCGCTGTGAGCAACCTAGAGATAAAAGCAGATCCGCCATCTTCGCTTCGAACAGCTCGGACTAGTTGTGGGACGAAAACCGCGGTTAACGCTCCGCCTAGCAACAAGTTATAGAGGATGTTGGGCATCGTATTGGCGACGTTGTAAGTGTCACCAAGCAGTGTGGTGCCAAGCACTGCCACCAAAAGAAGGTTGCGAATTAACCCGGTAATTCGGCTAAAAATAGTTCCTACAGCCATCACAGCCGAGGATCTAAAGAGTGAAGGAGTGCTCATGTTTTCCGTCGCCTAATTCGACGAATACTTTGAATCACTGCTGCAACAAAGAGCAAGATTCCAGCTCCA
>CAIMZW010000045.1 GCA_903846075.1 uncultured Actinomycetes bacterium
GAGCCTTCGCATCACGAAGAGAGTGCAAATCCAAAATCGACTCCTACGCTTTCTGGCGGTAGCCGGCGACCAAGTGTGGCTCCAACACATGAGGGAAGCGACTCTGGCGAAGAATCGCACATCTCTAAATCACCTCTACCTTCTCTCAGCCCGTCAATTAAGCCAAGTGGTGAAAGTGATGAAGGTGCTTTTCCTTCACCCTCACCTAGTCCAACCTCAAGTACTAGAGGTGAATTTCATTCAGCTACTCCAACGCCGAACCCGACCGCGCCTATTTTGGTTCGCCCTTCACTATCTCCAGGATCCGATGGCGAGAGCCAAATTGATGACTAAGCACCGTAATGAAAACGGGATTAATTTCGCTTTATAGATAGTGGACAAAATCCTTAGGGTATTGGGTTCACAATGGAATTCATCGCGACCTCGTCCAGGCGATGAATAGTAAGGTGCCGGTTCTTCCCCTCAAAGGAGCCGGCGCCTTTTAAATTTCTAGGAGAGATACTTCCAAAGTCGTTCGATCCACGACAAGAAGTCGATGGTTAGGCACTAGTTGCCAGCCATCTTGATTCCAGCCCGATGATGCAACAAGTACGCCGTGTGAATCTTGGCGATAAAAGAGTTCATAATAATCTCCAGGAAAATCCCCAGGTATTTTGCTGTTGTCGTGTTCGGAGACCACCAAATAATATTTTGGAGTCAAGATCATTGAGTTAAGACTGGAAAAAGCGCAGTTGCTGCGAATCTGACGAATACTGTTGACGACTCCCGGAATCAATCCTTCTTCCCGAATGTGTGAGACCACTGCATAGAAATATCGCTCGCTATCGGTGTCGCCTTTGAGGAGTGCAAATAAATCGTCGTCAATGAATTGATCCAGCGCCTCTTTCGGCATCACTCCGCCATTGTGAATAAAGGAGTACTCGCCGTAGGTAAATGGATGAGTATTTTCTTCCTTCACCTCAAGTCCGGCGGTAGCCCAACGAAAGTGCAGGAGTGCTGCATCACTCTTGAGATGCTCGGCCGAATCAAGGAACTTGGCGCTATCAATTGCAGGCGAAGGTTCCACGATAACGGTCGAATGATTGGCAGCGCTGTTGGTTGCAATACCCCAACCATCGTTATGAATAGCAGAGAGCGCAGCAAATTGAGCGAAATTGGGACCAGAGATCTCCGAGAGGGTGGTCGCTTCCGGGGCGACATAGCCCATTAATCTGCACATACTGCGCTCTCCTTAAATCGGTATTTGGCTATTCTGACAGTGGAGTTACGTACGCGCCACTGATACCGCCATCAACCAGAAAGTTGGCGGCGGTAATAAAGGATGAATCGTCGGATGCTAGGAATGCAACCGCGGCAGCAATCTCTGAGGCTTCAGCGAAACGTCCGAACGGAATATGAACCAATCGTCGAGCCGCTCGCTCTGGATCTTTTGCAAAAAGTTCACGCAAAAGTGGCGTATTAACTGGTCCAGGGGAGAGGGCGTTTACTCGGATACCTTCTCGGGCAAATTGAACGCCGAGCTCTCGGCTCATGGCCAGGACTCCGCCCTTTGAAGCGGTATAGGAGATCTGCGAAGTAGCAGCACCCATGGTCGCTACGAAGGAAGCTGTATTAATAATCGAACCCTTACCGGCTTTTTGCATGTAAGGAAGCACGTATTTGCAGCAGAGATAAACCGAAGTCAGGTTCACCTCTTGAACTCTGCGCCAGGCATCGATGCCAGTGGTCAAAATGGAATCATCATCAGGTGGTGAAATTCCGGCATTATTAAAAGCAATGTCGATTCGGCCGTAGGTGTCAAAGGCCACCTTATACATGCGTTGAACATCTTCTTCTGATGTCACGTTCGCTTTGATGTAAGTTCCGCCAAGTTCAGTTGCGACTTGATTTCCCACTTCTTCATTGAGATCTACAACGACAACTTTCGCGCCTTCTTCGGCGAATCGTTTTGCCGTTGCATAACCAATACCACTAGCAGCGCCAGTGATGACGGCAACTCGATCTTTCAATCGCTCCATTTTATTTATCTCCTAGTTTTGAGTGTCGAAGAAAACGTTCTTTGTTTCGGTAAATGCATCGAGGGCGTCAGGTCCAAGTTCGCGTCCAAGCCCAGATTGCTTATATCCACCGAACGGAGTCCAGTAGCGCACTGAAGAATTAGAATTGACGGAAAGATTGCCAGCTTCCACGGCGCGAGAAACTCGAACTGCGCGGCCAATATCTCTGGACCAAATAGATCCTGATAGACCGTATTCCGAATCATTTGCAATTTTGATTGCATCTTCTTCATCTGTGAAAGGAAGAACTGATACGACGGGACCAAAAACTTCTTCTCGGTAGGCGCGATCTTCAGTGTTCTTAGGTGTGAGAACTGTGGGTGGGAACCAGTAACCGTCGCCAGTTGGGGCGTTGCCTTGAAAGGCAATTTCGGCGCCTTCTGGAACAAATTCGCGAACTCGCTCTAATTGTGTCGCGGAGATGAGCGGTCCCATTTCGGCAGTTTCCAACGCTGGATCTTCGCATCGGAATGCCTTAACCGCGGTCTCGAAGAGCTCCATAAACCGGTCATAGACAGATCGCTGAACTAAAATTCTTGAACGAGCGCAGCAATCTTGTCCTGCGTTGTCGAATACTGCTCCAGGCGCTCCGGCAGCCGCCTTTTCGATATCTGCATCACCAAAAATAATGTTCGCACTCTTGCCGCCGAGTTCGAGAGTTAGTCGTTTTACTTGAGCCGAGCACCCTTGCATGATGTGCTTGCCAACGGAGGTAGACCCTGTGAAAACAATCTTGCGTACCGCAGGATGGGAGACGAAACGCTCACCAACCACGCTTCCTTTTCCGGGAATGATATTGAAAACCCCTTCAGGAATTCCAGCCTCCAAGGCTAATTCACCGAGACGAATTGCAGTGAGCGGAGTGAGCTCTGCTGGTTTAAGAACAACAGTGTTTCCGGCGGCCAGAGCGGGACCGAAGCCCCAACCAGCGATCGGCATTGGAAAATTCCACGGAACAATAATTCCGATCACTCCAAGAGGTTCTTTGAAAGTGATATCGATGCCGTTTGGAACAGGAATTTGCCGACCGAAAAGTCGTTCTGGTGCCGCACTGTAGTAATTCAAAACATTGGCAACATTGCCGGCTTCCCACCTGGCATTGCCGATTGTGTGGCCAGAGTTGAGCACCTCTAGTTGCGCCAATTCTTCATTGTGCTCTTCGACGATGGCGGCAAATTTGCGCAATAACTTTGCTCGATCGCCGGGTGAAACATGTCGCCAACTCTGAAAGGCTCGGTCGGCCTTTTCAATGGCAACATCTGTTTCAAAGAGATCCGCAAGGTGAATATCTTGAACTGGTTTTGCATTCGTCGGATTGATGATTGTGTAGGCGCTCATAGGTTTATTCTCTCGTAATTTTTGGCATCGGAATTACATGCGTTCAAAGCTACGGAATCGCTCCCAATCTGTGACGGCGCGTGAGAAAGCATCGATTTCGGTATCTGCCATATGGGCATAATGCTTCTGCACATCGGCACCAAAAGTCTCCTTGACCCACTCGCTATTGACCCAGAGATCGCGAGCCTCTGTTAACGAAGTGGGGAATCGCGATGTTTCCAAGGCATAAGCATTACCCGTGAAAATTGGCTCGAGTTCGAGGTTCTTTTCGATGCCATCAAGACCAGCCGCAACCATTCCCGCAACGGCCAGGTATGGGTTTACATCGCCACCTGGAACTCGGTTCTCGATCCGAAGCGAGTGACCTTGTCCAACGAGGCGAAGTGCGCAAGTGCGATTATCTCGACCCCATTTGATTGCGGTCGGTGCAAAAGTTCCGGCCTGATAACGCTTGTAGGAATTGATATTTGGGGCGAACAGTAAAGCGAGTTCGCGCATATGAGCTTGTTGACCCGCCAAATATGAACGGCCTAATTCCGACATTCCATCCCCAGCATCCCCAGCCATGATCGCATTGTCTTCAAGATCGCGGAAAGAGAGATGAATATGGCAAGAGTTGCCCTCTTTTTCATTGAACTTCGCCATAAAGGTGAGCGAGCAACCTTGCTCGGAGGCAATCTCCTTGGCGCCCATTTTGTAGATCGAATGGTTGTCGCAAGTTGTTAACGCGTCCTCATATCGAAAAGCGATTTCATGTTGACCAAAGTTGCATTCACCCTTTGCAGATTCCACGATGAGCCCTGCAGCATCCATATTGAGTCGAATCGCCCGAAGCAACTTTTCGACTCGTGCCGTACCGGTGAGGGAGTAATCCACGTTGTATTGATTAGCGGGGGTGAGATCGTTGTAACGCTTGTCCCAGGCTTCTTCGAAGGAGTCTTTAAAGACAATAAATTCGAGTTCGGTGCCGCAGAGGGCGACCATGCCTCCTTTGTGCAGGCGCTCCAGTTGAGTTTTTAGGACCGTCCGCGGGGAGACCGAAATCCCATGGTGGTGGTGATCCACGAAATCGGCCAAGACCATGGCGGTTCCGTCATGCCATGGCAGATAACGCAAGGTGTTTAGGTCGGGGGACATGCCCATATCGGCATAGCCCGTATCCCAAGAAGAGATGTCATACCCCTGGACAGTGTTCATATCGATATCGACCGCAAGCAAGTAGTTACAACCCTCGGTGCCATTCTTCAAGGTATCTTCGATGAAGAAGGGAGCGTGGATCCGCTTTCCCTGCAACCGACCTTGCATATCTGTTGCTCCGACTACGACGGTATCAATAACACCCGCGGCAACATCGGCTCGCAATTGCTCCAGTGATAAACGCTTTCCTTGTAGCGACATTTTTTCCTCCTGCTGAGAGCATTCCACAAGAAAAAATTTAAGCAAGCACCATTCGGTCAGGTCGAAAGTCGATGAACAACTTAAGGCGCGATTGCCGAACGGTTAATTGTTTGTAACAATTGTGAGGAAACTCCGTGAGTTACCTTCCAAAATCCCGTGTGAAGTAGCACACTCGGCTTCAACTTCTAGAGAGGCGGATTACCCTTCATGTCCACTGAACAACATGATGACGAAAGACGTTTAGCTGAGCTCGGATATAAACAGGAGCTCCATCGATCCTGGTCGGGTTTCTCCAACTTTGCGATCTCCTTCTCCATTATTTCCATTTTGTCTGGTTGCTTCACGACCTTCGCACAGGCTTGGAATAACGGTGGCCCGGTTGCGATCGCGATTGGTTGGCCAGTTGTCGCTGCTTTCATTTTGATTATTGGTTTGAGTATGTCCGAACTAGCTTCTGCCTATCCGACATCAGGTGGGATTTATTGGTGGGCTGCAAAACTCGGCGGTGCAAAAGCTGGTTTCTATACCGGCTGGCTCAACCTCATCGGATTGGTTTCTGTCACTGCATCAGTTGGTTATGGCGTAACGGCCTACCTAAACATTGTCATAGGTGAGTTTTGGAAGTCCTATCTCACTGGATTTATGGGTGGCGATTTCATAAAGCAACAATTCGTTCTCTTCGTAATCATCATTGCTGTTGTAACACTCATTAACATTTATGGGCACACCATCTTGGCAATGGTTAATCAGATTTCCGTGTGGTGGCATGTATTTGGTTCTGCCGCAATTATCTTGATCATGGTTTTCGCACCTACTCATCACACATCCTTAAAGTGGATGTTCACCACCAGAATTAATAACTCCGGATTTAGTGGCCACACGTATTGGTTCTATGTTCTGCCTCTTGGTTTCTTGTTGACCCAATACACGATCACTGGTTTCGATGCTTCGGCTCACCTCTCTGAAGAGACGAAGAATGCCCACCTCGCAGCCGCAAAAGGAATTTGGAAATCCATTTTCTACTCTGCAGTCGGCGGATACATTTTGTTGTTGGCATTCCTCTTCGCAGCGACCAAGCCAGATATAGTCAACTCGGTAGATCCAAAGGTCAACCCATTTGGAATTGGTTCTGTTATCGCCATTATTAATAATGCTCTCGGCGATGGCGCGCTCTACAAACTAGTCATGATCATTACGACGCTTGGACAATTGTTCTGCGTCGCTGCATGTCTGACATCTTGTTCGCGCATGATGTTTGCCTTCTCCCGTGACGGTGCGGTGCCTGGCAGCAAGCACTGGCGCAAAGTCGACAAAAACGGTACCCCAGTAAATGCAATTCTCATTTCTGCCATTTCTGGTGTCGTCATCACTTTGCCGGCTTTATGGAAGAGTTCTGCCGGAGTACCAACCGCTTTCTATGCTGTTGTCTCGGTCTGCGTCATCTCGCTCTACTTGGCATTTATGATTCCCATTTTCTTACGCTTGAAGGCGGGAAGTAATTTTGTGCCTGGCGCATGGACTTTGGGATCGAAATACAAGTGGATGAACACGGTTGCCGTGGCTGAGATCGTATTCATTTCGATCTACTTCGTTTTGCCATTCGCTCCAACTGGTTGGCCAGGAGCAAAGGGCTTTAACTGGACCGCGGTTAACTATGCACCAATCATTACTGGAGGCGCTTTAATCTTCTTGTGGATCTGGTGGCACCTCTCAGTCAAGAAGTGGTTCAAGGGACCAATTCGCCAAGTCTGAAAATAGTAGAAACAAAAAAGCGGTCCGAAACTATCGGACCAGA
>CAIMZW010000046.1 GCA_903846075.1 uncultured Actinomycetes bacterium
ATCAGCGCATTACAAAAGTCGCGATAAGTCTGCTCAAAGGTGTGGAGCCCATCGATATAAATTAAATCGAAGACCACTTCTGGATCTAGCTCTTCAAAAAATTGGTCCGATGTCTTTGGCACCAAGAGGCTTTTTGCACTTTGATGGGGAGCAATATCGAACTTGAAATCCGGATCGACTCCGACTTTCTCCGCAACCTCTACATTTAGAAAAGTATCGCCTTGAAATACTCCGATTTCTAGATAAGAGGAACTTTCGTTAATACTGGCAAGGTGATTGAGTCGTCGCACTGCATCATTCATAAATTACAACCCCGAATAAGTATGTCGACCAGTTCCCCATATGTTTACATAAACATAATTGAAGAGAAAGGTTGAACCTGCGAAGAGACAGAGCCAAGCAGCTCGTCTGCCACGCCAGCCAATGGTGACTCGCGCATGAAGGTAGGCAGCGTATGCCACCCAAGTGATGAAAGCCCATGTCTCTTTTGGATCCCAGCCCCAATAACGTCCCCACGCCGACTCGGCCCAAATCGCTCCTGCGATAACCGCAAATGTCCACAACGGAAAGACAAAGGCAACAAGGCGATAGGAAAGTTGATCGAGAACTTCAAGTGAAGGTAATTTCTCTGCCCATCTTGGGCGAGCGCCACGAGATTCATATCGATCCAGAATTAAGTAGGTAGCCGCAACCGCATTAGCAAGTAGGAAAACACCTCCGGAAATAATCGCCGAGGAGACATGAATTGCCAACCAAGTGGACTTCAACGCAGGGACCAACGGAGCACTTGGTCGGTAGAGCAGCGTGACGGCGGTTCCCAATGTGAGAAGAACGGCGATAGATACCGGTAACCCCAACCAACGAATCTTGTACTTCACTAAGGCAAAGAGATACGCCCCAGTAAAGGCGAGGGCTCCGGTGATGGAGAACTCATACATATTGCCCCAGGGAACTCGATGAGCAGAGGCGGCTCGAAATGCCACTCCAGCAAAGAGTAAAAGAAAAGCGAGAAAGATCATTGCCGAACCGATTCGCCCACTTTTTTCGGTACGTGAAAATCAAAATCAGTTTTGCTTTTTATCTCTTCGCCTGAAATCGCATCTACCTTTACCTCGGCGTTGCGTACCGAAAATGCCACCTCTATCGCGTGAGCGAAAAAAGCTATGGTGTAAACCACCATCGCTGAATAAATCGCGTAGTTCGAGAGAAATGCGTAATTTCGAGAGTTCACTCTTTAACCTCAGATTCTTTTTGTAACGACTTCACTAACGCGTCAATCTCTTCAGACAATCCAGGGACCCCGTTCTTAGCCAAACCTGCAACTTGGACCTCGCCATCTAGCTTTATCCAAATGCGTCGTTGTTGAGTGAAGAGCGAGATGAGCAGGCCGAGGACTGCGAATATAGCCCCGAACAACGCATACATCTTCCCGGGATCGTCGACGATCTGAAGGTTGACCCAAGATTTCCATCCTTCGAAGGTGATTGAGCCTTCACCAAAGTTGTAACTCTGATGAAGTCCAAGCGCCTTCAGGCCTAATCGTGTCATCTTTGAAGTGTCTATGCGGTAGACAGATTGGGGTACACCTGTATCCAAACCAAGGTTTCCCATCCAGACCGAGAAGAGCAATCTGGGGTCAAGGACCTCGGGATATGCGGAGAAAGCGCCTCGGCTTGCGGAGCGATCAGCAGTGGGAAGAAAACTTGCTACGAAACCAATTTGAGGTTTCATATCAGGGATCTTTATGGCTCCGGTCGAGGTCAGATTCGCGTCCTGCGGTAAGAATGGGACGGCACCTTCAAAAACTACTTTCCCGCTTTTATCTCTCACGGCAACAATTGCTGAATAACCATTAGCTTGTAGATAAATTTTTGTGCTGCCAAATGTGAGGGGCTTATTAACTTTAATGATGTGAGTGACTGGTTTGGCGCCGACGGGATTAGAGGTAACAACCGTTAGAAGGTAATCCAGTGGTGCATTGGTTGCTGGGTCGTAGGTGGCCTTAAATGCCTTAACTGTCAAAGCGAAAGGCTGGAGCGAGCCATCGGACTGAAATTTTCCAAAGGCAAGATTGTCATAAGAGGTCGGCGTATTAATAAATCGATCGCCAACATTCAAAATTGCCTCACCTTTTGAACCGAAGAGTGAACCGATTCCGACAGCAACCAATATAAGAAGAAGTGAAAGATGAAAGAGTAAATTTCCGGTCTCTCGTAAATATCCCTTCTCTGCAGAAATTGAGTGGGCTTCGACTCGGACTCGAAAGCGATGGCTCTTTAACCACTTTCGAGCATCCGATAGAGCCTCTTCGTCTTGGCGGTCTATCTTGTGAAAAAACTCCATCCGGTCCAAAAATTTAGGAGTCAGCGGTGGCATCGCACCGATGGCTTTGATGTGGGCGGCAGTCCGGGGGAGAACGCATCCGATCAAGGATATGAAGAGCAATAAATAGATTGCGCTAAACCAAGGTGAGCTGTAAACATCAAAGAGTTTGATTCGATCAAGCCACGGCGCAATACCAGGGTTGTTTGTAAAAAACTCCTGCACTTTCATCGGGTTTTGATTGCGCTGTGGAAAGATCGAGCCGGGCACTGCAGCAATTCCGAGAAGCAAGAGCAAAATCAAGGCAATTCGCATGCTGGTGAGCTGGCGCCAGATCCAGCGCAGGAAACCCAGGGTCTCGAGTTCAGTTACTTCGCTCATTTATACCACCGGGATAAAGCCGGAGATGAGATCTCGAATGGAGATCATGACTTGGTTCCACATCTGAGTCACTTGAAGGATCCCGATAATAATGAGAAATACTCCACCGAACTTCGTCAAGAGATTGCCGCGTCGGGAAATTGCCCTACGCAATCTTTGCGATTGGTCGAAGAAAAAACCAACCGCAATAAACGGCACGCCTAACCCAATGCAGTATGCGACGCTCAATATGGCTCCACGAAGTGCGCTCGAACTTTGAAAGGAGAGCGCTTGGACCGCACCTAGTGTCGGGCCAATACATGGGGTCCAACCAATTCCAAAGAGAAATCCCAAAATAGGAGCGCCAAGCAGCCCAGCCTTTATTTTCCATTGCGGTTTGAAAGAGCGATAGAACTTTTGATTAAAGAGAAAAACTATTCCCATAGCAATGGTGAGAAATCCGAAGATCACCGATATCCAAGTGGAATGGCTATTGATAGTGGAGCCAAGAGAACCAAATAACGCACCGTAGGAAATAAAGAGCGCCGAAAAACCTAAAACAAAAAGTAGTGACCCGAGTGCAGTTCGTCCACGAGTTCGAACCTCAGTCATTCCTGCTGCATAAGAGAGATACCCAGGTACCAGCGGAATCACGCAAGGAGAGAAGAAAGAAATCAGTCCAGCCACCAACGCAACCAAGATTGCGGAGATCAAGTTGCCATCAAAGACTTGGTTAACAAAGAAATTACGCATGATGGGGATCCTTAATTACTTTTTCCAGAAGATCCCGCAATAGTCCAACCGAAAGTTCACCGCTGATTCGAGCAGCTACATATCCTGCCGAATCCACAATGAGGGTTGTCGGAATTGCGTTCGGTGTCAATGTTCCGCGAAATC
>CAIMZW010000047.1 GCA_903846075.1 uncultured Actinomycetes bacterium
AGGTAAAACCAGTGGTGAATGAGCATGCACGAGATGCTGCAAAGGCAACGAGTTCTGCTACCTCTTCGCCTTCTCCTTGCCTACCAACAGGAATTCGACTGAGCATGTACGCCATAGTGTCTGGGTTGGTTGCGACGTTGAGATTGGAACGAATTACCGCAGGTGCAATGGCGTTGATGGATATCCCTAATGATGCGGTCTCTTTTGCGACACCTTTTATGAATCCAATTAATCCTGCCTTCGAGGTGTTGTAAGGCGCCATCCCTGGATTACCTTCTTTTCCAGCAATCGAAGCCAGATGAACTATGCGGCCATATTTGTTGGCTTTCATACTTGGTAGAACTGCCTGAGTTAACCAAATCGAACCATAAAGATTAATCTTCAATATTCTTTCGAAATCTTCGGTTGTTAAATCCTCGACATTGACTCCGGTAGGTCCGGTAATTCCTGCCGAATTTGCGAGCGCATCAATACGACTGTATTTAGCTAGAACTTCTCCTACCGCGGACTTGATGCCAGATTCATCCGTGACATCCAGAACCATGCTCTCACTAATTCCCGCCTCGCGGTCAATTCCCTCTGCTGTTGCCGCAAGCCCTGCCTCATCGCGGTCGAGCAAAATGACTCTACCGCCGCGACGAGCAATCAATTTTGCGGCCGCTGCACCAATACCACTTGCAGCTCCCGTGACAATGACGACCTGATCGGAGAAGTGCGAATTATCAAAGCCTAAGTTTTCGCTCATATTTGATAGTAACCCAACCAATTCATTCTATGAAGATGGGATCGAGCCCTTCAGTGGGAGTGGCGTGGTACGTCATGCCCACTGCTGCCGACGAGGAAGTCGAGGTCTGCACCAAGATTGGCTTGCTGGACATGTTCCACATACAACTTCACCCAACCACGATCGGCATGGGCAACAGTCGAAGTCCAGCGCGAACGGCGTTCGGCGAGAACTTCTTCAGAAACCAAAAGATTGATAGATCGATTCGGAACGTTCAGTTCGATGACATCACCGTTCTCCACCAAACCTAAAGGTCCACCGGCCGCAGATTCTGGCGCCACGTGAAGCACAACGGTTCCATAGGCGGTTCCACTCATCCGAGCGTCCGAGACTCGAACCATGTCAGTAATGCCCATCTCCAATATCTTTCGAGGTAGCGGCATATTTCCGACTTCGGGAAATCCTGGATAGCCCTTAGGTCCAGCATTCTTGAGGACTAAAACAGTCTGTGGAGTGACGTCAAGATCTGGGTCTTCGGAAGCGACCAAATACTCCTCAATAGTGTCGAAAACTAAAGCGGTACCGGTATGAACTAAGAGTTCTGGTGTCGACGCTGAAACCTTAAGAACTGCACCGTCCGGGGCGAGCGAACCGGTTAAGACGACAATCCCGTTCCCAGCTTTTTGAAATGGTTTAGAGAGAGGAGTAATAACGTCGTCATTCCAAGAAACTGCCTTGGAAATATTTTCACTCACTGTTTTGCCAGAGACGGTAATGATTTCGGAATGGAGCATTCCTTCAATCTCTTTCATAACCGCTGGCAATCCACCGGCATCGAAGAACTCTTCCATCAGGTACTTGCCAGATGGCATCAAATTGACGAGGACGGGGACTTCGCGGGCAAGGCGATCAAAATCTGCTAATTCCAATTTCACTCCGATCCGACCCGCGATAGCAAGAAGATGAACGATGGCGTTAGTTGAACCACCAATTGCCGCATTTACTTTGATGGCATTTTCAAATGCCTCCCGAGTAAGAATTTTCGAGAGCTTTAAATCTTCATGAACCATCGCAACAATGCGCCGACCAGCTTCGTGTGATGTGGAGTAACGTCGAGCATCGACTGCAGGTATTGCCGCACTTCCAGGAAGTTGAACCCCGAGCGCCTCGGTAACACATGCCATGGTCGAAGCCGTTCCCATTGTCATGCAACTTCCATTGGACCTCGCCGAACAACTTTCGATGGAGAAGAATTCTTCGAGGGTCATTTTTCCAGCGCGAACCTCTTCGCTGTACTTCCAAATTGCAGTTCCAGAACCAATGTTTTTCCCTTGGAATCTGCCATTCAACATCGGTCCGCCAGTAATCATCAAAGTCGGCAGGTCAACGCTCGCCGCGGCCATGAGCAACCCTGGTGGTGTTTTATCGCAACCAGCCAAGAGAACAACCGCATCAAGGGGATTGGCTCGAATTAATTCCTCCGCCTCCATCGCCAGCAAATTTCGATAGAGCATTGTGGTCGGACGCATAATGGGTTCACCCAAAGACATTGCGGGAAATTCCAACGGAAAGCCGCCGGCTTCCCAAACGCCGCGTTTAACTGCCTCTGCCACTCGATCCAAGTGAGCATTACACGGATTAAGTTCAGACCAAGTGGTTGCAATTCCGATGACAGGCTTGCCGACAAAAACATCGGGGGCGTAACCCTGATTGCGTAGCCGTTCGCGATAGATAAAACCATGCTTGTCTTGAAGGGCGAACCAATTCTCACTCCGTCTGGCGAACTCTTGTTCAGTCATGCCCATCCTTTTTAAACGCTAGTTCATCGGGGTAACGCTATAAAGTTAATCACTCTATCTTTCGAAATGGCAGGTTAATGAGTACTCGATACCTTATAAGTAATGCGCGTTATTTAGTGACGGTCAACGAAAATAATGAAATTTTAGAGAACACCTCCCTGCTGATCGAAGATGGAAAAATCTCGGCAATCAATCCCCTTAAGCTCGATCTCTCTGGCCTAGAAGTCATCGATGGCTCGCAACTTTTAGTGATGCCAGGGCTAGTTAATTCTCATACCCACTTAGCCATGACCTTGCTACGCGGTTGGGCGGAAGGGGTCGATTTACAAGGATTTCTCGAGAAAGTTTGGGTTGCAGAGGCTGCCATTATGGATCCCGCAACGTGTGCTCTCGGCGCCGAATTGGGTGCGGCCGAGGCTCTGCTCTCTGGCACTACCACGACACTTGATATGTACTTTCACCCGGAATCAACCCATGCTGCCGCAGCCAAAGTTGGACTTCGTCATGTCACTGGTCCCATATTCTTTGATAAGCCGTCTATCGATGGATTAACGTGGGACGAAAGAGTGACGGCGGCGCACCGATGGCCTCAATTTCTGGAAGAAGTGGGTGGACCGTTTATTCCTACGTTCCTCATGCCCCATTCTGTCTACACCGATTCACTCGAACATTTACATGAAGTCTCATCGATTGCAAGCGAACTTTCGGCGCGAATACATTTACACGTTTCGGAAACCGAAGCAGAGAATGCCTTAGCTTTAGAACTTTATGGCAGAACTCCAACCGAACTTTGTCTCGACACCGGGATCTTGAATAGTCCAACTACTTTCGGCCATGCAGTCCATCTCTCGCAATCAGACATTGACATCGCAGTTACAAAAGGTGCATCCGTGTCTCACTGTCCAGGAAGCAATCTCAAACTCTCTAGCGGAATTGCAGACATCACCAACTATATGAAACAAGGAATAGTGGTTGGACTCGGCACTGACAGTTGCTCGTCCAGCAACGACTTAAATATGTGGGCGGTAATGAGATTGTCAGCGAACCTTGTGTCATTAAAACATGGCGCACAGAACGTGGATCTTGCGCATCTACTTCGCTGCGCCACAGTCGAAGGAGCTAAGGCTCTAGGGCTGGAAGATCGGATTGGAAGTATCGAAGTTGGTAAAGAAGCAGATCTCATAACAATTGATTTGCGGGCACTTCATTTAACTCCAGTTCATAACGTTCTAGCTCTTCTCTTTTACGCGGTCGACAAATCAGATGTTAAAGATGTCTGGGTAAATGGTAGGCGAGTCGTGAAAAATCGGGAGTTGATCAATGTGAAAAGCGACGAACTGCGAGCGCGGGTGAATGAGCGGGTTCACACTCTGCATTAATTGACCAGTCATTTGAAATCATTTCTTCTCCCGCTATTCCATTCTTTCTTATCCAAGTTACCTTTTGTATGTTGAAAGGATGTCGGACTTTGAAGAAAAATACTCTCTTGTTCTCATTCTCGATAGTAATTCTTTTGACGATGCCCTTTACTTCTTCTGTAGCCTCACCTAGCCCAAAAGCAACACCAAAAGTGGTGGCAAAAGCTAAAGCCGCTCCAAAGCCAAAGGGGAGCATCAAACCTAAGCCGATTCCCCACCCGACTCTGACTCCTCAAGTTCCAAGCACTCCAATAATTAACGGTTCTGCCGCTTGTTCTTACAATATAAATCTTCCCTCGTTAACAAATTCTGGCAATAGCCCTATTTGCATGCCAGGGCAATTTGTTACTTTATGGCATTTGCAGAATTCCGATAGCCCAGCTCCTGATAAATCAAAAAATATCTTCGCACTTGTTTGTCCTATCTCGAAACAACTTGTTCTTGTTGAGACTGAATGTCCAAAAGATAATGCAACCAACAAACAAACTACCACTACAACAATAACCAAATCGACACCGGAAATTTATTGGAGATCTGTGGCGGTTCCCTCCGCACCAATAATTACTTCAATATCCACGCCAAACACATACGAAATAATTATTCATTTGAAGGGCGCTGCGCAAACAGATTCTCCTCCCGCGTATTATTACGTGAAAGATCTTGCAACCAACATCGGCAATTACTACGTAGATGATACGAATTACTCGGGCACCTTTTATGGCGGGCCAGGGAATTTCCCTCGATATTTTATTAAGCCAAATGAAATAGATGTTATGCATCTGGCGCCCAATACTAAATATAAATTTGCAGTTAGCGCCATAAGCGTGGATGGAACATCCGAGGCCACGACGACTGAAGAAGTTTCGACCATGGCTGTTCCAATAACTGCTCCGGGAGTCGCCTCAATAATCACAGGAAATGGCTATCGGGTGGGCGACACAGGTCCCGGTGGTGGAGTTGTTTACTACTACTCTGCCTTGCCATTCACCGAATTTGGGAGTCCTTGCTCGGGGGCTTGCCATTATCTAGAGTTCAAGGATTTGATGTTTGGCGAGGACTTAACATCGCCTTCCAATATTGTAAAACAGCCACAGTGGTCCACGGACACTTCACGCATATCAGGAGCATCCGGCAGGACCCTTGGATTTGGTTTTTCAAATACCCAGACGATTCTCTCTCCAAATGGCATCTATTCCGGGGATCAGAGTGGAGCAGCATATTTGGCTCACACTTTTGCGGGAAACGACAATAGTGCTGGACAATGGTTTTTACCTTCAATCCAAGAGCTCGTCATGGCTGCTGAACAATTCCGTCCGATGCTTGACACTGGAATCTCATACCTCTACGCAATTCATACGAATCAAGAAACCACATCACATGACGCCACCACTGATGACGCGCTCGGAAAAATTCGCATTGGTAGTTTTTGGTCTTCGACTGAATTTCCGAGAATTTCGTGTGGGTGTAACACGTTGGCCAATATGGCAAATTTTGCTAATAACTCACCATTAAGTGGACTGGAGACGCTTTCAATTCCAACTGGAGGATCTTTTCCAATTGGTGTGGGAACTAAATTGTCTAATTATTTAGGTGTCTTGGCAGTTAGAGCGTTCTAATTTCCAGCTAACGTGCCGCCGAAAATTTGCCATGCCAACGCTGACTTCGCCACCAAACTCAAAACGATATACGCGCGCTCGCCACGAAGATAGTTCGCCCATTTACCTTTGGCTTTGTATTGCTTGAATTGAACGTATGCAAAACAGTTGAAGAAGAGAAAGAGCGAAATAATAATTCCGTAAACAAATCCAGGGGGAGCTACTCGAGGACTGGCCTTCGGACCAATAACCAAGAGAACAATGATTAGCCACGGAATTGCACCAGCGATACAACCGAAGATAAATGGCAGCCACTGACCATCTCCTGGGGTGGTGTATTTCTCTTGCAGCCAACCAAAAAGAATCATGGAGGCATTCACTGCAAAAATTGCGATGATAGCCGCGATATCACTCACGCCGCAGAGTTGAGCAATCAGTACGATCATGATGGATGAACTAATGGAATATTCCACCCATCGAAAAATGTTTTTGTTTTTCATCAACGAAGCGCTGTACCGAGAAAATCCAAAAGGTGAGGCGACAAGGAAATGAAAAAGAGCTGAGATAGCCAGGAACAAGGCCACGGCATAAGCCACTGGAGTTTTAATAAGAACAATCGGGGCGGCAAGAGCCGTACCCGGAGCGCCCTTCATATATGTGGCGTAGATCGGAAGGGTGAAAGAATTGGCCAGTGAAAGAACTGCAATCATGGAAAGTAAGTGGAGTCCACCAGCAATGATGTTAAACCGGCGAAGTGGCTTAATGTCGTTCGAAGTAATCAAGTTCATGCCCAAACATTATTGGCAAAACCGATTCGGCGGAGACGAGAGGATTTGAACCTCCGATACCTTTTTAAAGGGTATACCTCATTAGCAGTGAGGCGCACTCGACCGGGCTATGCGACGTCTCCGAGTTGCAGACGGGAGTTTACAGGCAAACGGGGCCTGCCATTAGCCCTCAACTCATTCAATTGAACTAGCCGATTTCCACGCCTAATGTAAGAATCGGATATGAGCCAAAACACTCTCACGATGTACAGCACCACTTGGTGCGGATATTGCAAGCGCCTCAAGCGCCAACTCGATGATATTGGAATTGCTTATGAAGAGGTTAATATCGAGGAAGTCCCAGGAACAGCCGATTTTGTCGCTTCGGTCAACGGGGGAAATCAGGTAGTTCCGACCTTGCTCTTCTCAGATGGATCAACTTTGACCAATCCTTCAGCGGTAGCCGTTCGAGAGAAGCTTTCGGAGCTCTCCTCTCAAAAGTAATGAGAATGTGACCGAACCTTTGGATTTGGGTGACGGCGGTCAGTTATAGAATCGGATAATGACCGAAAAAGACGGCACCCGAGTCCACGATATCCCGGCAGCCGATCAACTCACCCAATTTATGAAGAGCGGGTGGGCACCATCACCCCTCGAAGGTGTGGTTGCATCTCCTGTAACTCCCTACAGCGCAGCAAGACGCGAGGCGCTCTCTTTGAAATTCCCCGGAGTTCGGTTGGTGATCCCAGCCGGAAATTCCAAAGTTCGTAGCAATGACACCGATTATCGATTCCGCCCACACTCGGCCTTCTCCTATTTCACCGGAATCACCGGTAGTGACGCCGTTCCAGATTCGGTGTTAGTCCTTGAGCCGACCGAACTTGGTCACGAAGCCCTGCTATTTATTCATCCACGTTCTCCGCGCGACACCGACGAGTTCTACAAGAACTCTCGCCACGGCGAATTTTGGATTGGTCGGCGCATGACCGTCGAAGAGACCCAAATTCGATACGGAATTTCAGTTCGCCAGATTTCCACAATCGAAGATTTTCTTAAGTCTGAGAAGGAAACCTTGATTCTGCGAGGCGAAGATCGTGGACTGGATAAATTGGTAGAAAAGCGCAAGAAGCGCGAAGAGGAATTTGCCAGCGTTCTTTCAGCAATGCGCCTTATTAAAGATGATTACGAAATTGCAGAAATGCAGAAAGCGATCGACTCAACCAATCGCGGATTTGATGACATGATCCGAGCCCTCCCTGCGGCTACTTCAATGGCAAGAGGCGAGAGAATTATTGAGGCGGCATTCTTTGGTCGGGCTCGCCTTGAAGGTAACGACATTGGTTACGACACGATCGCGGCCTCGGGTTCGCATGCCTGCATCTTGCACTGGATTAGAAATGATGGAGATGTCCGTCCGGGCGAATTAATTTTGATCGATGCAGGTGTTGAAGTGGACTCGCTCTACACCGCAGATATCACTCGCACTCTTCCCATCAACGGAAAATTTACTGCCGCTCAACGCAAGATTTATATGTTGGTCTATGAGGCGCAGAAGGCTGGCTTCGCTGCAGTAAAACCTGGTGCCATGTTCAAAGATTTTCATAATGCGGCTCAAGAGGTCTTGGCGCGCGGACTTGCCGAACTTGGGGTTCTTCCGATTTCAGCCGAGGAATCACTCCATCCAGATTCTGGTCTTCATCGTCGGTGGACAGTTCACGGCACTGGTCACATGCTCGGAATTGATGTGCATGATTGCGCTCTAGCTCGGAAAGAGGCTTATTCCGAAGGAATTCTCGAACCTGGAATGATTCTTACAGTTGAACCCGGTCTCTACATCCATCCAGATGATGAGCTCTTCCCGGTCGAGTACCGCGGAATTGGAGTTCGGATTGAAGATGATGTTCTTGTTACCGAAACTGGTTGTCGAGTCTTGAGTAGCAAATTGCCTAGCCACCCGGATGAAGTTGAAGTTTGGATGTCGAATCTTTCACGCGGTTAGTTAGAGGGCGTTACCTAAAGCTGCCGCAGCAATTCCTAGTACTAAAGTCAGAGCCACATAGGCAAAGGCCATGCGATGTTGGCGTTGACCAAAGAGTTCGTGGGTCTCGACTGCAAACGTCGACCACGTTGTAAATGCGCCAGCAAAACCCGTTCCAAAAATCAAGGTTGAGTTTCCACCTGATTTAATGACTAATCCCAAAATGAAGGAACCGACGACATTAATCAACAAAGTTTCCCAAGGGATAAATGATTTGTGTGTGGTCTTAATATATTTATCAATGAGATAGCGAGACGGGGCACCGACACCTGCTCCTAATGCAACAAGAATTCCCCTCATTGCTCGACCGATTTTTTGCCGAAGTATTCATTCACTGCGAAAACTAATATGTACGTTCCGACTAGTGATGCGAGCGCATAAGTGATCGCGGAATTAATTTGGCCGGCGCGAAAGTCTTGATCTATTTTGACCGCAAAGGCTGAATACGTTGTGAATCCGCCGCAGAATCCGGAACCCAGTGCCGGACGCCACCACCATCGCGGCGATTTATGTTGCTTTATATAAATGAGTAAAAAGGCAAGAATGATTGAACCAAGGTAGTTGACGAGAAGGACTGCCCACGGGAATGTTGTATTAGGTAGAGCAAGAGAGACACCCCACCTGGCTAAGGAACCAATTATCCCGCCGAGTGAGACAACAAGAATGCTTTTCAGCGAAGCCTCGTAGGGCGCAAGATGGTGTTGAGGGCTGAAGAGACCGCAGTGATCACCAATGAAGCTAACAGCGCAGACCAGAAGTTCTTGATATCCAAAGAACTGCTCCACCGGGCCGTTAGCATCAACATGGCGGCATTGATGACGAAACTAAAGAGACCAAAAGAAAGGAGAACGGCTGGGAAGGTCAGCACCTTGAGAATTGAACCAAAGAAGCTGTTGATCAATCCAAAGAGTAAGGCAACCCAAAGAAATTTCCCGGCACCACCATTAACAGTGATACCTGGAACCAGAGCGGTGGCAACCCAAACGGCTAAAGCAAGTACAACCCAACGTACGAGTAGTTTCATGCCTTAGAGAATACCGTCACGCTTTCTAATTTTGGACCCTAACCAGCGTGCAGGATCATATTTCACGTCAACTACGCGCTCTTTCATCGGAATAATCGCGTTATCGGTGATTCGGATGTGCTCTGGGCAGACCTCGGTGCAGCACTTGGTGATGTTGCACATTCCAAGGCCATGCTCTTCCTGAGCCTTCTGCTTACGGTTTCGCAACATATCCAGCGGGTGCATATCCAATTCAGCAATTCGGATAAAGAAGCGTGGTCCAGCGAAAGACTTCTTATTCTCTTCGTGATCACGGATAACGTGGCAGGTGTCTTGGCAGAGGAAGCATTCAATGCACTTGCGGAACTCTTGGCTCCGCTCGACATCAATCTGTTCCATTCGAGGTTCACCTGGCTTGAGATCAGCAGGAGGTTCGAACGCTGGAATTTCCATCGCCTTCTTGTAATTGAATGAGACGTCAGTAACCAAGTCTTTAATAACAGGGAAAGCGCGAAGTGGAGTGATGGTGATTGTTTCATCCTCTTCGAAATTTGCCATCTGAGTCATGCAGGCAAGACGAGGCTTTCCATTGATCTCCATGGAACAGGATCCGCACTTGCCGGCCTTACAGTTCCAACGAACTGCAAGATCATTCATTTGAGTTGCTTGAACGCGATGAATCACATCGAGAACAACTTCGCCCTCATTAGCATCTACCGTGACATCTTGAAGTCCGCCATCTTTCGCATTACCGCGCCAGATTCGAAGTTTGATTGTGCGGGCCATTAGTTGGAACCACCCTTCGCGATTTCTTCAGGAGTCATGTACTTCTCTAGTTCGTGAATGTCGAAGAGGTCAAAGAGTTCCTTCGGCAAACTGGGCAGCGGTTGTTGGCGAACAGATACATGATCGCCATTGAAACTGCTGATGTGATTGACCTGGCGCCACTGCGCATTCATGCCAGGGAAATCATCTCGGGTGTGACCACCGCGGGACTCTTCGCGAAGAAGTGCCGACTTTGCAGTGCTTTCAGCAATCAAAAGCATATTGTCGAGATCGAAAGTGAGATGAAAGCCCGGGTTGAATTCTCGGCCACCGGAGACAGAAACGCTCTTTGCGCGTTCGCGGATATCAGCAATTTTTGCAATTGCCTCTTCCAGTTCTGCACGGGTGCGAATAATTCCAACGAGATTGTGAGCAACTTCCTGAAGCTCTTGGTGGAGAGCATAGGGATTTTCTCCGCCCACCTGACTAAATGGTTTCTCGATTCGCTCGTGTGCAACTTTGAGTGAATCCTCTGATGCAGGGTTTGCACCGTTGCTCTTTACATATTCAGAGGCACCAACTCCGGCACGACGACCGAAGACGAGAAGATCAGAGAGTGAATTCCCACCAAGACGGTTTGAACCGTGCATTCCGCCCGCAACTTCACCCGCGGCGAAAAGTCCTGGAACACCGACTGCTGCTGCGCTATCAGGATCAACTTCAACGCCACCCATGACGTAGTGGCAGGTAGGACCTACCTCCATCGCCTCTTTGGTGATGTCTACGCCGGCAAGTTCGTAGAACTGATGCCACATCGATGGCAACTTCTTTTTGATGACATCGGCTGGAAGACGCTTGGAAACATCGAGGAAAACGCCACCGTGTTCGGTACCTCGTCCGGCTTTAACTTCGGAGTTAATGGCGCGAGCCACCTCATCGCGAGGCAATAGTTCGGGTGGGCGGCGGTTATTGGCTTGATCGTTATACCAACGATCGGCCTCAGCCTCATTGTCTGCGTACTTATCTTTAAATACATCGGGAATGTAATTGAACATGAATCGAACGCCATCGGTATTGGTGAGAACTCCACCATCACCGCGAACAGATTCAGTTACGAGAAGTCCACGAACTGATGGTGGCCAGACCATTCCGGTTGGATGGAATTGCAAGAACTCCATATCAACGAGATTGCCACCGGCTTTCAATGCCAGCGCGTGACCGTCTCCGGTTCCCTCCCATGAGTTGGAGGTAATCTTGAAAGTCTTTCCTACGCCACCGGTTGCGAGAACTACTGCAGGGGCTTCAAAGAAAACTTCTTTGCCGCTCTCACGCCAATAACCGTAGGCACCAGAGACTTTGCCGTTTTCTTTTGTAATTTCAGTGACAGTAAGTTCGGCGAAAACTTTGATAAAACTCTCGGGGTTACCAGTCTCGCGTCCATCTTTTTGTTGCATGGCAACAATACGTTGCTGCATGGTGCGAATAAGTTCTAGCCCAGTACGGTCTCCAACGTGGGCAAGACGTGGATACTCGTGGCCACCGAAGTTGCGCTGGGAAATCTTTCCCTCTTTGGTGCGGTCAAAGAGTGCGCCCCAAAGTTCCAATTCCCAAACACGTTCTGGAGCTTCTTTGGCGTGGAGTTCAGCCATTCGATAATGGTTGAGAAACTTGCCACCGCGCATGGTGTCTCGAAAGTGCACCATCCAGTTATCACTTTCATTGACGTTACCCATAGAAGCGGCAACTCCACCTTCAGCCATAACGGTGTGGGCTTTTCCAAAAAGTGATTTACAAATAATGGCGACCCGAAGTCCAGCTTCCCGGGCTTCAACTGCAGCGCGCAAACCAGCGCCACCAGCACCTATAACAACAATGTCGTAGCTGTATCGTTCTAATTGTTCGCTCATGGTTCTCGCTTAAAAGAAGTAGAAGTTAGTAATGGAACCGGACGAAACTTGTCGAACATAAAGATCGGCAAGTGCAACACCAAAGAGTGAGACCCAAGCAAAGTTTTGATGCTTGTGGTTGAGAATGGAAACGTAGGTCCACAACTTGTATCGAACTGGGTGCTTGGAGAAATTGCGCAACCGACCACCGATGGTGTGGCGGCAGGTGTGGCAAGAAGCCGAGTACAACCACAGGAAGGTTGCGTTTGCAAGGAGAACGAGTGTGCCAACGCTCATGTGGCCCCACTTATTATCCGCATTTCTAAATGCCAGAATCGCGTCGATTGTCAGAATGACATTGAAAACTAAACCCGCATAGAAGAACCAACGGTGCGCATTTTGCATAATTAGTGGTGCGCGGGTTTCGCCGGTGTACTTGGAATGTGGTTCAGCCACAGCACATGCTGGTGGTGACATCCAGAAGGATCGGTAGTAGGCCTTACGGTAGTAGTAACAGGTGAGGCGAAAACCGAGTGGGAAAATCAAAATAAATAATGAAGGTGAAACCATAATTCCAAAGAGGTGAACTACTCCGATTGGCTGACCCAATAGCGAAGATCCTGCCACGCAGTTAGGGGTGAGGCAGGGGGAGTAGAACGGAGAGATAAGTGGAGCTGCAAAATAGTGGGCATTTTCAAATGCTCGGATCGTGGCGTAGACGATAAAAGATAAGAGAACAAAAACAGTAAATGCTGGTTGGAGCCACCAGCGATCCGTTCTTAATGTGCGCTCCTTTATTTTGGCGCGCCCGCTCGAAAAAACACCAGTTGCCACTTTGCACTCCTTTGTTACTCACGACCTTGTGATCTCAACCTTGTGATCTCAACCATGTGATCTCAGCCTTTGCCTCCCGAAGACCCCGACCAGCGAGGTTCATGGCGACATAGATAGGTGAAGTTTCGTAGAAAGGAAGCCAAAGCGCTAGGTAAGAGGGCAGAAAGTGGCTATGAAGTCAGCCACAAGTGGCGCGAGAAGAAATCTGGCGGAGGGCGAGGGATTTGAACCCTCGAAGGTTTCCCTTGCCGGTTTTCAAGACCGGTGCACTCGGCCGCTATGCGAGCCCTCCGTGCCCAAACTTACCGCCTAAGGGTTACGCCCTCAAAACCGAGAATTTTTATTGAGGGAGTTCGAGTAATTGCTCAATAACTATCGCAACACCATCATCTTGATGAGGAAGAGCAACAAATTTCGCATATTTCTTAGCATCCGGATGGCCATCTGCCATTGCCCAGGAACGATCTGCCCACTCGAGCATCGAGAAGTCGTTGGGATTGTCGCCAAAAGTGACACAGTCTGCAGAGGTAAATCCAGCTCTGGCCGCCATTCTGGCCAGGGTCTGCCCTTTACTCACTCCAAGAGCGGAGATCTCCAGCAAGGAGTCAACCCCGTTGGAGTGAGTAACGGTCACAATTCCTTCTAATTCCCTTAGTGCAATTTCCAACATTTGATCCGAATCTAGGTCGCCATCCGAACACCTGGCCAACATTTTAAAAGCAGGTTGGGTCATCAATTTCTCGATTTTGTCCACGCCAACGTTATCCATACCAATATCCCATCGCGGGATATAGGAAATCTCGCGGTGGAACTTCTCCTCGAACTCAACCGCAAAGGAGATAGAAGGAATAGCCGCGCGAAGCCTCCGAACTGTCTCCAGTTGGCTCTCGATGGGAATCAACCACTCTTCCAGAACCCGGTGGCTCTTGAGATCGAAGAGCATCGCTCCATTAGCGCAAATTGCATTTCCAAATCCGAAAGTCTCGTTTATTTCCGCCATCCACCTAGGTGGTCTACCGGTGACAAAGAAGATTTCGATTCCCAGATTATGTGCTTTGGTAAATGCAGCAATGGTGCGCTGGGAGATGAAACCGTAATCAGCAACAATCGTTCCATCTAAATCTGTAGCGATTAATTTGGGACGGCGGCCTGGAATGCTCACGCAGGCACCAAAGTATCCACACCAAGAAATGGTCGCAAAGCAAGTGGAACATTGACCGAGCCGTCAGCATTTTGATGATTCTCAAGAATCGCAACGATCATCCGTGGAATAGCAACCAACGTTCCATTAAGAGTCGCTACTGGCTTAGTGCCATTTTCGTCACGGTACCGAATATTCAATCTGCGGGATTGAAATTCAGTGCAGTTAGAAGTACTCGTAACCTCGCGGTAAGTACCCTGAGTAGGTATCCATGCCTCGCAATCAAATTTACGGATCGCACTCGACCCTAAATCACCTGAGGCCACATCAATTACTCGATAGGGAATCTCCATCGCATTGAGGAAATCCTTTTCCCATTGAAGTAGGCGTTGATGTTCAGCTGCCGCATCTTCTAATTTACAGAAGACAAACATTTCGACTTTATCGAATTGATGAACACGAATAATTCCACGAGTATCTTTCCCATAAGTTCCTGCTTCCCGGCGGAAGCAAGATGAGTAGCCGGCGTAACGCAAAGGTAGCGAATCAACGATTTCATCCATGTGATAAGCAGCGAGTGGAACCTCTGAAGTGCCTACTAAGTAATAGTCATCTTCTTCTAAGTGGTAGACATTCTCCGCAGCTTGGCCAAGAAATCCAGTGCCTTCCATCGCAGCAGGTTTAACCAAAACTGGTGGAATGACGGGAGTAAAGCCAGCACGAGTTGCGGATGAGATTGCGTAATTCACCAGAGCAAACTCCAACAATGCACCAACACCGGTGAGATAGTAAGAACGCGCACCGGAGACTTTTGCACCTCGTTCGGTATCAATCGCCTTCAAAATCTTTCCTAATTCAACATGATCTTTTGGTTCGAACCCGGATTGCGAAAAATCTCGAGGCGTGCCGACATGTTCGAGAACAACAAAATCAGCTTCCCCACCAACGGGGGCGGCCGAATCGATCAAGTTAGAAATCTTTAGTAAGAATTGGTGCGCTGCACTTTCGGCTTCAGCACGAATTGCATCAGCCGCCTTCACTCGTCCAGCCAAATCTTTTGCATTCTCCAGAAGTGCACTCTTCTCATCGCCTTTAGCACTTCCAACAGATTTCGAAAGAATATTCTGTTCCGCGCGCAGAGCTTCAAAATCGACAATCGCTTGACGTCGAGTTTCATCGGCAACTAACAATTGATCGACGATGCTTGGATCCTCGCCGCGAACTCGCTGGGAGTTTCGAACCAACTCTGGGTTCTCACGTAATACTTTTAGATCAATCATGCTTCGCCTTTTCGATTAGTCATTTTTTGTTGCTCGAGGATAAGAACCGAGAAAACGAATCTCGTCACAAATTCGCTTGAGTCCTTCTATTGCAGCATGAACAGCAGGATCATCGATATGTCCCTGTGCATCAATAATGAAGTGATAGTGGCCGAGTTCCTTACCAGTGGGTCGGCTCTGAATAAAAGTCAGGTTAACATTTTGATTGGCAAATTCAGTCAGGATTTCCAATAAAGCACCCGCGTGGTCAATATCAATAAAGGCAGCCAGAGAGGTTCGGTCATTGCCGGTTGAGGCAGAGAGTTGCCCAGGTTTTTCAACGACAACAAATCGAGTCACCGCTCCCTCGTTGTCCCCGATATTTTCAGCGACTTTCACCAAGTTGTACTTTTCGGCGGCAAATGATGAAGCGATCGCGGCATCGTAATTTCCATGCACCAAACCAGCCGCAGCGGCTGCCGTCGATGGCGTTTCCATTATTTCGGCTTCGGGCCATTCCCGGGCAATAAAGGATCGACATTGAGCCTCAGCATGAGGATGGGTGGCGATCCGCCGAATCTCATTTCCTACATTTTCAGGCAAGACCATTAAGGCAAAGGAGACTGGCAAAGTAGTTTCAGCCGCGATATGGAGGGTTTCCCCGGTGGCCAACTCATCCAAAGTTCGAGCCACGACCCCTTCGACAGAGTTTTCGATAGGAACCAGAGCCTTGGTCACCTCACCTTTACGCACGGCATCCAAAGCGGCAGTCACATTCGCATAAGGAATTAGTTCGTCGGAAGTGGTGGTGATTTGACGAAGGGCGGCCTCTGTAAAAGTTCCAGCGGGCCCTAAATAGCCATACTTCGTCATGCGCTAAGAGTAGCCGAGCGCCTTTCGTGCTTGTGCCGGCTTATCGCTCATGATCACATCAACTCCGAGGTCGGCACAAAATTTGACGTCTTCATCTTCGTTGACGGTCCACACATAAACTTTCTTATCAAGTTTGTGCATTCGCTCCACTAATGCGGGATCTTTGCGAAGAATCCGAAGTCCAGGTCCGATAATCGGAGCAGTATTTGCGCGCGCTAAACCAAGTGAGTCGACTAGGAAGACGCGTTCGAAGGCGGCTCGTTCAAGACGAAACATTGCCATTTGAGAGAAAGACATAATCGCTACGGAAATTCCGCTGGCCGCGATCTCGTCCCGCCTCTCCTCTAGGAAGCTCACCACCATCTTCTCGATTAAGCCTCGGGTAGGAACCGGGTGCTTCGTTTCAATGGCCAAATTCTTTTTGTGGGCAATTGCAAGATCGAAGAGCGTCTCCAATTTCACCGGTTGGGCAAATTCCAACTCAGCCAGTGTTGACTTTGAGATGATCGCACTCTTATCCCGAGTTCTCTCGGTGTTGGAATCATGCCAACAGATGATTTCTCTATCTTTGGTTAGTCGCACATCGCATTCAAGGCCATCAGCGCCTTGTTTGATGGCAGCTTGATAGGCCTGAAGGGTCATTTCAGGAAAGTCGGCGCTTGCGCCGCGGTGTCCGTAAATCAACATGTGCGCGAGAGGGGATTTGAACCCCTACATCCTTGCGAATACACGGACCTGAACCGTGCGCGTCTGCCGTTCCGCCACTCGCGCTTCTTGAAACCGAGATTAGCACCGTTAGGCTAGATACCTGTACCCCTAAATACCGTTAGCCCTGAACCCACTCAAGGAGGTCACGATTTATGTTGGTTTTTCAAACCATCGCGCAATCTGACCAAGGTTTGGTTCGTCAGGGAAATGAAGACTCGGGGCTGGTTACTAAACGTCTCGTCGCTGTCGCGGATGGAATGGGCGGACATGTCGGCGGCGAAGTTGCTTCTAGTATCGCTATAAAAACCTTAGCTCAACTGCAGCCAGTACTTAATGACTCGGTTATAGACGCGGATTCGCGGGAAGACCTCTTGCTCCATGTTACGTATGAAATTGATAATGAAATCTCGGCGCAGACCAAAATAAACCCCCAACTTGCCGGCATGGGAACAACACTGACCGCGCTGCATCTCGGAGATGAAACAGTCGAACTGCTCCATGTTGGAGATTCGCGATGCTATAAATATTCCGACGAAAAATTGACCCAGCTCAGCCACGATCACACCGTCATTCAAGAGTTGCTCGATCAAGGTCGTGTCACCCCTGAAGAGGCTTTTGAACATCCACAACGTTCACTTCTCACCCAAGTTCTTATGGGAACTTCAGGAATTGATCCCGTATTAATGATCTACCCGGCAAAGGTCGGCGACCGATTCTTATTGTGCAGTGATGGACTCTCTGGAGTTCTCTCTGAATTTGAAATTGCTCAGATAATCAGGGCGACTCCAATTAATGATGTTGTCTCGGCGCTCGTTGAAGAGACCAAAGCAAAGGGAGCTCCAGATAACGTCACCATACTTTGGCTTGAAGTAATCGAATCCGCCGAAGATTCTGACTTCACAGAGCTTCTCGGTGCTGCAAATGAGTAAAGTTTTAGGCGGTCGATACGAACTCGGCGAGATGATCGGCACTGGTGGTATGGCTGATGTCTACATCGGCGAAGACCTTCGTCTTTCACGAAAAGTTGCGATAAAAATCCTACGAAGCGATCTAGCTCGTGACCCTTCATTCGTAGCTAGGTTTCGTAAGGAAGCCCTGGCCGCCGCGGGTCTTAATCACCCTGGGATAGTCGCGGTCTATGACTCTGGTGAAGAGGGGTCTAACTCATACATCGTTATGGAGTTAGTTAATGGATTAACACTTCGTGAAATTATCCACGGCACGGAAAAGTTGACGGTGCGCCGTAGTCTTGAAATCGTCGTTGGAATTCTCGAGGCTCTGAGTTACTCCCATGCGAATGGAATTATCCATCGTGATATTAAACCTGGAAACATCATGGTCACCGATGAAGGTGATGTAAAGGTCATGGATTTTGGTATCGCCCGCGCTTTGGACGATATCGGTGCAACCATGACAAACACATGGAATGTTGTTGGAACCGCTCAATATCTTTCGCCAGAACAAGCTACTGGCGAGGTTGCCGATCGCCGAAGCGACATCTACTCCGTTGGCTGTTTACTCTATGAAATTCTTACCGGCCGACCTCCTTTTAGTGGCGATACGCCAGTTTCGATTGCCTACCAACATGTCTCTATGCCCTTTGCCCTACCCACTGATTTAGTTCCAACTTTAGATAAGAGTTTAGATTCGATAATCTCAACCGCCTTAGCCAAGGATCCGCGTGATCGATATCAAAGCGCCGCTGACATGTTGGCGGACATTGGACAAGTGTTAAATGGTCAGTCGGTTGCAACCAGAATTGTTGCGGCACCTGTTGTTGTAGTTTCCCATCTAAAGAAACGGCTAATCATTGCTGGGATACTTGTGGCGCTTTCAGCCATCGTCGTCTCTGGCACAATTTTAAGTATTCATAAAACTAATAAAGTTATAGCAACGATTGCAGTGCCCAATGTCCTCGGATTAACTCAAGATCAAGCAGGCGCGTACCTAGGCAATTTCACCGTGACATATACCCACGCACCTGATGCAACGATTCCTAAAGGTAGAGTAGCCAGCCAATTACCACTTGCGACAACAAAGGTGGCTCCTGGAAGTGCGGTTACATTGACGCTCTCCGACGGTCCCGGTGACACCACTGTTCCAGTTAATTTAGTGGGACTTACATTGACGCAAGCTCGAGATCTTTTATCTTCGGCAGGTTTAGTTATCTCTCAAACGTTGCCTGTGGACTCCAATCAACAACCTGGAGTCGTTCTTGCTGTTACTCCATCGGGTGGTAGCACGTTGCCAGCCGGTAGTGGTGTGATTCTTCAAATCGCAAGTGGGAAAATCCAAGTTCCACAATTAGTTGGACTGACAGAAATCGAAGCAAAGACAATTCTTACCCAGGCTGGTTTTCAAGTGGTCTCTATTGATGCAACAGATCCAACACAAGTTGTGGGAAATGTATTAGCTCAAGCACCCGATGCAGGAACGACATTAACTATTGGCAGTTCCGTAACGATTACTGTTAACCGCGCGCAGAGTTAATTTTTATTTACAACCGGCGATAAACCTTCTGATCTCGAACGAGCATCTGAATCGCCACAAATCACTAACCAGTTTCCTAGCATTTGATGACCGTACTCAGTTAATACAGATTCTGGATGAAATTGAACTCCTGAGATCGGAAGGGATTTATGTTGGACTGCCATGATCACACCAGAATCAGTAGCGCCAATAATTTCTAACTCTTCCGGCAAGGTATTTTTTTCTATCGCGAGTGAGTGATAGCGAGTGGCCGTAAATGGATCTGCAATATCTTTTAAGATACTTGCGTTTTTATGATGAACTACCGAAGTCTTGCCGTGGAGTAATTCGGGAGCTCTAGAAACCGTCGCGCCAAAAGCAACACCAATTGCTTGGTGACCAAGACAGACCCCTAGGAGCGGAATGGATTTTTCGGCGCAATATTTCACCAACTCGATGCTGATTCCGGCACTCTCTGGTGTACCTGGTCCTGGTGAGATAAGCACCCCATCAAAGTCAGCAGCACGTTCAACCGCAATCTCATCGTTTCTCACCACAGTGCAATTTGCGCCAATTTGGGAGAGATACTGGACCAGGTTAAAAACAAAAGAGTCATAGTTATCTACGACCAGGATCTTTAAGCCACCCATTTCCATGGCTTTATTGTGGTGTAACCTTCGTCCATGCCTAAATCGAAAGTACGGAAGAAGGAAGCGCCTTACATTCCTCCTGCGGTTTTGAATGCCAAGCCAGTCCGTTTGGATAGCCCTTCCTGGTTGGCTCCGGTTATGGTCGCCGCATTTTTAATCGGTTTAGTATGGATTGTTGTCTTCTACATCAGTTCAACGAAGTACCCAATCCCTCACATTGGCGCCTGGAACATGGTCGTCGGTTTTGGCTTTATCGCTACCGGATTTATGCTCGCCACTAAGTGGAAGTAACTTCTTACTCATTAATTAACGAATTACAGAGATGTAATTCTCCACATGGTGGATAACTCCTGTGGATAACTCTATCTTCTTGGTTTTACCAGATAGGCAATGGCAAATCCGCCTACAAAACCGCCAATGTGCGCTCGCCAATCGATTCCTGGGATGGAAAAGGTGATCACGACGTTGAGAACGACGTTGCTAACGACCGCTTGGGAATTAATACCAGATCGGCCACCCGCCGCCAATAACGCCCCCAAGAGACCGAAAATGGCACCTGATGCCCCAACTTTGAAAATGTTGTGAGGTCCTAGGTAGACCGAGGCTAGCGAGGCGACCAAAAGTGAGCCAAGAAAAATTGCCAAATACTTATTACGGCCAAAAATGCGTTCGACCAGATTTCCAAAGGTAAAGAGCGCCAACATATTCGAACCTAAATGAAGCAGGTTGGCATGAGTAAGTGCCACGGTGAATAACCGATACCACTGGCCTGTCGAAACCCCAGGGAACACCCCATTGGAATAAACCCCGCCATAAAACAGAGCAAGGTGATCAACCAGAGTGTGGTCAAATTGAGCCCAAATATAGAAAAGGCAAATGATGCTAATGAGAGTGGTTGTTAGTGAACGCTGCACTCTCATCAGAAGAAGTTATTCTGAAATAGTTACAGAATTAATCGTCACAGCTTGAACTGGACGATCTTGCGCGCCGGTCTTTGTCGTAGCAATCGCATCGACAACTTTCTGGGATGGCGCATCTTTAACTTCACCGAAGATTGTGTGCTTGCGATTTAACCAAGTTGTTGGCGCAACTGTGATGAAGAATTGTGAACCATTGGTGCCCGGACCAGAGTTTGCCATCGCTAAAAGATAAGGACGGTCAAATACCAGGTCGCCATGGAACTCGTCAGCGAAACGGTAGCCAGGGCCGCCAGTTCCAGTTCCGAGTGGATCTCCACCTTGAATCATGAAGTTGGCAATAACTCGATGGAAAACGGTTCCGTCATAAAGATTTGCTGTGCTCTTTGCACCAGTTCGTGGATCAACCCACTCGCGAGCGCCGGTAGCCAACTCAACGAAGTTAGCGACGGTCTTAGGCGCATGGTTAGGAAAAAGTTCAACGATGATGTCACCAAGGTTGGTGTGAAGAGTTGCAGTAGACATGACGGCCCTTTCGGTAACTGGGTCTTTCGAGAAATAGAGTAAAGAATGCATGCAAAACAAGTGGGTAAAGATTACTGCTTTTTTGTTATCTCAGAAGCCACGGCCGCGTGCCCAAATTTTGCTATCAATTGATCAACCGCTTCTGTTAGTTCAGGGTGCGGTGGTATCTCGCTGGTTTGAGTGGCTACCATGGCTGGGTTATTTCCCTTCTCGGAGAAATCAACCAGAAATGCGACGAAGAAAATTGCACCGAAGAGAAAGCAAATAATTGAAGGGGTGTTGTTTGATGGATGATGGCTTTGTAAATATCCACCAAAGAGTAAAGATCCAATACTCCAAAAGAGAAAAGAAGCCCAAAAGTCGTGGTGCTCAGGCGCACCAGCGCTTGTCACATCCGCAGTTAGATAAGCAGGCGAGGTGTGAGGGGTGGCAGACTTTTTTAGGCTAAGGCTTTTTTGATAGCGCAACCCACCGCCAAAAGATTGTGATGCCGTAACTCGACCTGTTGGACCGAGAGTCAGTCGTGGACCACCGCGTTTTCCTACCGACATACCCATTCCGCGTTTAGAAAAATTTACATGGAGTCCTGGTGCAATTTTTACTGACTTGCGGAAATAAAGCGACATAAGCACCTCGTTCATCTGACGTGGTTTTGATTCTAAGCGAAGTGGCGGACATTTAATCGCGACCCACAAATAAAAAATCCCCGCCGTTATGCGGGGATATTGTGGAGACTAGGAGGATCGAACTCCTGACCTCCTGCTTGCAAAGCAGGCGCTCTACCAATTGAGCTAAGTCCCCATATTTCTATGAGCGTGGGCCTGGGAGGACTTGAACCTCCGACCTCTTCCTTATCAGGGAAGCGCTCTAACCAGGCTGAGCTACAGGCCCATTTCTGGGCTGGTGAAGGTTACCCGACTTAGGGTCATCCCCGCAAAAAAGCTATTCAGTCCCCTCCTCATTGAGCGTGGTTTCTGCAATCTCTTCTTCGACAATCGTCTCGGCCTCTGCCGAATCGCCTAGTTCTTCTAGTTCGGAGACTGGAACATCCTTCACTTGAGCAATCGAGACTACAGATACCCCTTCACCTAAGTTAACAAGGCGAACGCCTAGGGTGTCGCGGCTGGTTTCCCGGATTTCTGAGACAGCAGTTCGGATAACCGTGCCGCCCGAAGTAATTGCCAAAATCTCTTCTTCGGCCTCGACGATCATGGCACCAACAAGAACTCCACGTGAATCCTCATCAATCTTGGCGGCCTTAACACCGATTCCGCCTCGACCTTGAGAACGGTATTCCTTGAGCGGAGTGCGCTTGGCATAACCGCCGTCTGTTGCAGTAACAACAAATTGTGGTTTTGATTCGTCGAGAATCGTTGCCATCGAGAGCAACTTGTCCTCGCCGCGGAACTTCATTCCAATGACACCACCTGTTGCCCGACCCATTGGGCGAAGTGATGTGTCATTTGCTGAGAAGCGAAGGGACATTCCATATCGAGATACAAGAAGAAGTTCGTCTTTTTCACTCACTAGAGAGGCTGAAACGACTTCGTCATCCTCGCGCAGATTTACCGCGATCAGTCCTCCGGTGCGGGTTGAGTCATACTCGGAGAGTGGGCTCTTCTTCACCATTCCAAATCGAGTCGCAATAACGAGATATGGGTAGGCCTCATAGTTAGAGAGCGCAATAACCTGAGCGATTGTCTCATCCGGCTTGAATGCCAATAAATTCGCCACGTGTTGGCCACGTGCATCTCGACCAGCATCTGGAAGCTCGTGAACTTTCGCACGGTAGACCCGACCCTTATTGGTAAAGAACATCAACCAATCATGAGTTGAAGCTACAAAGAAATGATCCACTAAATCATCCTGACGTAGCGCGGCTCCTCGAACACCTTTACCACCCCGACGTTGGGATCGATATAGGTCAGCCTTGGTGCGTTTGGAGTAACCGGAACGAGTAATCGTGACAACCACATCTTGTTCGGGAATTAAATCCTCAATCGAAAGATCGCTCTCACCGAGAATAATTTGAGTTCTTCGATCATTACCAAATTTGGTGGCTACTTCTTGTAATTCGGTTTTAATGATTTCTCGTTGTTTTGCCGGGCTCGCGAGGATCTCATTAAGCAGAATGATGTCTGCCATTAAAGCATCGTATTCGTCATTAATCTTTTGACGTTCCAGTGCTGCAATTCGACGCAATTGCATATCTAAAATTGCGTTTGCTTGCACTTCATCGACATCTAACAACTTCATTAAGCCAGTTCGAGCTTCTTCGGTTGTTGAGCTGGCACGAATTAATGCGATAACGGCATCAAGGGCATCTAGCGCCTTTAGGTAACCGCGCAAGATATGAGCGCGTTTTTCTCGCTCTGATAAACGATATTTTGTTCGGCGAACTATGACTTCTACCTGGTGTTCGATGTAATAGCGAATGAACTCATCGAGCCTTAACGTCCGTGGCACATTGTCAACCAAGGCCAACATGTTTGCGCCAAAGGAATCTTGTAATTGCGTGTGCTTATACAAGTTATTTAGAACAACTTTTGGAACCGCATCGTTTCGAAGAACAATGACAAGTCGTTGACCCAAACGTTCGTTTCCTTCATCGCGAACATCTGCGATTCCCTTGATTCGACCATCTTTTACAAGTTCAGCGATTTTTAAAGCTAAGTTGTCAGGGTTTACTTGATAAGGCAGTTCGGTGACAACCAAACAAGTTCGTTTATTAATCTCTTCAATTTCAACAACAGCGCGCATGATGATCGAGCCACGGCCAGTGCGATAAGCATCTTCGATTCCACTGCGCCCAACAATGAGAGCTTTGGTAGGAAAGTCTGGTCCTTTAATAATCGTGATTAGTTTTTCCAGCAATTCATGGGCTGGTTGATCTGGGTGTTCCAACGCCCAACAAACACCTTCGATAACTTCAGTGAGGTTGTGCGGTGGAATATTGGTCGCCATACCAACGGCGATACCGGCGCTACCGTTGACAAGCAGGTTAGGAAAACGGCTGGGAAGTACTACTGGTTCTTGAGAACGGCCATCGTAGTTAGGAATAAAGTCCACAGTGTCTTCGTCGATATCTCGCATCATCTCCATTGCGAGAGGAGCAAGTCTTGCTTCGGTATAACGCATTGCTGCGGCTGGATCATTTCCTGGCGATCCAAAGTTTCCGTTGCCGTCGATTAATGGAAAACGAAGTGACCAAAATTGCGCAAGGCGAACGACAGCATCATAAATAGCAGTATCGCCGTGGGGGTGATAGTTACCCATGACATCGCCGACGATACGAGAAGATTTGTAATAACCCTTATCTGGGCGATAACCAGCGTCGTACATGGCATAAAGAACTCTGCGGTGAACTGGTTTTAAACCGTCGCGAACATCAGGTAAGGCACGTCCAACAATGACGCTCATTGCATAATCGAGATAGGAACGTGCCATCTCTACTTGGAGATCTACAGTCTCGATTCGATCATGCTCGGGCAGATCTGGAGTTTGGTTTGTGGTGTCCATTAGATATCCAAGAACCTAACGTCTTTAGCATTACGTTGAATGAAGTTTCGACGAAGTTCAACATCCTCGCCCATGAGAACTGAAAAGAGATCATCTGCCGCTGCGGCATCATCGATAGTGACTTGAATGAGAACGCGATGCGCCGGATCCATAGTGGTGTCCCATAATTCTTTGGCTGGCATCTCACCCAAACCTTTGAAGCGTTGAATACCGTCTTCTTTAGGAAGGCGCTTTCCGGCTTCGAGTCCAATTTTTATAAAACCATCTCGTTCGCGATCAGAGAATGCATACTGAACTGGTTCTTTCCCACCCCACTTCAATTTATAAAGTGGTGGTTGGGCTAAGTACACATAACCGTTTTCAATGAGTGGTCGCATAAAACGGAAGAGGAGTGTGAGTAACAAGGTGCGGATATGTTGACCGTCGACGTCAGCATCGGCCATCAAAATAATCTTGTGGTAGCGAAGTTTTGCCACATCGAATTCGTCATGAATTCCAGTACCTAGGGCGGTAATCAGGGCCTGAACTTCATTATTTTGAAGCACTCGATCAATACGAGCCTTCTCAACATTGAGAATTTTTCCTCTAATTGGCAAGACTGCTTGGTTGCGTGAATCTCGGCCACCTTTTGTGGAACCCCCAGCCGAGTCACCTTCAACTATATAGAGTTCACATTTTTCAGGTTCAGTCCATTGGCAGTCAGCAAGTTTTCCAGGCATTCCGCGACCTTCAAGAAGGCCTTTTCTACTTCGTGACAAATCGCGAGCTTTACGCGCAGCGACTCGGGCTGCAGCTGCATCGATACTTTTTCGGACTATATCTTTTCCTTCGCCCGGATTCTTCTCAAACCACTCAGTAAGAAATTCGTTCATGGATTTTTGGGTGAAAGATTTCGCCTCAGTATTGCCGAGCTTTGTTTTTGTCTGACCTTCAAATTGAGGCTCGCCAATTTTTATTGAAACAATGGCAGTTAAGCCTTCGCGGATATCTTCTCCGGTAAGTCGATCTTCCTTCTTGCGAATATATCCCCACTCTTCGCCAAACTTATTTACAATCGATGTCAGCGCAGTTCGAAATCCTTCTTCATGTGTTCCACCTTCGTGGGTATGAATTGCATTTGCGAAGGTATACACCGATTCAGAAAAACCTGAATTCCATTGCATCGCGACTTCAAGCGACATGTGGTGCTTTTCATCCTCGGCACTTAAAGAGATTATCGATTTGTGTGTTTCACCTTTGGATTGATTGAGATGTTTAACAAAATCAATAATTCCACCTTCGTAGTGATAGCGAACATAAAGCGGCTCGCCTTTTTCATCTACATGTCCTAACCGAAGATCTTTTAAAGTTAGGATTAAACCCTTATTTAAGAACGCCATCTCCCGAAACCGAGCTGAGAGAGTTTCGAAAGAGAAGTCAGTAGTTTCGAAAATTTCTTTCGACGGCCAAAATGTAATAGTGGTTCCGTGGTTGGCTGTGGCTTCACCCTGTCGTACCGGTTGCTGTGGCACGCCTAATTTATATTCTTGGTACCAATGAAATCCGTCGCGCTGGACTTCGACTGCCAAATCGGTGCTGAGGGCATTCACAACGGAAATTCCAACACCGTGGAGACCGCCGGAGACTGAATATCCACTGCCGCCGAACTTGCCACCTGCGTGTAAGACGGTCATGACAACCTCTAAGGCCGGTTTTTTCTCGATCGGGTGCATGTCTACGGGAATGCCACGACCATCATCGATTACTTTGACGGCACCATCGGCTTCTAAAGTCACATTAATCTCGGTGCAGTAACCCGCCATCGCCTCATCTACGGAGTTGTCGACAACTTCTTGAACCAAATGGTGTAAGCCGCGCTCACCGGTTGATCCGATGTACATACCGGGGCGCTTACGAACGGCGTCGAGACCTTCCAGGACTGTGATGGCACTGGCGTCGTAGGACTTGTTTGGCATCCACGCCCCTATTCAAAGTGAAAACGGCTCAGGACGAAACCTGACGGGTTTTTCGAAATCTTTAAGGTTTTATTCTAGCGTGAAAACTGCTCTATGCCTGCCTAAAACGGCGTTACAAGGTGGACTAGAAGGATTTTTACGAGCATCTTGTAGGTCACTAGTGAAACTGAAGGGAAGATATCCCTCATCCGTAGGTATCTCTTGGGCCACGGGCACCTTTTATGGATCGGACTCCTTTCTTCCAATGTGGGGCATTCGGACCAATTATTGAGAGTTGCTCCACCAACGCCCCGGGGGCTGATGAGGCGATAGTGGATAAGAGTTGTGGCGCCATGAGCTTAAGTTGGACCGCCCACGCAGTTGAAGTTGTTTGAATTGTGAGAACCCCATCGAGTAAGGAAATTGGGGCGGCCCGAGAACCGATTTCCGGGCCAACAATTTCGCTCCAGAGCGAGAAGAGGGTCCCTTCTGCTATTCCCTGGCGCCATTCCTGCGATTTCGTTAAATCTTGCAGAAGATTTTGTAGCGGTTGCGGATCATCCATTCGTTCTCGAGGTTGCTCGGTTTCATTGAATCTAGTTCTTCGATTTTGGCTGCGGAAGATTCGATAGAGCTCCCGAGCAAGATCGCGTGTCATGAATTGATCTCCGTAGCGCTGCCGGACTTTATTAAATACCGCTTACCTTGAAGTGTGGAAGGGAGATCGTTCTCGACTGCCACAGTAATTAATGTTTGTTCGGCAGCTTGAGCTAACTGGATTAGTTGTAATCGTCGACCTTCATCGAGTTCAGAAAAAACGTCATCTAAAATGAGGATGGGTGAGTATCCATCGTTTTGCAAAAGTTTATATGTCGCAAGTTTTAACGCTAAGGCCACAGACCAAGACTCTCCATGGCTAGCAAAGCCTTTCACAATATGGTTTCCGAGCACCAAAGTGAGGTCATCGCGGTGAGGGCCAGTGAGTGTTAAACCTCGTTCAAGTTCGGTCGATCGTGTTGTACGGATTCTCTCGAGAATTTGAGCGGTATTGCTTTCTGCGCTGGTGGAGACCTCTTCGATATGCGATTTATAAAGAATGTCTGTTTTTTTCTCCTCGGAAATTTCGTTATATACCGAGTTAAAAATGGGGGTTAACTCTTTAAGTGTTGAAATCCTGGCAGCCATAATTTTTCCGCCGAAATCTGCGACTTGCTGATCCCAAGGTGTTAGCGCATCAGGATGTGCTCTCGATTTCAGAAGTGAGTTTCGTTGTCTCACAGCTCGTTCATAATCCGAAATAATCCCGGCTATTCGAGGCGAACGAAGTGTGATGAGTTGATCTATAAACCTTCGTCTCTCTGTTGGGTCGCCTCGAACTAAATCTAAATCTTCCGGAGAGAAATAGATGGCTTGCACCAAACCAAATAAATCTCTTTGGCTTCTGGTTGGGTTTTGATTAATTCTTGCGCGATTGGCTTTCTCGCCATTTATTTCCAACTCCACCAAATATTCTCGCTCTGGTGTAATTGTTTTTGCCCTTATGTAGGCAGAAGGAAAACCGAGTTGAATCAACGGTACATCCGTAGCAACTCGATGAGAATTCAAGTAAGAGAGATATAAAATTGCCTCAACGATGTTGGTTTTACCTTCGCCATTACGTCCAACAAAGATTGTGATTCCTGGTTCTAACTCAAGTGTTAGGTTGCTGTAAGAACGAAAATTCGTCAGCGTTAAGTTTGAGATGAACACAATGAAAGAGTTGTTATGAGTTGTAGCGCATCGGCATTAATAGATATTTATAAGAATTATCAATCTCGCCATCAAGCTCATTTTTTCCAGTGAGTACGGCTGGTTTTTTCTCGCCAGTGAATGCGATATGAACGTATGGACTGTTGATGGCTTGTAAACCATCAGTGAGAAATGTTGGGTTAAAAGCAATATTGATCTCTTCGCCGGCATATTCAATATTTAACTCCTCAGTCGCTTGTGCCTCTTCTCCAGCTCCCGCTTCTAATAAGAGTGAGTTCTCGGAAAAAATAAGACGGAGGGGAACGGTTTTATCGGTAACAAGTGCTACACGTCGTACTGAATCTAATAAAGTCGAAACTTCAATAATTGCTTGTGCTGTTGATTGTTGTGGGAGTAGATGTTTGAAAGGAGGGAAACTTCCATCAAGGGTTCGTGAAGTCATGGTTTTTTCGTGTGAAACAAATCCCACTAACTTTTCTTTAGCTTCTAGTGGTGAGAGCGCAAAAATTACTTCCGAGCTATTTGCCAGAGATTTTGCTGCATCTGAGAGAGTTCTGGCACGAAGCAAGGTTGAGGTTTCGATAGCTTCGTTTTTTGGTTGCCAGGTGATTTCTTTGACGGCCAGACGATAACGATCTGTTGCGGCTAGGGTGATTGTTTTTCCGACAATTTCAATAAAGACTCCGGTAAGGGTAGGAAGAGAATCGTCTCGACCGGCAGCTACGGCAACCTGGTTGACGGCAGTTGCAAAAATATCACTCGTGATAATTCCTGCAGTCTCTGGAATTTCTGGAAGTGTTGGGTAGTCAGATAAGGAAAGTGTTGGCAAAGTGAATTTGGCAGTTCCTGCCGTAACGAGAACTCGAGTTCCCTCTAAAAGAAATGTAATCGGTTTCTGTGGTAAAGAGCGCGATATCTCCGCAAGTAACCGGCCAGGTACTAATACTTTCCCGGTTTCAGAGATTTCCGCATGGAAAGTTGCTTTAGTGGATGTTTCTAGATCCGACCCAGTTAATTTGATTGTGTCTGTCACATCAATAACGATGCCAAGAAGGGAGGTGATGTTTGGTCTGGAAGAGAGGCTTCGGGCCACCCAGTTAATTGCGTCTATTAGCGCATCGCGCTCTACTGTAAATTTCATAACACCCTCGCTCCGTCTACCGTTAATAAGTCTTGCACAGGTTCGTTATTTCCTGGTTTTCTTTTAAATATATAAGTATTAGTAGTAACTACCGCACTTTCTTGTGGATAACTATAGAAAGTGCAGGTGTTAAAAGGAAAAAGATCTAATTTCTTACTGTGGGCAATTGGTGGAAAAAGTCGACTAACTTCTCCGTTACCACTACTTTTCTTAGTAATAGTTGAATAACCCAAGGTTTTTCCCACAGTTATCCACAAGTTACCCCCAATCTGGGGGCAACCGTTCATTAACTGTTTCCCTTAGCTTGTTGTCTAATCCGGTTGGTAAGTTCGGTGACTTGGTTATAAATCGAACGGCGCTCAGCCATTAATTGGCGAATTTTCCGATCGGCATGCATAACCGTCGTGTGGTCGCGGCCGCCAAAAGTCTGTCCAATTTTAGGCAGTGAAAGGTCTGTCAACTCTCGGCAAAGGTACATAGCGATCTGGCGGGCGTTTACCAAAACCCTCGAACGGGAGGTTCCACATAGGTCATCCAAAGTAAGACTGAAATATGAAGCAGTCTGGGCCATGATCGTGGTCGAGGTTATTTCCGGTCCGCCCTCACTTGGGATTAAATCCTTCAAAACAATTTCAGCCAAATTAAAATCAACATTTTGCCGATTTAAGGAGGCAAAAGCAGTTACCCGAATTAGCGCACCTTCAAGCTCACGAATATTGCTCGAAATTTTGCTGGCGATATATTCCAGAACATCATCAGGAGCGTTGAGCTTGTCCTGAGCCGCCTTCTTGCGAAGAATCGCAATTCGAGTTTCTAACTCTGGTGGTTGGATGTCAGTGATTAATCCCCATTCAAATCGACTACGGAGACGATCTTCCAAAGTTGTTAACTGCTTAGGCGGTCTATCACTTGAGATAACTATCTGTTTGTTCGCGTTATATAAAGTATTAAAAGTGTGGAAGAACTCCTCTTGAGTCCGTTCCTTATTCTCTAAAAACTGAATGTCATCAACCAATAAAACATCAAGATCGCGATACCGACGTTGAAAAACACTAGCTTTGTCATCACGGATGGAATTAATAAAGTCATTAGTGAATTCTTCGCTAGAGACATATCGAACCCGAACACCGCTGTACAACTCTTTGGTGTAGGCGCCAATGGCATGAAGGAGGTGGGTTTTACCCAAACCCGATTCCCCGTAAATAAAAAGCGGGTTATAGGCCTTTGCAGGTGCCTCAGCCACCGCAACAGCCGCAGCATGGGCAAATCGGTTGGAAGCCCCGATAACAAAAGTCTCAAAAATATATCGAGGATTCAATTGGGAAGGTTCGTTGGTTGTTGAAGCGCCAGAGCCTCTTCCCATTCCAGTTCGTGGTTCGATATCAACCACAGGCTCCACGATCAGTGGCTCTCGTTGCGGTGGGGTCTCTAAAGACTCATCAATAGTGACCGCAATATTTATTCGTTGGCCAAGACGACCCGACAAAACTTCATTTAATGAGGCGCGCAGCCGGGTCTCCAAAACATCCTTAGCAAAGGCGTTTGGAGCGGCTAAGAGCAAATTAGAACCAGATTCTCCTTGAAGCAGGCCGATCGGCTTGGTGAGGGTAAGAAAAGCCCGATGGTGGGGGGTCTCCAACGCCACCTCATCAATAACTGCCAACCAAAGCGCCGAAAGGTCGTTCTCTTCCAACAAAGCCACGCCAGCCCCGAATCCCTAATAAACCAAAATAAAGTAATCCACAAAGATATCCACAGCCTGTGGTCTAAACCCTAACTTGAGTCTTGACAGATAGAGAAAAGAAGGTTTCTCTCTTGAAAAGCGGCGAAACTTCAGAGTTTCACCAATCATTCCCTTTCTCGCCTGTGGATAGAGTGCGAAGGTAGAGCGGCGAAGGCGGAAAAGCAAGTGGTTATCCACAATTTGAGGAAGAAAACCGTTCCCCGTTAGGTAATTGAGATGAAGTGAGTTTGACCCTTATCAACAGGTACCTCTACCGTTACCCCCTCACAAGCTGTGGCCTCGAACCGTCCTGGAACAATCCAAGGACCAACGGGTGAATAAGGAGTTTTCGATGACAAAGCGCACTTTCCAACCAAACAACCGTCGCCGTGCAAAAAAGCATGGTTTCCGTGCCCGCATGGCAACTCGCGGTGGACGATCAGTCCTTTCTTCCCGCCGCGCAAAAGGTCGCGTTCGCATCTCCGCATAACTCGTGTTACCCGTCGCGAATCGTTTACGCACTAGCAACGAGTTTTCTCAAACTACCAAAACCGGAGTTCGAGCAACCTCGACATCACTTGTGCTCTATGTTCTGACAAAACCCGAGTTACCGACTGGTCCAAAAGTCGGGTTGATTATTAATAAGTCTATTGGCGGTTCGGTCTTACGCCATCGACTTGCACGCCAGATTCGCCACATTATGCGAAGAGAATTAGAACTTTTCCCGAAAAACAGTTTTGTCGTCGTTCGCGTTCTTCGCTCCTCTGATTCACTTGCATTAGAACTTCCAAAGTTAGCAAAAAAAGTTCTACAAAACGGTTCTGCAAGAGGGGGTTCGGTGAGAGTATGAAAAGACTCTTGCTCTTGCCCATAAAGTTTTATCAAAAGTGGATTTCGCCAAGTTTTGCTCCTCGTTGCAAGTACTACCCGTGTTGTTCGCAATACGCACTAGTGGCGATAAAAGAGTACGGATTAAAAGGTGTAGGTATGGCGATCTGGAGATTATTAAGGTGTAATCCTTGGTCTTATGGCGGTGTTGATTATGTACCTCAAAAATCGGTTGTAAAAGGAGTTAACTAAATGGGAAGTATCCTAAAACCCTTATATTTCGCGGTTTCTTGGGTAATCGTGACTTTTCACTCCATGCTGGGTTTGATTTTTGGAAAGAACTCCCACGAAAGCATTAAGTGGAGTTTGTCGATTATTGGCTTAGTGGTTTTAATCCGAATTATTTTAATTCCGCTCTTTGTGAAGCAGATTAAAAGTCAGCGAGCCCTAACTGCGTTGCAGCCACACATGAAAGAAATTCAAAAGAAGTATAAAGACGATCGTCAAAAACAATCTGAAGAGATGATGAAGCTCTATAAAGAGCACAAGACCAACCCACTTGCTTCTTGTTTTCCTATTTTGGCGCAAGCTCCAATTTTCTTTTCGCTCTTCACTGTATTAAATGGCATCGCCCACAATCACCCACACGGAGTTCTTAAAGGCGACCTACTGCTCTCAGCACAGCACGCTCGATTTTTTCACGCTTTGCTTTCCAGCACATTTTTAAGTTCGCCAGATAGCGCGACCAAGATCGTGACTGTTGGATTAATTCTCTTTATGTCTGCAACTACTTTCACCACACAACGTCAGTTGATGGTTAAAGGAATGCCAAAGATGGATTCCTCCAACAACATGATGATGCAACAACAAAAGATCATGCTTTATGTTTTCCCAATTATTTTTGCAATTTCCGGAGTTAACTTTCCAGTTGGTGTTTTAATTTATTGGTCCACCACAAACCTATGGACTCTCGGACAACAGTTCTATGTCATTAAGCGAAACCCAACTCCTGGCTCACCTGCCTATGAAGAACTAAAGGCTAAGCAAGCTAAGAAATCTGGAATCGCGCCGGAGGTTGATGAACCAACTTCAACCCCAATAACTCCTGAAATTGGCCAACGCCAGCAGCCAAAAAAGAAAAAGAAAAAGAAATAACTATTCACATAGTTATCCACAGGACAAAAGCCCTAAAAAGGTATAAATAATATTAATACCGACAAATCGGTAGATGGAGGAGCGATGAGCGAGACAAATGTAGAGAGTGGTAAGAAGAGCTTGATTACCCGACTAGAAGAAGAAGGGGATGTCGCAGCCGATTATCTTGAGGCGCTCTTAGATATTGTTGATCTAGATGGAGATATCGATATTGATGTCGAGAACGAGCGCGCTTCACTAGCCATTGCTGGAGGAAAACTCGGCCATCTAGTAGGCGATCGCGGTGAAGTCCTGGATGCCCTCCAAGAGTTGACTCGGTTAGCGGTACAAACCTCCCTCGGTGAGCGCTCTCGCCTGATGCTTGATATTGATAACTTTCGAAGCTCGAAGAAGGAAGAGCTAGCAAAACTCGCACAAGAGGTGGCCGATGAGGTTAAGAGCACTGGTCTCTCCGTCAAACTTCGTCCAATGAATGCTTTCGAACGGAAAGTCATTCATGACACTATCCAAAATATTGGGCTCACAAGTGAATCTGAAGGCGAAGATCCAAATCGTTGTGTCGTTGTTCTTCCCCCTCAGTAATCAGTTCTAACCCATGAGCGACGTTTCACGTGAAACACTAATTGCTCGATTCTTCACCGAGCGCGAGAGGGAAATTTCTCGCTACGCCGAAATATTGGCAACTTTAGGTATTGAACGTGGGCTAATCGGTCCGCGCGAAGGGGATCGGATATGGGATCGCCATATTGCTAATTGCGTTCCGGTTGCTTCGCTTATGCCTAAAGATTCATCCGTGATAGATATTGGTTCTGGGGCAGGTCTTCCGGGGATTGTTCTTGCTTTAACTCGACCGGACTTGAAAGTGACCCTTCTGGAACCACTTCAACGGCGCATAGACTTTCTTCAAGAGGTTGTCGATGAATTAGAGCTGCCAATTACCTTAATTCGCGGTCGGGCCGAAACTACAAAAGGTAGTTTTAATATAGTTACAGCCCGAGCAGTTGCACCTCTACCAAAATTACTTCCTCTGGTCTGGCACTTATTAGCGCCCAACGGCGCTGTTTTAGCCATGAAAGGTGATTCAGCCGAGAGTGAGCTGGCTCTTACTAAGGTTAAAAAGAGCGGAAAGGCCGAAATAATCTCTCTCGATATCGAAGGGCTGCCCAAAGCCCGAGTGATTCAAGTACGAAAGACTGGTTAACTTCACTCATGGATGATTCACGTGAAACATTGAGTGAAACAGCCGGTCGTAAAGTGATTGGGGTGAGGCGGCTGAAAGAGCCAATGCCAAAACCTCCTCAAACTCGAATTTTTACCATCGCAAATCAAAAAGGCGGCGTTGGAAAAACTACCTCAGCGGTGAATATTGCTGCAGCTCTAGCCATGGGCGGGTTGCGGACTCTTGTTATTGATTTAGATCCACAAGGAAATGCATGCACCGCTCTTGGGGTTGATCGAACAGATTTGCCCGGAATGTATGAAGTATTAGTAAAAGACCGGCCGCTTGAGTCGGTAATTCAAAAAGTAGTTGGATTCCCACACTTAGAGTGCGCACCAGCAGATAGAGCCCTGGCGAGCGCAGAGATAAATATGGTCGGAATGGTTGCGCGCGAATCGCGGTTAAAAATATCGCTCAACACTTACCTGCAGAATAGAGCGGCAATGGGCGAGCGGATTGATTATGTTCTGATTGATTGCCCACCTAGTTTGGGTTTGCTCACAGTAAATGCCCTTACCGCTGCAAACGAAGTACTAGTCCCCATCCAATGTGAGTATTACTCGCTCGAGGGGCTGACTTTGCTCTTAGAAACTTTGCAGCAGATCAAACAAATTCTCAATCCAGTTATTGCCATCACCACCATTGTCCTCACAATGTTCGATTCCCGGACTCGGCTAGCCAACGACGTTGCAGGCAGCGTACGACAATATTTTCCAAAAGAGTTGGTCGATATCCCAATTCCCCGTGCCGTTCGAATTTCAGAAGCTCCTTCCTTCAATCAAACCGTGATGACCTATGACCCTGGGTCCCCCGGGGCAGTTGCATATATGGCTGTTGCTCGGGAGATATCACTTCGAGCAGAATCTCATGAGTTAGTTACAAAGGAGCAGGAATGAATTCACGAAAAGGTGGTTTAGGACGCGGACTAGATTCTTTAATCCCCACCACAATTACCTCCCCCACAGGCGTAACTATTGCCGATAGAAATGAAGTACCTATCGATTCTATTTCGCCAAACCCAAAGCAACCGAGAAATATCTTTGATGAAGTCGCTCTCGCCGAGTTGGCTGCATCTATTAGTGAAGTTGGGTTATTACAACCGCCGGTAGTGAGAAGTATCGGTAATGACAAATATGAATTAATTATGGGTGAGCGTCGCTGGCGTGCGTCGAAGATGGCGGGTCTACAAAATATTCCAGTCATCATTCGTCAGACCAGTGACAATGAGTTACTTCGTGAGGCTCTGTTAGAAAATATTCATAGAAGTCAATTAAACCCACTTGAAGAGGGGGCCGCCTACCAAAATTTGTTAACTGACTTTGGTTACACCCATGAAGAGTTAGCTGCCAAAGTTGGGAAGTCGCGATCAGCCATCACTAACACTCTCCGATTGCTCAATCTCCCCGCTGGGGTGCAACGAAGAGTCGCATCCGGAGTTTTATCTGCCGGCCATGCAAGAGCGCTTTTAACTTTGGAAAATGAATCGGACATTGAGGCATTGGCGAATCGAATCGTTGCTGAAGGTTTAAGTGTGCGTGCGGTCGAAGAAATTGTGACGAATTTTCAACCTAAAACTAAAACCGGAAAGATTCGAGCAGGAAAAATTATTTCACCGCGCCTGTCAGAAATCAGTGGCCAACTTTCCGATCAATTAGATACTCGGGTGCATATCGAATTAGGAAAGAAAAAAGGAAAAATAGTTATTGAGTTCGCGACACTGGAGGACTTAGAACGTATAACTAGTGTTATTCAATAACTTCAGAAGACCCCAAAGTTATTAATTAATCCCGCGACGTTCCATCTCTTGTTTAATAACATGTCCTAGCGACTTGATTCCATCACGAATTCGCTCTGGCGATGGGTAGCAATAAGAAAGACGCATCGACCAACTTCCAAAACCATCCGCATAAAACGCCGTCCCTGGAACGTATGCAACCTTGGCCACAATCGCCTTTGGCATCATCGCTTTGGTATCAATTTCAGGAGGCAAAGTAGCCCAAACATAAAAACCACCTTCAGGCTTTGTCCAGGTTGCAGCGCTAGGAAAATGTTGTTCCATTGATTCCAACATTGCATCTCGACGGACTTTATATAAGTCACAAAAAGATGCGATCTGATCTCGCCAAGGTTGATCGGAGAGATATGAAGAGATCGAGAGTTGTGCGAAATTGGAAGGACAGAGAATAGAAGACTCGCTTGCGATAACTAACTTCTCTTTCAAAGATTGTGGAACTAGCGCCCAGCCAACTCGAAAACCCGGAGCAATTGTTTTAGAAAAAGAACCCAAGTACACAACATTTTCAGAATCTTCCGAACGCATTGCATTGGGTGAGGGCTTATCAAATCCTAATAAACCATAAGGGTTATCTTCGATAACGAAAATATTTTCTTCGCGACAAATATTTAAAATTTCAGTTCGACGGTCAGCAGGTAAGAGAACCCCAGCAGGATTTTGATAATTGGGAATCAAATAAAGGAACTTAATCTTTCTTCCCGAAGCCCTTGTTGAGGTGATCGCATTTCGTAGCGCATCTGGAATAAGTCCATCATTGTCCATTTCAACGTGCACGACCTGTGCCTCATATTGGTGAAAAGTTCCAAGCGCGCCAACATATGATGGAGCTTCTACGAGAACTACATCACCTGGATCAATAAAAATTCGAGATATTAAATCCAACGCTTGTTGAGAACCGGTTGTAACAATTACATCGTCGGGATGAGCGCGAATTCCTTCTAATGCCATAACGTCGCAAATCTGTTCCCGTAATTTTGGGTGTCCTTGACCGCTGCCATATTGCAGAGCTTCCGCACCATTATCGCGAATCAATTTCTCCACGACAGAGGCCATCATCTCCATAGGTAGGGCGGAGAGGTTAGGCATTCCGCCAGCCAAGGAGACGATATCGGGACGAGATGCAACGGCAAATAGAGATCGAATCTCACTTGGGTGCATGCTGGCCGCTCGGTGCGCAAAACGATCAGCTAAGTTCTGCGGCGCGCCAGTATGTAGTCGAGTGATATCTGTGCTCATTAGAGAAGTTTGGCATACATCAGAAAGTCGTTGCGCCGTTAAATCCGGATTCCCGCTTTTCGCAAATCAGAGATACGCAAAGTTCCGGTTTTTGCATCGTTTTCCGCCGATAAATAAAGTCGTTGAACTGCCACAATGAGAGATTCAACAATGGTTTCACGGAAATTCGCCTCTTCTAATCTTTGTAAATCCCCTGGATTTGAAATGTACCCCAGATCTATCCGCACGGTCGGCGCCTTGGTTAGCCGAAGTAGATCCCAGGTTTTGGCATGGGTTCGGCAATTAAGTAAATCGGTACGGGAGCAAATTTCGCGCTGAACCAAATTTGCAAAGCGCTCGCCAACCACCGAATGAACTTTATGGATATCACTGCCATAGTAATAAGTTGCTAAACCATGCGCTTTCTCGTTCCTATAACGATCCAGACGAAGTGAAATTACTAAATCTGCTCCAACGGAGTTAGCGAGATTAATCCGATCACTCTCTGACGACCTAGCTCCCGGGCTATTGGTTAAAATCACTGTCACACCCAAGGCGATCAAACGACCTTCTAGGCGTTGGGCGATATCGAAGATGATTTCTGAATCGAAATTATCACTACCTGGGTCGATGACGATAATTTTATTAGCAAGCGCAGGACCACGAATTGCGCGCGCAGCTTCATCTCGCAATTGACTTGGAGCCCCACCAGTTACCGTCTTGAGAAGACGCATTAGCGCAATAACGGTCGCTGGACCGCAAGAACCATCCACCTTTACCCCTGCGGATTTTTGAAATTCAGCGACTGCAGATTCGGTGAGAGTTCCATAAATTCCATCAACTCGCCCCGCATTAAAACCCATCTCAACTAATCGCGCTTGAAGCAAGGCAACATCATCACCGCGCATAAGCGATCCTGGGTTATGTCGAAGAATTCGATCGCCCAATTTCCAATGCGCCTCGTCAAGGGCGCGAAAAGTTACTTGGTTAACAACACCCGTGACAATTAGTCCACGTTCTTGTTGAAATGCCTTAATCGCGTTCTCTACTCGGCCATCAAAATGTTCGGTCACTTCCTGTAAAAAACCTAAACGAGAGAGCGTTGTAGTGATGGAAGTGATCACATCACCAGTGTCGCCTAAAGCAAATTCTTTAAACGACACCTCTTTGAATGACACTGCAGGTGGGTCGAATTAGAGGTAAGCCGCTAGTTCTTTAAGCAACGCTGGCTTTGGTTTTGCACCAATAATTGATTTCACAACTTCGCCA
>CAIMZW010000048.1 GCA_903846075.1 uncultured Actinomycetes bacterium
AGTTTGATTTTAGGAAAATGCTAGGAAATCGTGAGGTGCTTAGAGTACGACCGCATGGCAGTTACTCTCAAGTCGCACTTGAGGGCTAGCACATGAATTTTGGCTAAATATTTCCTTGCAGCTGCTCGAGAACATCAGGTAACTGTTCGATGCTGACCAGAACGACTCGCGCCTTCGAACCCTCCGAAGGCCCAACTATCCCCCGGCTTTCCATCAGATCCATCAGGCGACCTGCTTTGGCAAAGCCAACTCGCAATTTGCGCTGCAGCATCGAGGTCGAGCCAAATTGGGTATTCACCACAAGCTGGACTGCCTGGAGCAGAAGGTCCAAGTCGTCTCCGATGTCATCTTCCACAACCTGAGCCTTAATAGGCGCCGTAAGGTCGATTCGGTAGACAGGTTGCAACTGAGCCTTCACATAGTTGACGACGGCTTCGGTCTCACGTTCGGAGACGTAGGCTCCTTGAATTCGGACAGCTTTGCTGGCCCCCATCGGCAGGAATAGCCCATCGCCTTGGCCAACCAACTTCTCGGCTCCTGGAGCGTCAAGGATGACTCGGGAATCGGTGAGGCTAGAGGTCGCAAACGACAGACGAGAAGGAACGTTGGCCTTGATAAGTCCGGTAACGATATCGACGCTTGGTCTCTGGGTAGCGATAACGAGATGGATACCGGCGGCCCTAGCCAATTGGGTAATGCGAACAATGCTCTCTTCGACCTCTTTAGCGGCAACCATCATGAGGTCTGCCAACTCATCGATGATAATTAACAGGTACGGATAAGGCTCGAGTGTTCGTTCGCTTCCTTCAGGCAGTGAAATCTTTCCGGCTCTAACGGCACGATTGAAATCATCGATGTGTCGAAAACCAAATGCCGAGAGATCGTCGTAGCGATTATCCATCTCACGGACTACCCAGGCGAGAACATCAGCCGCCTTTTTAGGGTTAGTGATGATGGGAGCCATTAAATGCGGAATGCCTTCATAGCTGGTTAATTCCACGCGCTTTGGATCGATCATGACCAAACGAACTTCATCAGGTGTAGCGCGCATCAAAATAGAAACGATCAAGGAATTGATCATCGATGACTTCCCAGCACCAGTAGCACCCGCCACCAGAAGATGTGGCATCTTGGCTAAGTTGGCGCAAATGAAAGAACCTTCAACATCTTTTCCTAGGGCCACAACCATGGGGTGCGGATCATTACCCGAGACCGGGGAACGAAGCACATCTCCAAGGGCCACGATCTCGCGATCGGTGTTTGGAATCTCAATACCTACCGCTGATTTTCCAGGTATCGGTGAGAGGATTCGAACGTCTCCGCTAGCAACTGCATAGGAAATATTTTTCGAAAGCGCAGTGATTGCCTCTACTTTTACACCAACGCCTAATTCAATTTCATACCTGGTCACCGTTGGCCCACGCATAAAACCAGTAACCCGACAGTCCACATCAAACTCTTCAAATACTTGAGTGAGCGCCGCTACCACCAAATCATTCGCTTTAGATTTTGCTTTGGCGGCAGGCCCAACTCGAAGTAAATCCATCGATGGCAAGATGTAAGTTTTATCGGTTCCGATAATAAGTTGGTGTGCTGGTTTATCCGAACCAGTTTTTGCCGGCTTGGGAATAGCAACAGTTGGTCGAATTAAAGGTGGAACACCAACCGTGAACTCTTGATCGAATTCTTCTTCATCAAGTTCATCTTCTTCAGGCAAGAAACTTTGTACCAACGGAGTTTCAAAGGGCGGGGTATCTGAGATTTCAAAATCATCATCTACCGCAGCGCGACGAGCCGTAGCTTTGTTGGATCCCCACGAAAAGAGTTTTCTCACCCGAGTGGAAATTTGTGAAACCGGAGTTGCAGTCACCACCAAGATTCCGAAGAAAAAGATCAACAATAAAATTGGGATAGCCAAAATCGTCGTAACCAAAGCAACCAATGGTGTCGATATGGCATATCCAATCCAGCCGCCACCTTGATGCATAGCGCTAGATGAAGTACCGGTCGAGCCATTGAAAATATGAGCAAGCCCAGTAGTGGTTATTAAAAGGGCAAAGGTGCCGATGGTAATGCGGCCTGTTACTCGCCCTTCTTCTGGCGCCTTAAAAAGTCGATAGGCAAAATAAACGAAGACCAAAGGCATGAGAACCCCGAGTCGGCCGAATCCCCCGTAGATAACCGAGTAGATGGCTCTGCCTAATGGATTATGCAGATGAAACCAAGTTCCGGCGGCAGAAATCAGGGCAATAATAAAGATCAAGAAGGCAAAACCATCCCTTTGGTGGGCAGGATCTAGATCTTTCGCCCCTCGAAAGATAAATCGAACCGCACTACCGAGCGCCTTAGCGATAAAACGCCAGGTGGCAACAATCCCCCGAGCGACTTTCTGGGCGGGTGTCGTTTTTCGGCGGGAGCGGGTAGCAGTTTTGCGTTTAGCCATGGTTACCCAAGCCTATAGAGCGAGCCTTCCGAGCCGTCCTAGGCGCGCCTAAGCCTCTCAACCTCGATCATGACTAGCTCTTCGGTGATCGAGGTTAAACCTCGATCACAACGGGCACGATCATCGGCTTTCGGCGATGCTCTTCTCCGACCCAACTTCCCACAGTACGACGAACCACCTGCGAAAGTTGATGAGTGCCATTGATTCCACCGGCGACCGCCGTAGCCAAAGCCTTTTCAATCATTCCCTTGACCTCGTCAAAGAGACCTTTATCCTCAGTAAAGCCGCGAGCATGAATATCAGGGCCGGCCACAATCTTTCCAGATTGGGAGTCGATAACAACGACAACGGAGATAAAGCCCTCCTCGCCGAGAATGCGTCGATCCTTCAAAGAGCTCTCGGTGATTTCGCCAATGCTCTCGCCATCTACATAAACAAAGCCACATGGAACGGCGCCTGCAATATCGGCATAGCCATCAGCCATATCGACGACAATTCCGTTATCCACGACGATGGTGTTGGTACGAGGAACGCCAGTTTTGATTGCTAATTCCGCATTGGACCGAAGATGACGCCACTCGCCATGGATAGGCATAACATTCTTCGGTTTCACGATGTTGTAGCAATAAAGAAGTTCACCTGCGGCAGCATGGCCTGAAACGTGAACCATTGCATTGCCCTTATGAACCACATTTGCACCAAACCTGGTTAATTCATTGATGACTCGATAGACCGGATTCTCATTTCCAGGGATAAGTGAGGAAGCAAGAATGACGGTGTCACCTTGACCAACTCGAATCTGGTGATCGCCATTTGCCATTCGAGAGAGCGCCGCAAGCGGCTCACCTTGGGATCCAGTGCAGATGAGAACAATTTTGTCGCCGTAATCATCAATATTTTTTGCATCAACGATTAAGCCCTTAGGAACATCGAGATAGCCAAGTTCTTCGGCCAGCTTCATATTTCGAACCATGCTTCGTCCAACGAGGGCGACTTTTCGATCATGAGCAGCTGCAACATTTATTACTTGTTGAATTCTATGAACGTGGGATGCGAATGAAGCAACGATTACTCGTCCGGTAGTAGAGCGGATTACTCGATCCAAGACCGGCATGATTTCGCGTTCACCTGTAGTAAATCCAGGAACATCAGCATTAGTCGAATCGACCATGAATAGATCCACGCCTTCGGCACCTAATCGAGCAAAGGTAGCCAAATCTGTAATTCGACCATCAAGGGGCAATTGGTCCATCTTGAAGTCACCAGTGGCAAGAACTACGCCAGCCGGAGTCTTGATGGCAATCGCGAGCGCATCGGGAATCGAGTGATTAACCGCGACAAATTCCAATTCAAAAGGACCGAACTTTTGAATCATTCCAGCTTTCACTTCAACCATGGGGGCGGTAATTCGACGTTCGCGCAATTTTGCTTCGGTAAATGCCAAAGTTAATTTTGATCCGACCACCGGGATGTCATGACGTTCGCGGAGAAGATAGGGAACGGCGCCAATGTGATCCTCGTGGCCATGTGTTAAGACCACCGCGACTACATCATTTAAACGCTCTCGAATATAGGAGAAGTCAGGCAAGATGAGATCGATGCCAGGTTGGCTCTCTTCAGGAAAGAGGACGCCACAGTCCACAATGAGAAGTTCGCCTTCATATTCGAAGACGGTCATATTGCGACCGATCTCGCCTAGCCCACCAAGGGCAACAATTCGCAGCGTCTTGGAAGCTAGTTTTGCGGGATAGGGTAAATCGGGATGAGGATGATTCATTAGTTAACTGGTACTCCGCCTTGTCGTAGGTCCTCCCGCAGTTGCGCAATCTGCGCTTCGGTGGCATCGACAAGTGGCAATCTCGTATATCCACCAGGTAGGCCGAGCATATTCATTGCGGCCTTAGTCAATATCGCACCTTGAGTGCGGAAGGTTCCGGTGAATACCGGTAATAATTTTTGATGAATTTCCAGAGCACGTGGTGCATCGCCAGCAAACCAAGCATCAAGCATGGCTTTGAGATCATTGCCAACGGTGTGCCCGCAAACGGAGACAAAACCTACTGCGCCGACCGAGAGCAAAATCAGATTGAGAATGTCATCGCCTGAATAAACTGGAATTCCAGTTCGTTTGATAACCCAAGAAGTTGAGGCTGGATTTCCCTTGGCATCTTTCAGGGCAACGATGTTGGGAACTTCGGCCAGGCGACAGATAGTGTCTTGTTCGATCTCCACTCCAGTTCGACCTGGAATGTCATACATCATGATGGGCAAATCTGTTGCTGCGGCAACAGCGCGGAAGTGCGCCTCGATGCCGGCCTGTGGTGGTTTGTTGTAATAAGGCGTGACGATTAACAAACCATCGGCGCCTGCCGCTTGGGATCGTTTTGCTTGTTCGACGGTGTAAGCAGTCTCGTTATCACCTGCACCAGTAAGAACTTTGATATGTGAAGGCACTGCATCTTTGACAACGCGAATGATTTCAAGTTTTTCAGAAGATTTTGTGGTTGGGGCTTCGCCGGTGGTTCCATTTACAGCGATTGCATCATGGCCAGTAGCAACTAAGTGCTGGGCTAATTTTGCAACGCCATCCCAATCGATAGCTCCATCCTTATCGAACGGCGTCACCATTGCGGTGATTAGTCGTCCAAAGGGCGGCTCAATATGCATGAGTGAACCTTATCGTGAGCCACAGGGGTGGCACATGACTATTCAATGATTTGATCCCTATTCGCCACGAAAGTGGCTATTTATGGCGCAATTCGTCCCGATTTTTGGAAAGCCCCATAGGTAATCGGCATCAATTCTTCAAAAATAGCTTCCATTTTCTCAGCAACCATTTCTATCTCTCGCTGCGGATAGCTGGGAAAATGCGAACCCTCGCGCGCGGTTCGAAGTGAAAGGAAGTTCATGAGTGCTCGAGCATTCATAGTGACATACATGGAAGAAAAAAGCGTTACCGGCAGAACCGCTCGAGCTACTTCGCGAGCAACACCTGATTCGAGAATTTTTTGATAATTCTCATATGCCAAGGTGCAACTTTCCTTAATTAATTTGACTGTAAGTTCATATTGCTCTTGAGTGCCTTCGACAAAGGAGTAGGAACCGGGCTTGCCGACTTGAACTAGTTTTCGTTCCGGACTTGGAATATAAAAAACTGGGCGCAATTCCCGATACCGACCACTCTCTTCGTTATAGGAAGCAATTCGGTGGCGCATAAATTCGCGGAAGACAAAGATCGGGGCAGAGATAAAGAAGGTCATAGAAGTGTGTTCGAAGGGACTGCCGTGTCGTTCGCGAGCAAGGTAGTTAATCAACCCTTCAGAACGTGATGCATCGGATCCCACCGCATCCAAGGAGTTCTCTCCCGCGGTAGAGACTCGGGCCGCCCAAATGACATCGGAATCGCTGGCGCTGGACTTCACTAATTCAACTGTGACATCGTCGCGAAAGACTATGGAATGTTCCTCACTCATAACCGTGACCCTACCTATTGGCTACGACTGGTGGCGGGATTAGGGCAGAATGTCGGCGTGTCAGTTAAGGGTGATTCTCTCGGGGTTGGAATTACCGTCGGAGCCTTCGGGAGCGCATTTGGCGCCGCAGCCATTGCCTCTCATTTCACGGTGGCTCAGGCTTGCGCCCTCTCCCTTTTGACCTTCTCGGGCGCCTCGCAATTTGCCCTGATTGGGGTACTGGGAACGGGAGGTAGCGCCCTAAGCGGAATTGCCACTTCATCCTTGCTAGGAATTCGTAATGGTCTCTACGGTGTTCGAATGGCCTCCATTCTTGAAATCAAGGGATGGAAACGGGTACTTGGCGCTCAAATCACTATCGATGAATCGACTGGTGTGGCCCTTGGGCAGGACTCGCCTTCACAGATGAAGCAAGGGTTCTGGTGGACCGGCTCGGCCGTTTTCACCTTCTGGAATATCTTCACATTGCTCGGGGCACTTGGCGCGAATGCTCTAGGGGATCCTTCCGCCTGGGGTTTAGATACTGCGATTCCGGCAATCTTTCTTGGGCTGGTCTGGCATCGACTTAACTCTCGGAAAACCTGGGCGATTGCGATTTCCGCATTCGTCTTGGCTCTCTCCTTAACTCCTATTGCTCCTGCTGGAGTGCCCATCATGTCTACCGCAGTTCTTGCGATTATCTTGGGGTGGCGCGAATGAGCCCGCAATGGATCTCGGTGATTGGAACGTCTTTCTTTTGTTTTTCCTTTAAGTATCTCGGGCAATCGGTCCCCGCCAGCTGGCTCAGCCATCCGCGGATTCAACGAATTAATACTTACATTCCTATTGTCTTGCTTACGGGTTTAGTAACAGTTCAAAGCTTCACGGAAAAAACCAAACTCATCATCGATCACCGGGCAGCTGGAATTGCAGTGGCCTTCACTGCCTTGCTTCTGAAGTTGCCGTTTCCCATTGTTGTAATCAGTGCAGCCGTCACCTCGGCACTCGTCTATCGCTACGCCTGACTCTTTTGATTAATGTAGTTACAAACTATTCCCCAGCTAAGGCTCTCTCATATTGTGAGTCGACTAACCTATGCGATGATTTCCCAATTCGAGCGTGAATTTCTAGGGAACCACCTAGTGCCTCAACATAAGCTTGCAAAGTGCCGATTTGAGTTTTTGCAAAATTTCCATGCTCTATTCGTGAAATATTCGATTGATCCACTCCCAGCAATTCAGCTATCTGAACCTGCGTGAGGTTGAGAGCCTTTCGAAATTCTGATAATCGAACTGCTCGAGATTCTTTTAAAATGGCATCTCGAGTTTTACGAACACGAACTTCGTTGACCGAACGCTTTGTTCGCATTTCTTCTAGTGAGATTGATTCCTTTGCCATTTATGGCTTCCTCCTTTTGACTTGCTCTAGATGCTTATCGAAACGTTCATCCGCGATCGGGATATTTCTCCTGTACCAATTAACCCAATCATTAGTCTTATCACCACCGACTAAAAATATGGCATGACGTTCTGAGTCAAAGGCAAAGAGCAATCTTATGTTTCCATTCGGCACTCTTAATTCCTTCATCTTCTTGTGTTTTGAACCGGAAACGTGATCGACAAATGGGCGCCCCAATGCGGGACCATCGATTTTGAGCGCATCCATAGCTGCGATTACATTTTCGTATTCCTTTGTTGAAAGCCTTTCTAGCCATAACGCGACTTCTAGATGAAGTTGAACCTTCCAAGCCACGTGGAAAATATATGCGCTGTAAGGCATATGCGTCAAGACGCATATTTACCAATCCTAGGATTGTCTAGAGCCGGCTACCTACCGCGGAGCCCTCGGACAATCGCTGACTGAGCCAGACGGGAAGAATGAATGCAACTAACATCATCGTGGCGACCACATTAACGATAGGCGCTTGATTTGGGCGGAAGAGATTGTTGAAAATCCACTGTGGCAAAGTTTGAACACTTGCACCAGAGGTAAAAGTTGTGACAACAATTTCATCGAAAGAAAGTGCGAAGGCTAGTAATCCGCCTGCTACTAATGCTGAACGAATAATCGGGAACGTCACATAGGCGAAAGTCTGGAATGTGCTGGCGCCGAGATCACTCGAAGCCTCTTCTAGGGAATTGCCCATTCTGCGCAACCTAGCCAATAAGTTGTTGTAGACAATGACAATGCAGAAAGTCGCATGGCCAATGATGACCGTGGCCAAGCCCAACCCGATCCCGAGGGGTTGAAGCACAGCATTAAATGCCGAGTTCAGCGCAATTCCGGTCACAATGCCTGGCAACGCAATCGGAAGAACGACAAGAAGTGAAATCGTGTTCTTTGCAAAGAAGTCATATCTCGCCACAGCGAAGGCGATACAACTACCCAAAATTACCGAAATTATGGTTGCCCCAAGTCCAGCTTTAAGGCTGGTTAGTAAAGCCGGAATAACGCCATCGCTATGAAAAACTCGGGTCCACCACACAGTTGAAAGTGAAGTCGGTGGCCAGGAAAAAGTACGCGATGGATTGAATGAGTTAATGACGACAACTGACAACGGCAAATAAATAAAGACGAGAACTAGTCCAGTAAAGGCTCCGAGGATAATTTTGGCGCGACGAGAAATCTTCATCAGAAATTCTCCAATGCGCCACTACGTCTAACGAAGTACAAGTATCCGAGAATCGTAGCTATCGGGAAGAGCGCAGCGGCGGCAGCGAAGGGAAGATTCCCGGCTGTTCCCACATTGTCGTAAACAACGTTCGCCATGAGTTGGGATTTGCCACCAACGATTTTAACGACGATGTAATCGCCCAGAGTGAGAGAGAACGTAAATAACGAACCGGCGATGATTGAGGGATAAATAATCGGAATGATGACCTGGCGGAAGGTCTTGCCCGCGCTCGCTCCGAGATCACTCGACGCTTCAAGTAGTGAATCCGGAAGTCGTTCCAACCCCGCGTAGATCGGCAAGATCATGTAGGGCAACCAGAGGTAAGCCAGTGTTAATGTCGTTGCAAAAAGTCCATAACCCGGTGGATTGATATGAAATGGCTTGAGCAACCAAACGAGGACTCCGCCATCGGAGAACATAGTTCGCCAGGCGTAGGTCTTGACCAAATAGCTTGCCCAGAGCGGCAAGATGATTATGACAATTGCAAAATTGCGCAGACGTTGAGAAAGTACTTTGGCCATAAAAAAGGCAATGGGAATCGCAATTAAGGCATCAAAAAGAGTGACAAGAACGGCCACAGTTAATGATCGAACTGCAATTACTCGATAGACGCTCTGCGTGAAGAGAATTTGGAAATTACCAAAATTGAAGTGACGGACAATATTTCCGGTGAAGCTATCTACGGTCCAAAAGGCCGAGGCAAACATCGTCGCCAGTGAACCAAGGTAGGCAACAACTAGCCAGAACATCGGAGCACTCAGAAGTATCGCCAACCGACTTTTCGGATGGCGATACAACCAAGTGGAAACCGTATTGGTTCTCATTTAATGCAAGTTAACCTTTTATAGTCGTCCAGGCTTGAGTCCAGGCGGCATAGTCCTTGCAGGTCACGTTAGTTCGACCATCAAGACATGCCGAGGTTGGTGTGGTCCAGTAGTAGATGTTCTTTGCATATGCAGCATCTGTAGCGTGATAGGAAGTACAGAAATTCTTATCAGCAGTAAATGAGCAGGACTTCGTCTGTGAGGGTGACTCGCCAAACCACTCAGCAACTTGAGCATTTACTTTTGGCGAAATGATCCAGTTCATCCATTTGTACATGCAATTTGGGTGAGCAGCCTTTGCGGCGATCATCCAAGTGTCTGACCAACCAGTTGAACCTTCCTTAGGAACGATTGCGCCAACTTTTACCTTCTTATCGGAAGTAAGAACATTGACGTTGTACTGCCAAGCAGTTCCCAGAAGTGTATTCTTGGATTCAAAAGATTGAATCGACTTAGAGGCATCTGACCAATATTCGCCAACGATGTTCTTTTGAGTCTTCAGCAATGCGACAACTGCATTGAATTGCGTGTTATCCAAGGCATAAGGATTTTTAATCCCCAGCGATGGCTTGGTCTTCATCAAATAGAGTGCAGCATCGGCAATATAAATTGGTGAGTCATAAGCCGTGATCTTGCCCTTATAAGGTGAGTTAGCGTCGAACACTGCTCCCCATGAAGTGGGAGCTGGCTTTACGACTGATGTGTTGTAGGCCAATACGTTTGCGCCCCAACCATGAGGGACTCCATACATCTGACCGCCAACTGAGTTCCAGCCTTTGTTCTTCAGGAAGGAAGAAACAGTTGCATAGTTAGGAATGAGTGAAGTATTTACCGGCGCAACCACACCACCATAAATTAAGCGAAGGGTCGCATCGCCGGAAGCCGAGACGCCGTCATAGCCACCAGACTTCATCAAGGTGACCATCTCATCGGAGGTATTTCCCACCTTGGCATTGACCTTGCATCCTGTTGCCTTTTCGAAAGGATGAACCCAGTCTGCAGTCTTATCGTTGCTGCCATTTTCGGCATAACCTGCCCAAATAACAATATTGAGTGCGCCTTCACCTTTGCCAAGTGTCGAGGCCATTGGCACTTTCGGCACTGAAGCCGCGGATGATGCGGTGGCAGCTACGCCAGCCATGATCAAAAGTGCAGCGGAGGCGGCACTAGTCACTGCAATCAAGCGTTTTGATCGCAACATTGTTGACCTTCCCTTTTCTTTGCGGGTTACTACCCAACCTGGAATTCGTATTTCGAATCCCACGAAATGTTGATTAATGATTCCACTACTGGGCTAGCAAGTGAAGAACCATCGTTTTCTTGAAGCAAAGTCAGCGTGTCCCCCATAGCTAGTTCGACATCAATTCGGGTGAAAGAGCCGAGAAATTGAACTTGGCTGACTTTTCCGGTCGCTTTGCGTTCCAGATCGTGGCCAAGTTTGATCTTCTCTGGACGAATACTAAAAGTTCCAGCTTTTCCGAGAATTTCACGGCTGGACTCTGGGTGAAGCAAATTCGATATCCCAACGAAGCCGGCGACGAATTCATTTGCGGGTTGCTCATAGATCTCTTTCGGCGAGCCAACCTGAACAATTTGCCCCTGATTAAAAACCGCGATGCGGTCAGCCATCGTCAGAGCTTCCTCTTGATCGTGAGTGACAAAAATAAAAGTAATGCCCAACTGAACTTGAAGTTCCTTCAACTCTTTCTGCATCTCGTGGCGAAGTTTCAAATCCAAAGCACCAAGAGGTTCATCAAGTAACAGAACTTTGGGTTCATTTACGATCGCCCGAGCCAGCGCAACACGTTGTCGTTGCCCACCACTGAGTTGCGAAGGCTTGCGGTTCTCATAACCAACTAACTTGACTCGTTCCAGCGCCCTCAGAGCCCGAACCTCTCGCTCGGCCTTGGCGACTCCCTTAACTCGAAGTCCATACTCAACATTTTTCTGAACAGTCATGTGAGGGAAGAGGGCATAATCCTGAAAAACCGTATTCACATCGCGATTAAATGGTGGCGTCTTGCTGACATCCTCCCCGGCGATTTTTATCGAACCAGAGGTGGGAATTTCAAAACCAGCGATTAATCGAAGAACCGTCGTTTTGCCTGAACCGCTTGGGCCTAACATGGCGAAGAATTCGCCGTCGGCAATTTCGAGATTTACACCTGCAACCGCCGCCACTTCGCCAAAATTCTTGCGAAGTTCTTGTAAGGCAATTGCTATGGTCACGGCTAGAGGATAGCCAAAGATTCCAGTTTTGCCTTCAATGCGGCATCGGAGGGTTCGGAGAGAAAAGTTCCATCCGAGAAAACAAGAAGTGGAATATTTTGGCGGCCACTTATAGCCACGATTTTCTCCGCTGCAGTTAGGTCTTTTTCACTATCTACGTAGGTGAATTCAACCGAATTCTCAACCAACAGACGCTTGGAACGTCGGCAATCTCCGCACCAATCCGCACCGTAAAACGTTATTTCACTCATCTATTTATAACTCCAAGAAGTGTTCTAAGCCGAAGGTGAGACCGGGTGTCTCAACCACTTTTCGAATGCCTAAAAGGACTCCGGGCATAAATCCGGTTCGATCAATTGAGTCATGACGAATAGTCAAGGTCTCCCCCATATCGCCAAGAATTACTTCTTGATGGGCTACCAAGCCACGAAGACGCACCGAATGAATCGGAACATCGCCAACTTTGGCACCCCGTGCCCCATCTAATGCAGATGTAGTGGCATCGGGCATTGCATCTTTTGATGCCCAGAGCCTTGCCTCGGTGATCAATTCGGCAGTTCGAGTAGCCGTTCCAGAAGGAGCATCGGCTTTGTTGGGATGATGTAATTCAATAATTTCCACTGACTCAAAATATTTTGCAGCCTGTGCTGCAAATTGCATCATCAGAACTGCGCCAAGGCCAAAATTAGGGGCAATCAGTGCGCCAACTTTTGGCTGGGTTGCCAGCAACTCTTGCACTCTGGCGAGTTTTGCATCATTAAATCCAGTTGTTCCGACTACGACATTAATGCCGTGATTGATTGCGAATTCGAGATTAGCCATGACCGAGTCAGGGTGGGTGAAGTCAACGATGACTTGTGCGCCAGATGAAACCAAGAGATCTAAAGAATCCCCCAGGTCGATTTGCGCCACAAGCTCAAGGTCAGAAGTCTTCTCAATTGCGTGAACTGTTTCAGTTCCCATTCGTCCACGGGCACCTAATACTGCAACTTTGATACTCATGCGATCACCTTTTCAAACTTGGTGGCACTCTTAAACGGCCCCACTATCCCAAGCGTAGAAGGTCTGGGCAGGATGTCGCTGACCAAAGCACGAATCTCATCGGGTGTCACAAGTTCGATACGTTTCAAAATCTCATCAAAGCCCATGATGCTGCCGTAGACGAGTTCGCTCTTGCCGATCCGACTCATCCGAGAACCAGTGTCCTCCTGGCTTAAAACCAAAGAACCAGAGACCGCGCCTTTTGCCCTGCGAATCTCTTCATCGGTCAATCCATTGGCTGCAACGTCATGAGTGACATCGCGAATAATTTGGGTAACTTCTACTGCCTTGGATGGGTGGCAGCCGGCATAAAAAGCCAACGAACCGCTGCCGGCAAATTGCTGGACGTAGGCGTAAACCGAATAGGCAAGACCGCGTTTTTCTCGAATCTCTTGAAAGAGACGCGATGACATTCCGCCACCCAGAGCAGAGGCCAAGATGCTGAGTGCGAATCGGCGTTCGTCATTGCGATCGACACCCTCGACTCCCATCAGAAGATGCGCTTGTTCGGATTTTCTCTCGATGATGCCCACTTTGTGGTGGCCATTTACTTTTGATTTTGATGCTGCGCGGGTATGAAATTCTTTATCGGGAACATCAAGAAAACTATCTTTCGAAAGGGCTTGTTCCACCATTTTTGCCACATTCTTATGCTTTACATTCCCAGCCACTGCCACTACTAAATCTTCAGGTTGGTAACGCTTCTTGTAGTAATTAAATACTGAATTTCGGGACATCGACTTCATCGAGTCGATCGTTCCAAGAATGGGTCGACCTAATGGCGTGTCACCGTAAAAGGTTTCAAGAAAGAGGTCGTGAACGAGATCGGATGGATCATCATCGCGCATAGCGATCTCTTCGAGAACAACATTTCGTTCAGAATCGACATCTTCAGACTTGATGATTGATGACGTTATTAAATCTGAGACGACATCGATGGCGAGCGGAAGATCGGTATCAATAACCCGCGCATAAAAACAGGTGTATTCCTTGCCGGTGAAGGCATTCATTTCCCCGCCTACTGCCTCAATGGAAGAGGAGATCTCCATGGCGTTGCGACGTTTGGTGCCTTTAAATAATAAATGTTCGAGAAAGTGTGAAGCTCCCGCGACCGATGGTGTCTCATCGCGGGAGCCCACATTGACCCAGATCCCTACCGCAGCGGAACGAACCGTACTGACTTCTTCAGTGACGATCCGTAAGCCGCTAGGCAGGGTGGTCTTGCTCAATTATTTATTCGGCTGACTCGGCTGCTGGTGCGCTTCCTTCAGCGAAAACTGGAACCAAGGAGAACTTGCCCTTTGGATCAATTTCACCAATTTCCACCTCGAGCTTGTCGCCGACCTTCATGACCTCTTCGAGGTTTTCAATGCGCTTGCCACCATGCATCTTGCGAATCTGCGAGATGTGGAGCAATCCGTCCTTACCTGGAACGAGAGAGATGAATGCACCGAAGGTTGCAAGCTTCACGACGGTTCCATTGAAGCGCTCTCCCACGGAAGGAATGTGTGGGTTAGCGATGGCATCGATCATTGCCTTTGCGGCTTCAGCTTGTGAACCTTCAAGTGCGCCGATGTAGATAGTTCCATCATCTTCGATGGTGATATCTGCGCCAGTCTCATCTTGAATCTGGTTAATCATCTTGCCCTTAGGTCCGATGATTGCACCGATAAGGTCAACCGGAACCTTGATAGAGATGATGCGAGGAGCCAAGAGGCTCATCTCATCAGGTGCATCAATTGCCTGGTTCATGACATCAAGGATGTGAAGACGAGCTTCTTTTGCTTGGTGCAAGGCACCAGCCAAAACAGAGGCAGGAATTCCATCAAGCTTGGTATCCAGTTGAAGTGCAGTGACGAAATCTTTTGTTCCGGCAACCTTGAAGTCCATATCGCCGAATGCATCTTCAGCACCAAGAATGTCGGTGAGGGCAACGTATTCAACCTTGCCATCAACATCATCGGAGATCAGACCCATTGCGATACCAGCAACGGCAGCCTTTAGCGGGACACCAGCATTGAGCAACGACATGGTCGATGCGCAAACTGAGCCCATTGAAGTTGAACCATTGGATCCGAGAGCCTCAGAGACCTGACGAATTGCATAAGGAAATTCTTCGCGTGATGGAAGAACTGGAAGCAGTGCGCGCTCTGCGAGAGCGCCATGGCCGATTTCGCGACGCTTAGGTGATCCAACACGACCGGTCTCACCAACAGAATATGGTGGGAAGTTGTAGTTGTGCATGTAGCGCTTGTGGTTCTCTGGGCTCAAAGTGTCGAGCTGTTGCTCCATCTTGAGCATGTTCAAAGTAGTGACACCAAGAATTTGGGTCTCGCCTCGTTCGAAGATAGCCGAACCGTGAACGCGAGGAATAACTTCTACCTCTGCGGTCAATGGACGGATATCGCGAAGTCCTCGACCATCAATACGAATCTTGTCACGCAAGACACGTTGACGAACGACCTTCTTAGTTACGGAACGAACGGCTGCGGAAATTTCTTTCTCGCGTCCTTCGAAGGATTCAGCAAGCTCTGCCTTAACAGATGCACTGATGGCATCGAGTGCAGTTTCGCGCTCTGCCTTTGCAAGGATTGTCATTGCCTTCGCGATATCAGCATTTGCTATTGCATCTACTGCTTCAAAGGCATCAGCTTGGTAATCCAAGAAGACTGGGAATTCGCCAGTTGGCTTTGCAGCAACCTTGGCAAGTTCGATTTGTGCTTCGCAGAGAGCGCGAATAAATGGCTTGGCAGCATCAAGTCCTTGTCCAACGATCTCTTCAGTTGGAGCAGTTGCGCCAGCCTTGATGAGGTCGATTGTCTTTACGGTGGCTTCAGCTTCAACCATCATGATGGCAACATCGTCGCCAGCAATTCGACCAGCAACAACCATGTCAAAGACAGCATTATCCAAATCGGAATGATTTGGGAAGGCAACCCATTGACCCTCGATCAAAGCGACGCGAACGCCACCGATTGGACCAGAGAATGGCAAGCCAGCAAGCTGGGTGGACATAGAGGCAGCATTGATCGCAATCACGTCGTACATGTGATCAGGATGAAGTGCCATAACAGTCACAACGATCTGGACCTCATTGCGCAAGCCCTTAATAAAGGTTGGACGCAACGGACGGTCGATCAAACGACAGGTAAGAATGGCTTCCTCGGAAGGGCGACCTTCACGACGGAAAAAGGAACCTGGGATCTTGCCAGCGGCATACATACGTTCTTCAACATCCACGGTCAGTGGGAAGAAGTCGAATTGATCCTTAGGATTTTTTGATGCAGTTGTTGCCGAAAGCAACATTGACTCATCATCTAGATAAACGACTGCAGTTCCGGCAGCCTGACGGGCGAGGCGACCAGTTTCAAACCGGATCTCACGCTTTCCAAACTTGCCGTTATCGATTTTCGCAACGGCGAACTTCACATCTTGACCCTCCATGGGTCATCTCCATTTCTCAAACCTTCTGCACCAGGAAATGGATCTTCGATCGAAGTTCACGGACAACGGGCCCGGAAACCACTACCGAGGACCGATTAACTGATGAAAGGAAGTACTTATTTAGCGGCGAATACCGAGC
>CAIMZW010000049.1 GCA_903846075.1 uncultured Actinomycetes bacterium
AGTGAGCCGCGAGTTACGAGCAAATACTTCAAGTTCATCACGCCCCTCCTCCCAAAAAACGCTGAGCCAAGTCAAGATGAAATCAGCGCTTGTCAGGTTGACGCCTTCTGAATTAATGCGCACAAAGATGTCAGCAACAACTGGCTTTTCTACAGTTGCTTGAAGTTCAACTACTTTGAAGGTGATTGTTTTCAGCGCCTCGAGCCTGGTGAGCGCTAAATGTATTTGAGATCGCTGCGCTTCCGTAAGTTTTTCAGATCGTGCCGCTTCCAAGCGCCCAACATAAGCGTCAAATACAGTGAGAGCAGACTTGAAGACCGAGGAGATATCAGCTACCCATTCGGGCGAGCGATCGAAGGCAGGTTGGGCGACTTCGAATCTTTCAGTAAATGGATTGAAGGAAACACGAATACTTTTGGTGCGGTAGTCGTCATCGATAACCGTTTGGCCGGTGAGCATCACGAACAAACTCGTAATTCTTTGTTGTCCATCAACAATTTGCTGCTTGGAATCCTGGCTCTTCTCGCTAACGCCAATCGCACCGCTTTTCCCTTCGCTGGGGCGATTCCAGAACATCAACTCTCCCACGGGGTAGCCTCGATACAGAGAATCCATAAGATCGCGAACTTTAGAAGGGTGCCAGACGAATGGACGCTGCAAATCGGGCAGTGTCAGAGTGCCTGCCTTGACGGCATCAACGAGCTGTTGAATGCTCCAATCGACCGGCTTATATATGTTGCTCATTCCCTAACCCCTTCTAGTCCTTCGATACATTTATGTATCCAAACCTTCTTGCCAAAGTTGCGATCTTTCATCTTCCCTGAAGCTTTCAACTCTATAACTATCAGCGACTCTTGCTAGAAGCGATGCAACGCCTGGCCAGCGGTCCACTATTTGGGCGCGCCAATTTTCGTACTTTTCTGCCAGTGCTCTCTCTTGGCTACCGCCTTCCTCAATACTTCTACTATAAACTCCACGCAAATTGCGAATACCTATAACAAAACCATCCCAAAGCGCCTCGCTATCAATAACTTCGATCAGATCACGGACACCTCGAGTTGGCCAACTTCCATCTTCGCCAGCCGGGGAATGAGCAAGCACTTGTCCTATGACACTATCAGCGGCATTAAGTCGGTGAGCGTGAGAAGCCAATTCCCGAGTTGTTGCAACCCATTCTTTTAACTTTTCAGCATCGGCAGGTTGATTAGGGCCATTGCTACCTGGAATCTGAGTCCAATCATGCAAGATTTGAAAAACATTTCTTGATGCATTTAGGTCTCCGACTTGCTCATCGGCGTCATTTTCAGATCTATAAACCATGGATAGTAGAGAAATAAAAAAAACTGGATCCGAAGCTAGCAACCTCTCGATAGATGCCACTTTGTAGCCATATCCCAGCGCTGGTAAGAGTTTCCATTCCAGGGTTGCAATTCGCAATGGATCAAAATCTCCTCGTTGGAGAATTTCGAGGAGATGTTTTAGAGTCCACGAAAGGTGGTTACTTACTTCGGATTCCAAAGTCTGCGAGATCGCAAAGTCATTCAGGGCCTCTTCTATCAATAGCAGATCCGGGACATTTGAAGCTCTGTCAGAATAGAAGCTCAGAATTTCGAGCGCGTTCAAGAAAAATCCGTTGTCTAGAAGATGTCGGGCGGCTTCGTTTGCGAAACCGAAATCCTGACCTCGGCCGAACACTCGGAATTCTCTCCAATAATTATTTTTTACTTCAGCACCCAATTGATCCACCAAACCCCACGCATCTGGTAAATCTTCCATTCGATTCAGCAATCTCGAAAGCACCAATGGGCGATTTTCAAAGCCACCCAAAATTTGCTCAATATCAAAACCCTTGGA
>CAIMZW010000050.1 GCA_903846075.1 uncultured Actinomycetes bacterium
ACCGTAATCGGAGAGTATGAGCGACTAGCTTGGGGCGATGGCGGTGCCGAGTTCAATTGGTATTGCACCAGCAATACCGAGGCTCATGTTGGCCGAGAGCCGGTCTATGTATCCAACCAGGTCGAACTTACTAAATTGATGGGCGAGGCGGCATATGCCGAACTTAAGATTCATTGCGATAACCGCATGGCTGCCATCGCTGAATTAGCTAAGGCAAGGCGCAAGAATGAACTTCCACTCTTTGTTATCCATCCCGCCACCGTGCAAGCCGGTCGTTAAAACGTTTTCTCTATCTATAGTACTTTTAAATATTGCGATAACAATTTAGGAATTAGTGCGTACCGCATTTACGTTCCCGGGATTTAGGTCGATCGAGAGTCCTCCATCGACTCTGAGTACTTGCCCAGTCATGTAAGAAGAAGCATTTGAGGCAAGAAAGAACATCACCTCTCCAATTTCATCTGGCTTTCCAAGTCGCTTTAAGCTAATCCGAGAACTAAGTAACTCCTCCGAGACCAATCCGCTATCCAAATCCTTCTGAATTAAATCAGTCAATACCCAACCAGGAGCAACCGCATTTACTCGAATTCCATCTTTAGACCACTCGGTGGCCAACGAACGAGTAAGTCCTTCAAGACCAGCTTTGGCTGCGCAATACGATGCCCGAATAGGCATCCCCATAGCTCCTGCAATTGAGGAGACGTTGATTATTGACGCATCTGTTGCCCCCTTTAAAAAGGGAAATGCTGCCTTTGAGCAACGGAATGCACCAGTGAGGTGCGTGTCGATCATCATTTGCCAATCCGATACTGATGTTTCGACCGTCGGCTGCTGATTTGTAATACCCGCATTGTTGATAAGAACGTTGATGTGACCATGCTTTTTCCCGACGATATCAATCGCCTCCATAACCGAATCGTCGGAGGTGACGTCCAAAGAAAGGGGATGAGCGTGCGATTGAAAACTTTTTAGGGATTCGACAAATTGCTGAGCACGTATAAAGTTCAAATCCGCAAAATACACGTGGAAGCCAGCTTTAATAAATCGAAGGCCCGCTGCAGCACCTATCCCGCGTCCACCGCCAGTTATAACAGCGACTCTTTCTTTATCATCCATTTTGATACTCACTTCCATTTGATTGAACACTCATGAAAATATGGTCGCCTACTCGATGACATCACTCTTCATACGCGAGACCTGGCAAGCTGCCGTCCATGATGTACCCACCATCAATATCCAAGGTTGTTCCCGTTATGTAGTCGGCTTCTGCAGAGGCGAGAAAACAGATTCCAGAAGCGATCTGGTGAGGGTATGCGATTGTGCCCATCGGAACTCTGATTGAGAGCGCTCTAACGACTTCAGGTGTGTAAAGGGGTTTGCTTAAAGAAGTATGCGTGGCTCCGGGTCGCACGCAATTCACTCGAATATTTCGACGAGCCCATTCGGAAGCCATTGTTCGAGACATACTCTCGATGCCCCCTTTTGCGGCAGTGTAAGCGCCACCGTTTGGCTCTGATACAACTGCGTGAATGGAAGACACGTTTACTACACTCCCACGTAATTCATTTTCTAGAAGTATTTTTGCAACTTCACGAGTCATATAAAAAACACTGAACAAATTAGTGCGAAGTATGTTTTCGAAAAGCTCATCAGTGGTGTCCTCCATGGCGGCGACTCGCAGGATGCCGGCGTTGTTTACTAAAACTTGAGGAATTCCAATGCTTTCTTGAACTTCTTGCACGGCGGTGCGAACTTGATCGGGCGCGCTCACATCAACTTTGAAAGAGAACGCAGTTCCACCTTTTTCCACAATCTCATCTCTGACTTGAGCAGCACTTTTTTCATCTACATCGAAAATCGCGACTTTAGCCCCTTCGCCTGCCAGGCGTATGGCAGTCGCTTGGCCGATACCCGAACCCGCACCGGTCACGATCGCCGTTAGATTTTCGAATCGACGTACGTTATTCATAATCGTCTCCCTCGAGAATTGGAAAGCCCTTAGCATTTACGCCAACAGGTCTTTTAGAAATGTCAGTAAAAGTGATTCCTAAAGTTAGGTGAGCCTCAAGAGTTTGATGTGGGCCAAGAATTGAAGCTTCCCCCTTATCTGCAAGGGACTTTAACTCTTGAGCAGGTGCGCTTGAATGAACTTCTAATCCGATGATGCTCTCAAGCCCCCACCATGGGTATCCAGTTGGGTCATAAAATTCCTGCCAAAACCAAACGAATGGCATTCTTTCGATGTCCCAGGTGAGCGTAATTGTCAATCCGGAAATATGGTTACGCGCGATCATCCAGCCTTCGGTACAACGAAAATAGAGAAGATCTGCGCCAAAATCTTTGTCAGTTCTTGCTGAATACTCACCCACTGAACCAACCATTTTCAAAGAGTGTTTTGATCGCGGTTCATATTTCTGATGGCTTGAGAAACTTTCAGGGTGAACGAACATTTCTTCGCAAGGTAGATAAACCGTGCATCCTCCCGAGCTCAGTGCTTCTCCAAATGCAGGATGAAACCCCCAAGAATAGGGAAGGGACGCAAGAGACAAATTCTTTACTTTAGATCTAAGGGTTAAAGAAGAATCCTCCTTTTCGACAGAAATTGTTTTCATCATTTGTATTGGAGATCTTTGAAGGACAGTACTCAATTTAAGTTCATTATTTTCTTCTCTATCTAACTCGTCCAAGTTCCAGGAAACTCGACAGGCTTCACCGTGAAAGGGTAGTTCGGCGCCCATAATGAGCGTGCTTTCTGCAGTATTAGGAAAGAGTTCTTGAATTCCTCCTGGATATTCATCGTAAAAAGAATCTGGCGAAAGGTTCATAGGACCGGGTGATGGGCGCTGCTTTTTGGCTTTCCTAGAATTCCACAAAATATTTTGGCTGGATTCTTTATGAAGAATCGAAAGAATATCCCCGCCTCGTTCCGGATTAATCAAAACTTCTAATCCGCTACTAGAGAGGCAAACTAACTCTGAGGAATATGGAAGGACCTGCTTAGTTGTCATGATGAGCGGTCGTTTAATTGCGTCCGAATTCCGCCATGGAGACTCAAATATTCGCGTACAAACCCGATATGTTCCCGCATTGCGGCTTCGGCTTTTGTCACATGACCAGCCAAAATGGCTTTCAGAATTTTTTCATGCTGCTCGTCGGAGGCATCTATTGCTCTTGGCACTTTAGTACCTACGACCATACCTCGAGTGACTGGCTCTTGAACTACAGCGACGATCGCTTTAAACAAAGAATGGTGGGCTAGATCCGCTATTGCGTTGTGGAAAGCTAGGTCAGCGAGAACGTGTTCGTTAGCATCATGTGCGGCCGTGCGAAGCATCTTGAACGCAGACATTAGAGGAGCCGTATTTAATTTATTGGCATTTTTCGCTGCGAGAGAGGCTTGTTTCGGCTCGATAAGAAGACGGACATCACACAGTTCGATTAGATTAATTTGATTCATTCGTAGCAATAATTCCAATGATTCTTTCAAGCCTTCCAGAGAAGGCTCGGCCACAAAGGTTCCCCTTCCAGACCTAGTGACCAACAAACCTTTTTGACACAATCTACCGATCGCTTCTCTAAGCACATTTCGGCCCACAGACATGGTGAGCGCCAAGTCTCTTTCGGGAGGCAACTTGTCGCCGGGGAGCAGGTGGCGTTCAATAATTATTTCTTGAATTTGAGCCATTATTACTCCGACAGTTCCAACGGTAACCACCTGTGCAAAGAGGTCTGGTTCATCAGCCATGAAGTATCACCTATTCCTTGACTGCTATTGGTGCAGGACGGTTAAGTGGTTGACCCGGCACGTCGACCTCAATTGCACCGATATGCCACCTGGCCAGACTCGCAATAAAAAGAGTACGTAAATGGGATCCGCCAAATGCAACATTCGTCGGCGCACCGATTGATGTACCTTGAAAATCATCCGCAATAATAGTCAATCCGTCTGTAATGTCGAACTTATAAATTCGATCTGGTCGATAGCAGCCGATATATAAATTGCCAATTTCATCAAACGCAATTCCGTCCGGAACCGTCAAAGGCATTTTTACAACCAGCTCCGCTTCCCCAGCACTTCCATCGCTAAGAATCGGAATCCTGGTGATTCCTGGCAAAGTGGATTCGACCACGTAGAGATAGGTTTCAGAAGAATTCAAAGCTAAACCATTCGCAAAATGTGGCACGTCGTGAGACCAAATTATGGTCTCACCCTTCGGTGAAATTCGGTAAATGCGCCCCGTCGCACCTAACCAATCGCCAGAATCAGAGACATACAGATTGCCTTGGGCGTCGAAAACTGAATAATTGGGAGTGGTCATTGGCAATTCTGTTGTGCCTTCGGAAAGCTTAGACAACTCCCCTTCGGGGGTCGCCTTAAATAGGCACCGGTTTGTCGGATCGCAGAGGTAGGCATTCCCATCGCCGTCTAACGCAATCCCTAAAATCCAACCTTTGGTATCGGCAATAATTCGGTGACTGCCATCTGAAAGATCAATTCGGTACAACTGACCCGCTTCACCTCCGGCAAGTAGGAACCCCTTTGGATCCCAGACGACACACTCGGGATGATCTAAACCCTCGGCAACAGTTCTGCTCATGAGATCTCCCCTTGATGGGATGCACTATTGCCAATTGATTTTGGATCCTCAGTCTTGTCGAAGTTGTCTTTCGAATTAACTTCTCTTCTAACACTGGCTTCAGATCTTTCGCGCCTGGTAAAACGATCCAAAATTACGGCCGCTATTAGAGCCACACCCTGGGCGACATACTGCCAAAAAGGTTCGACGCCAATCAAATTTAGTCCATTTCCCAAGAACCCAACAATGAGTGCCCCAACGATCGTTCCTGCAATTCGTCCTTCGCCTCCCGCGAGCGAAGTGCCGCCGAGAATTACAGCCACAATTACCTGAAATTCAAATCCGACTCCAATATTTGGGTCGCCACTGCCAAGGCGTGACGTTAGAACTACAGCTGCGATGCCGGTGGCAAGCCCGCTCATTAAATATAAAAGGAAGATGACCTTTCGAATGTTGACGCCTGAAAGTCGCGCTGTCTCTTCATTGCCTCCGATTGCATATACGTGGCGGCCAAAAACGGTTCGCCCGAGGAGCCAGCCGAAGAATAAGGCAATAACAACTGCAATTATTACTGGGTAGGGAATCTGAAAAAAGCTTCCTGTACCTAAATCACTCCAGTTGGAGGGAAGGCCAACCAGAATTGCACTTGGTGTCACCAAATAAGCCATACCGCGGGCGATATTTAGGGTACCCAAGGTGGCGATAATTGGAGTTACTTTAAAGCCAACTACCAAGGTGCCATTTAAAGCACCAAAAAGTGCACCTAATGCTATCGCTGCTAAATAGGAGAGCCAAAGATTAGTTCCATGCGAGGCGATAGATGCTGCTAATACGCCCGATGCGGCGAGGAGGCTTCCAACGGATAAATCGAGTCCTCGAGCGATCATCACCAACGTAACGGCGCTGCCAACTATCACAACCGATGAAGTTGATCGAGTTACATTTTGCATATTATCCCAAGTTAGGAATCGCGAACTTGTCATTGTGAAAAACAGCATGAGAACAAATAGAATGAATAAGGAGGCCATCAGCTGATTGCCTCGCATGACGCGGCCCCACGAACGCAATTTGCGAAAAACAATACTTAGCATGTTTGTTCTTTTCACTTTACTTCTCCCATTGCAAGGCTCATTACTTCTTCTTCTGAGGAATCTCCTCCGAGCATGCCCATAAAAAGCCCTTCTCTCATCACTGCAATTTCGTCTGCAAGTCCTAGAAGTTCGGGTAAATCAGAAGAAACAATGACTACTGCCATACCCTCGCGCGCAAGTTGATCAATAATTTGATACATCTCCGCTTTTGCTCCCACATCGATTCCCCGTGTTGGTTCATCCAATAATAGGATCCCCGGAGCCACCGCTAACCAACGTGCGACAACACATTTCTGTTGATTGCCTCCAGATAGTTGGCCCACTTGTTTTCCCATACTTGGAGTTTTGATGCTAAGTCCAGATATGAATTTTTTTGCCAAAACGACAGAATCTCGCTTCCAACTTCTTAAAGGCTTTCCAATCGCCCATGTAATTGAAATGTTCTCTTCCACTGAACGTAGCCCAATGATTCCTTGACCTCGCCGATCTTCCGGCACGAGTCCTATTCCGGCGCGAATGGCATCTCGACAATTGCGGAATCGTTGTAATTCTCCTCCCATCGATATTGATCCTGCCGTCAGGCGATCAAGCCCGAAGAGGGCACTCATTAATTCAGTTCTGCCAGAACCCACCAGCCCGGCAATCCCAGTGATTTTGCCGGATTGAAAAGCCAAATTCACATTTGATATTTTGGCAGTAGATATATTTTTAACTTCCAAAACAGATTTCCCGAAAGTACGATTCTTTGTGGGAAAGGTGTGTTCTATATCCCGCCCAACCATCTTTCGAATCATCCCATTGATCGACAATTCACCGGAATTGTACGTTCCGACAATGCCCCCATCTTTGAAGATCGTTATACGATCGGCAATCTTTTCAACTTCGTTCAGTCGATGTGAGATGAAAACAATACTTCTACCTTCGGATTTTAAGGTTCTAATAACTGAAAATAGATTCTCAACTTCATCGCGATCCAAGGTTGAGGTGGTTTCATCCATAAATATCACCTTTGCATCAATATTCAAGGCCCGCGCCACCATAACTGCTTGTTTCTCGGCGGTTGAAAGTTGACCAACTTTTCGATTTGGATCCAAAGAGCCAAATCCAATTCTCATTAGTAATTCTTTCGCACGAACAAAACTTGCTTTAGGTAGAACTAACGGACCGCGAGACAATTCATTACCTAGCAGAATGTTGTCAGCTACGGACAATCCATTAACAACACTCAATTCTTGAAAAATAAAACTAAGCCCTAATTGTTGGGCATGATGCGGACTGGAGATATCTTGAATTTCATCCGAGATACGGATTTGCCCCGAACTTGGGGTCATGCTGCCGGCCAGAATTTTTACCAAAGTGGACTTACCGGCACCATTTTCACCGATCCAACAATGAACTTCGCCTGGAAAAATATCGACGTTTACCGCATCTAGGGCTTGAACACCTGGAAACATCTTCGAAATTTCAACAACTTGAAGAAATGGTTGCATAGGCGAAGAGACCAACTTTGCCGATGCAACCATTTCGTTATTCCTTTACTTCGTTGGGTATTGAGCCTTGAGCCAAGCGCTGATACCCGCAGGCGAAGGATTGATTGGAGGATACCCCAATGCAATCTGAGTGGACTTTGTAGTCTTCTTTTGGACAGTGGCACCTAGAAGGTTAAATGCTGCGAAAGCAAAATCCCCTGGTGGATATCCTGATTCGGCCTTATAAGGAGAATTCACATCTCCCATATCAGCCATGCCTGGACCTGAACCATCGACCGCGGCGAGCACGCCCCAATCAGCGTTGTACTTACCAATAGCCTTTAGGGCAGCAACTGTTCCTAGAGAAGAGTCATCATTGATTCCAAAAATGACGTTTACTTCAGGATGAGCTTGAAGCAAATCGGAAGCTGCAGGTAGAGCCTTGTCGATTACTCCACCACCGTTGACCGATTGAACTACCACAGCACCAGGGACTTGGGAAAGGAATCCGTAGAGGAATCCGTTCTTGCGATCTGCTACTTGTGGGAGATTTGGAAGGTCAACTATTCCGATTTTGGCCGCAACCCCAGGAAATTTAGCGTTGAAGTAGGCGCCTGCGTTGCAACCAGTCGAACGACTACCTAGAAAGTCATTTGCAAAGACTCTAGGGGTCAGAACTTTTCTTGGTTGTACGTTGTACGTTACAACAGGGATTTTGGCTGCTAAAAATTTCTGGATTTGAGGAACTGATGCGTCACTATCTAGCGGTGCAAAAGCAATTGCATCAGGCTTATCGGCGATGATGTTGTCCACATTTTGCTGGACCGTTCCCGCGTCGAATTTTCCGTCATAAATTTTTAACGTGAATTTGTACTTCTTTGCCAAATCTTTCCAATGATTCGCAACCGCTAAGAAGAACGGTTGGCCCAGACCCATCACAGTAAGCGCAATGCGCTTTCCAGTAAGGGGAGATGTCTTAGGCAGAGCTAACCAATTCCCTGGTGCGCTTACATATCCCGTGAATCCGGCAACGGAACCCGGAATCTTTGCCACGGCGGCTGGATCCTTGGGGGTGCATATCTTGCTGCTGTAGCTTGAGGCAGCCAGTGCCGAGGCATTCGAGGCAGCGTGCGCTGAGATTGGCGTGAGCATCGTAACGAGTACTGAACTAGCAGCGAGGATAGAAAGCGCTGCGGTTCCATACGATCGATGGGGAAGAAGCTTCTCTTTTATCATTATTCTCCTTACTTTCTTGTGTCCATAAATTATGGCGGAGCCGTCATTGGTTCCGTGGTAGGACCACCGAAAATTAACAGGCTGTCCATAGACTGTCAACAGGGTGAGATTTCAACTGGGAGCTTTGACACTCCCAACCGCTAACCTTTCGTCGTGGTTAAATCTCCCTCCCCGGCAAAAGACCCCTTCCGCTGTACCGAATGCGGCTGGACCGCCAATAAATGGGTGGGCCGATGCGGTGAATGTCAGGCGTGGGGAACGGTCGAGGAAGTATCCGCTCCTAAGAAACTATCGCTAGTAGCAGGTTCCGTAACTAGCGCTGCCCTGCCAATCGGGGAAGTAAACCTAGAAAGCGCAAAAGCTCGCTCCAGCGGCGTCAGTGAACTAGATCGAGTTCTCGGTGGTGGGCTAGTTCCCGGCGCGGCAATTCTTTTGGCCGGCGAGCCAGGAGTTGGAAAATCAACGTTGTTGTTGAGCGTCGCTGCCGAAAGTGCCCGCAAAAATTTAGTCGCCCTTTACATCAGCGGTGAAGAATCAGCATCTCAAGTTCGCCTTCGCGCCCAACGTTTAAATGCCATAGATCCACAACTCTGGTTGGCTTCTGAAAATGACCTTGGTGCCGTCATTGCCCACATCGATGCTGTGCAACCACAGTTACTCGTCATTGATTCCATCCAAACAATTACCAGCAGTGCGGTCGAAGGTTCCCCTGGCGGAGTTACTCAAGTTCGCGAAATTGCCGCAGCTCTAATTCGGATCGCCAAAGAACGTTCCATCACTTTAGTTTTAGTTGGACATGTAACGATAGATGGGTCGATCGCTGGTCCACGTTTGCTCGAACACTTAGTTGATGTGGTTCTCAACTTTGAAGGAGATCGTCACTCCAGACTTCGGTTGATTCGCGCCATGAAGAATCGCTTTGGTGCCAGCGATGAAGTTGGTTGTTTCGATATGAATGACTCTGGAATCACCAGCTTGCCCGATCCCACCGGACTCTTTACCTCCAGGCATACCGAGCCAGTTCCTGGAACTTGCGTAACTGTTGCGCTTGAAG